>JBAXBW010000010.1:0-29209 GCA_037141805.1 Chlorobiaceae bacterium | reverse complement strand
CTTCCTGTTATTGGCAGCCATGGCATTTTTGCTGAATTCGGCATGAAGGCGGTAAGCAACTTCGCAGAGGCGGTAACTGCTGTAGCCGCTTCGCTCTGCACACCACTTGCTGCAATGGGGCCGATTCCCAATCGAGAGCAGCACCAATTGTTGATTACAAACACGGCGCTTGGCTCTTTTGGATTTGAACTGGAAGAGTATCGAAATGGGCAACTGCCTTTTGACGAAGTAAGTCTGATGGATGAGGCAACACCATCCCAAACAATTGGCTCCATTCCGCCTGAAGACTGAATATACCTGCCCAGCTTTCCCTGAGCCGAAATTGAAATCAACTCCAAAAAACGCAATACATTCGACTTGCCGGTGCCGTTTCGCCCGATAACCACGTTGAGATTGCCGGGAATCCAGGATACGTTCCTCAGAGAACGAAACCCCTCAATGTTTAACCGCTGAATTTTCACTCCCTCTCCATTTATTGGTCATTACTCCAGCTCAATCTTTAATTTTTTGCGGATGTAGCTTCGGATATCCTTGACAACACTATCATACTCATTTTTGTGAAAACGCCTGGACTCAAAGTCGATCTTGACCGCTTTAAGGAACCCCTCAAAGTCTGAGTTCTGCTCACACAGTTTATTGACCGTTTCCCAGTCATTATTTTATGCTTGAGTCATAGCCCGCCAAATCAGAATCGAGTGACCATATCAGAACCTTACTCATATTGCTACGTTTGCAGGTAACTTCCCACTCTTTGATAATTGAGAGATCACTCAGGCTTACTCCGCATGTTTTTCTCTCGCTCTTGCTGCATTTCACAAATTCTGGAACCTCTTTTAACCAAACAAAAAACTCCTCCCGCGAGGGAAAATATGTGGGGCGATAAGGTGCAACACCCTCAATAGCTTTGGAAACATCATCGACCAACATACTGCCAAACCGAAAACGTTGTCCGCCATCCGGCAATCTGGAAATGTGATTACCTGTTTCCCATATTGTCGCCATTGGCAGAAAAAAAAGATCTTCATCCTCAATCTTGTGTCGAAACTCATCCAGGATGCTCTCCCGATCCTGATTATAGCCCGGTACATCAAGGATATTCAGATAGACTGAGGTATCAAGAAGCACAATAGCACTCACAAGGCACCTCCTGAGCGTATGGATGTCAGCCAGGCAAGAGCTTTGGCCTTCCGTTCTTCACTTCCGGGGTGGAATTTGACAAAACGCTCCATGAGCCCTGATGTCATCAAGTGGCCAAGAGAGCCCTGGGCCATCAGCTCTGGATAGTCAGGAAGATCGTACAATCTCACCATTTTACTTGATCCCTGTTGTGGGTCACGATAGCAAAATACCACATCCGCAATAGCAGAATCCGGGAGTGCATCGAGCATTGCCGGGTTATGGGTCGACAACAAAACACGCAATGAACGCTGCCTGGCAATTGACTGTATCTGATCGAGTAAATGCCTCGCTCGACTGGGATGAACTCCATTATCTATCTCCTCAATAACCACCAGACTTCCTTCGGTAGCCGAAAGCATAGCTGCGGCAATTGCAAGTACCCGTAACGTACCATCAGACAAAAGCGAAGCATCATAACTTCTTGGCATGCCCCCAAATGTCTCTACCAGCTTGACCATCACCTCATTGCGAGGGGTCAACAAAAAAGCAAGCGTCTCGATAGCTTGTTCCGGCAAGCTTTGGATAAATTCGAGGATAGCGTTCCGTTGACTATTGAAAGGCTCTTCACCAGCCTGATTGTCATCACCCCACAGCGAAAACAAAACACTTGAGAGATTTTTCCCGTCTCCTCGCAGGCGACGATCAGAGATAAAACTATACTCCCTCATGGAAGCTGGTGCGGGGTCCAGAAATAAAATATTGCTAAGCCACTCTTGATAGAACTTCAGGGTAGAGGGAATGATCTCCTGGACTTTCTTTTTATCGTGCACAAACTGTGCTGGACTATCCAACTGTGTAAAAATCGCAAATTGATCACTGCATACAACGTGCGGCTTGTATCCACCTGGAGAAAAATTGTTATATGCAACGGTAACATCTGATCCAACCCCTTCAGAAGTTTGATAAATCTGGTACAAAGGGACAAGCTCGCCCGGAGCCGTAATTGATTCGGAGAGTACATGAAGGTCACCTTGTCGGGACTGAAGTTTCATGGTCATTTGGTTCCACTCTGGCAGATCAGTTTCACAGCCAAATCCAAAGCTGTCCGACTCCAGAAAGCCCAAATCCTCTATACGTCCCCGAACTACCTTTTCCGAATCAGCATAGTGCATCGAAGACAATTTGTGGCCCTGTGCAAGCCAGGAAAGCAGACGCAACCCCTCAATAGCGTTGCTCTTTCCTGATGCATTCGCACCAATCAAAACAGTGAGCGGCCCCAGCGGTATGCGCACTTCTTCATAACTTTTAAAGTTATTCAGCTTCATTGCAGTAATCATAGTGGTGGCTCCTCCTGAATCCAGATATCGACGAAACAAACGACAATGAAAGGTAACTGGCGTTTATTCATTTCTCTACAATAAATTATTCCCATCTCTTGAGCCCACTGTATAGAGAGAATTATTTTGTTCTGCCGATGCCCGAGACCGGATTGCATCAACTTTTCTGTGATCGTTTGCATTCATGTACGATACTTTCATTTTTTGAACGGTACAAACATTTTTTGCTGCAATAATAGTCTGAGCAATTTCGCCGGTACGCAACATCGAATCTGCCAGTTTCCAGGTTATCTGCACGTACACACAACATATTAGGCAGTCGCTTCAAGAATATCCACCAGCAATCGCCTGCCTTTTTCGGTCAAGCAGTAATGCTGACGGGAACTGGTCGGCTTCTCCGGAATAGTCATTGCCAGAATATTCTCCTTCAAAAGCGGTGTGACATATTTTTCCCTGAACTTGCTTCGATCTTTCCACTCCATAATCGTCATCAATTGCTGAATCGTCGCAAGTTTTTCGCATGAACTCAAGACGATTTCAACCTTGTGCCGACTTGGTGCCGACTTGATGCCAACTTGGTGCCGACTTAGTCCCAACCTGGTGCCAGCTTGCTCCCGGCCACACTCTTCCATTACCGTAGAGGCTCCAGCCGACCTGTAATCCTTTTTGATAAACTGAACCTGAAACTGAAGCCCTTTTTCAAACCATTTGAACTCTATTTCAGGATACGCGTTCAGTTCATCAGCGATAAGCTTCAAGCCATTACCCCACTGGTCAATGATTCCAAGCTTTTTGAAGACAGGCGCTATAACCTTGTTGCGGATATCGGACTGGCGGGCCTCCATTTCATTAAAGTCAATGGAGGGAAGCAAGTTGCCGGGGCTCGTGATTTCGAGCATGTCGTCATATATGGCGACCTTGATATCTTTGCCAGTAAGGGAATAATCACGATGAACGACCGCATTGCGAAGAGCTTCCCTGATCGCGACCACAGGATACTCCCAGCGGCTTTCCGTGTAAACACCTTTTACTGTTGCTCCCCTGTTAATGTGACGGAGCACAAAACTGTATGCAGCTTCAGCCTGAACAGCAATATTTCCATCGACAGTTTTCTGATCAAGAAACTCTTGAGAAGAGCTCCCTTTAAACCGGGCACACTCAATTTTGGCGTAAGGGAAAAGCTCTTGTTTTACCTGACTGTCGGAAAAAAGAACATAAGCATTTGTCGGCAGGAGTACGCCCTGAAACTCTTTCAGCAATTCCTGTTTTCGCAGTGTTTCGTCAGTCAATGCTTCGCCGGTTTTTTCCTTGAAGAATTCCTGAAATGGTTCAAGAGAGATGTCGGCAAGCGGTTTGTCATGCACCAGCTCACTGTCGAACGAGATATTCCGGCGCTGCCGTTCAAGTGCGACTATAATTTCCGCATCGGCATGACGATTGGTGGAGCCGACACGAATGTAGGTGCCAGCCACTTTGCCTTTTGATTTGAGGTAATAGGGCAAATTACTGCCCCGATAAATCTGGACCTTGACGAATCGCCTGCCCTCTATAACTTGGAAAGAGATTTCAGGGATAATGACCGGATAACAGTGGGCGTGAATGAGATTGCTTATCTGCTCTTCAAGGGCCATGACCTCATCTTCAGTAATACCGGTGATCTCTCTCGGCTCATTTTTTATCCCGATAAACAGCTCTCCGCCCGCATCGTTGGCATAGGCCACAATGGTTTTGGCAAGGTCGGAAACCGTTGGCAGTGACTCTTTAAACTCGATTCTGCGGCCTTCCGGTTGATGGATGAGCTCGGTAATCTTCATTCTGCTTCAGTTGCATCCGCTAAAAAATGAAAATACGCACATTTTATTATTGTAATTGAAATCGTGACAACAAATTCATCCCAACCTGCCTAAGATACCTCGCAGCTCCCGCTGCAGCAGCAGCCAAGTTTGCCGGTGCTGGCTGTTTCGAGCGACTCTTTTCCTTCCTTCCATGCAAACCAGGCAATGCCGAGCGATCCGGCGGCATCAACCCAACCAATGTGAAAGAGTTCATACAGCACACTGCCTGAAAGCAGCACCACCGAGAGCAAGAGACAGGTTTTTGTGCAATTCGCATCGGCAATAATCGCCTCGGAATGCAGAGCTTTTCCAACCTTCATTTTGGCGTTCATCAGCCACCACATGGTGGCAATCGACACAACAGAGACCAGAATTCCGGGAACTGTGGTCACTGGTCGATTTCCCTGCAGTACGTTGAGCAGTGCACCAAGAACCATGCCAGCGGCAAGAAGGTAAAAGGCCCAGCCGGTAATCCGCAAGGCCTGCCGCTCGAATTGATCGCGGGATTCAACCGGACTTTTGCACATTCGAAGGACTGCGTGAACTATTCCTGCGCCGGAAATAACCTCCACAAGGCTGTCTACACCGAAGCCAAGCAGTGCCAGCGTGTCGTCGTTCAATCCGAACCAGATACTGACGGCGCCCTCAATGATGTTGTATCCAATAGTCACGAAACCAAGAGCCAGAGCAATATTCAGGAGTGATGCTGTTGATTGTGTTTTCATAATCTGCACTATAATGACGAATAAAGGATAACAATTCAGGAAATCCCTTCTGCATCGCAAAATAGAAACTCTGGAGGATTCTATCAATGAGCTGGAAGGAGTTGAGGCTTCAAAGAACTCTTCTGTTGCCCATTCTGCCATTTTTTCATTACCTTCGCTTAAGCATTGGCAGGAGCTCTGCTCTCTGTCACAACACTCTGAGTTTTACCCCATCGATTATTTCCTCGTTTATGAGATTAGCTGTTAATATTGACCATATCGCCACTTTGCGCAACGCCCGGGGTGAACAGGAGCCTGACCCGGTTGCAGCCGCCCTGCTTGCTGAACAGTCAGGAGCGGCAGGCATTGTCTGCCACCTGCGTGAAGATCGACGCCACATCAAGGATAATGATCTGGCAAGACTCCGCCAGGCTGTCACCACAAAGCTTGACCTTGAGATGGCCATGACCACGGAGTTGCAGCAGATAGCCCTCCAAACCAGGCCGGAGCTTATCACCCTGGTGCCTGAAAAAAGGGAGGAACTCACCACTGAAGGGGGGTTTGATATTGTCCGGCACTTCCCCACTCTGATGGAATTTCTGAAACCATTCAAACCGGCTGGAATAGAGGTCAGCCTTTTTATTGAACCCAACAAAAAAGCGGTTGACCTTGCGGCAGAGGCTGGCGCTGATCTTGTGGAGCTGCACACCGGGCTCTATGCCCTGAAACAAGGTGATGAACAGAAGCTTGAATTGAATAAAATTCGTGAGGCGGCTGCTTATGCAAAAGGCCTCGGCCTGAAAGTTGTTGCAGGACATGGGCTTGACTACCGGAACATTGCGCCATTCAGGGAGATCACCGACATTGAAGAGGTGAGCATCGGTCATGCCATTATCGCCCGTGCCGTCATGACCGGCCTTGAGGAGGCTGTCAGGGAGATGCTCCGAATCATCAAGTAACCATTCCAATGACTGATACTGCCAAAAACCAGATTACGATTATCCTTGCAACCGGCAACCGCGACAAGGTAAGGGAACTCCGTCCGCTGCTTGAAAATATTTCGCCCCTTTTCAGCGTTTTTGCGCTGCATGAAATTGGTGTCAACGTTGACATTGAGGAGACCGAGACAACGCTGGAAGGAAATGCTCTGCTGAAGGCAAGGGCTATTGTTGACATTCTTGCTGAACGGTTCCCCTTCATGATCGCGCTGGCCGACGATACTGGTCTGGAAGTAAAGAGCTTGAATGGAGCACCTGGCGTCTATTCCGCCCGATATGCCCCCATGCCTGAGGGAGAGTCTCCCACATATAAGGATAATGTCAATCACCTGCTGCGCAGCATGAACGGCATTGCCGACAGAGCCGCCCGTTTCAGAAGCGTGATTGTCATGAAAGGCTCACTCCCTTCTCCGCAACAACCCTTCCTGTTTGAAGAAACTGCGGATGGAGTTGTTCCCGGCTCCATAACCCTTGAACCAAAAGGCGATGGCGGATTCGGATATGATCCCGTCTTTCTGGTGGATTCCACAGGAAAAACATACTCCGAGATGAGTATGGCAGAAAAAAACTCACTCAGTCACCGCTCTCTTGCTGTCCAAAAAGCCATTGCCGCACTCAAGAATATTCTGGCAGTGCACGGCATTCCGTTAACCAATACCTATGCAACACTATGACTCTTTTTGAAGCCGCTCTTCTCGGTATTGTTCAGGGACTGACGGAATTCCTGCCTGTCAGCAGCTCCGCCCATCTCAGAATCATTCCGGCTCTTGCAGGATGGGCAGATCCTGGAGCGGCATTCACCGCCATCGTACAGATCGGAACCCTTGTTGCGGTTCTTCTCTATTTCCGGAAAGATATTTCCACTATTGTCCGGGCTGTTATTGAGGGAATGGTGAGGCGCAAACCATTGGGCAGCGCTGAAGCCAAAATGGGATGGATGATTGCAGCGGGAACCCTCCCGATTGTTTTTTTCGGCCTTCTTTTTAAATCAGAGATTGAAACCAGCCTCCGTTCACTGTACTGGGTCAGCGGAGCACTGATCGGCCTGGCCCTCATCCTCTCTCTTGCTGAAAAACAAATAAAGCGACGGCGTGAAAATGATCTACCCATGAAATCAATGGCAGATATTGGCTGGAAAGAGGCGCTGCTGATAGGGCTGGCTCAAAGCGTCGCTCTCATTCCCGGATCATCCCGTTCGGGTGTCACCATAACCGGGGGGCTTTTCCTGAATCTTTCCCGTGAGACCGCAGCCCGCTTTTCATTTCTGCTGTCACTCCCTTCGGTATTTGCTGCGGCGTTACTGGAACTCTATAAAACATGGGGCGACATTACCGCATCTCCTGACGGAATTACCAATATCATAGTTGCAACCCTCACCGCCGGTATTGTCGGCTACGCATCGATTGCCTTTCTGCTCAACTACCTGAAAAAACACACGACAACCATTTTTATTACCTATCGGCTTGTGGCTGGCGCGGCCATTCTTTACCTCGTTGCCACAGGGGTTCTGCAACCGTAATCAAACAACTCCGGGAACAACTTTTTACCGTGAAAAATAATTCAAGTTTTGTGGAAAGCAGGCGGAATTTTTTTCTTATATACAGTTAATCTAAATTAACATATTAATTAGTCAGCCGTGCCATACAGCTTGTCAAGCTTAGGGCATAGTGGCTTTGAAAAAGCAGACTTACACATACACACGAAATGTTCGGACGGCATCTTTTCACCGGCAGAAATTATTGAAAAAGCAAGACTTGTCGGATTAAAGGCCATCAGCATTACTGACCATGATTCTGTTTTAGGTATCGAGAAAGCAAAGCCATTAGCCTTGGAGAGAGGTATTGAGCTTATTCCTGGTGTAGAGATGAGCTCAACCTACAAGGGCTATGATATTCATGTCCTTGGTTATTTTTTTGATTATCAGCATTCCGGGCTGAAAGAATATCTTGACCACTGCCGTCACCTGCGCACCGAAAGGGCGGAGCGCATGGTAAGCAAGCTTGCCAAAATGGGTGTTAAAATCGGTATTGAGCAAATCATCGTCAAAGCCCAGAACGGCAGTGTGGGAAGGCCACATATTGCCGCAGTGCTTCAGGATGTAGGCTATGTGAAAAGCTTCAGCGAAGCATTCAGCAAATATCTCGGTTCACACAGTCCGGCTTATGTGAAAAGTATCGAGACGCATCCTGCCGATGTTATCAGGCTCATCAACAAGGCCTCAGGGCTCTCTTTTCTTGCTCATCCTGCGCAGAACGTTCCTGATGAAACACTGAAACAGTTGATTACCTTCGGACTTGATGGTATTGAAATTGTCCATCCCTCTCATGATACCTACAGGCAGAATTACTACCGTGAAATTGCCAATGAGTACTTCCTGCTTTTTTCGGGAGGCTCCGATTATCATGGTATGAGAGAGCGCGATGACGATGTTTTCGGGAAGGTAACTATACCTTACGATTGGGTAATGAAAATGAAAAGCCGACTTTTACACGCATGATGAAAACAAAACGGTCTCAGGCTGCACACCTCATCGCTCTTTCTCTATGCCAATAACATTCATTCGAAGTCTGGGGATAAAGCTTGTCCTACAACTGAAAGCTTTTTTACTCACCATGCAGGAATTTTTTCTCTTTTCGCTCAGGGCATTTATGTCTTTTCCGAAAATAATCCGCTACTGGCGGGATGTGCTTGATCAGGCAACAATATGCGGTACGGACTCGATTCCCATTGTGCTGGTCAGCTCTATTTCCATAGGCGCACTTCTGGCTATTGAGGTGGGCAATCTGCTTGAAGACTTTGGAGCAAAAACAATGCTCGGACGTTCAACCGCGCTCTCGGTTATACGCGAGCTCGGGCCGCTTCTGATGGGCCTTATGCTCTCCGCCCGGTTTGGATCAAGAAACGGTGCTGAACTGGGTGCCATGCAGATATCAGAACAGATTGATGCCCTTCGCGCTTTCGGCACTGACCCCATAGCAAAACTTGTCATGCCTCGACTGGTCGCCGCACTTATCATGTTTCTGCCATTGACCGCCCTCTCGGACTTTGCCGGTCTTCAAAGCGCAGCATACATGGCTGAGCACTATCACCGGATTGATCCCGGAATATTCTGGAACGCTGTCTATCCCCGGCTTGTGGCCAAAGACTTTGTGGTCGGGTTCCTGAAAGCCCCGGTCTTTGCCGTCATTATAACACTTGTCAGCAGTTTCAATGGCTTTTCTGCAAGAGGAGGAACCGCTGGTGTCGGGCGTTCGACTATTAAGGGTATTGTTGTTTCATCAGGACTTGTCCTGATTGCCAATTTCTACGTTTCAAAGATAGTACTGGAAAACATGTAACCTACATGATTGAATTACGAAAGGTTGGTTTAAAATATGGCGACAAGGAGATTCTTAAAAATGTCTCGCTGACTGTCCAGGACAACACGATCAAGGCAATCCTGGGACCAAGCGGCGTAGGAAAAAGTACGATTCTCAAACTGATGCTCGGCCTTATCAAGCCAAACAATGGGCAGATTCTGGTTGACGGCACGGATATCAGCAACATGAACGAGACCAGCCTTTACGATATACGGCGAAAGATGGGCATGGTTTTTCAGGGAAATGCGCTTTTTGACTCTTTGACCATCAGCCAGAATCTGGGTTTCTTTCTTCGTGAAAACATGAAACTCCCGGAAGAAGAGATCATCCGGAGAGTTGCCGAACAGATCCAGTTTGCCGGGCTTGAAGGCTATGAAGATCAGCTCCCTGAAAGTCTGAGTGGAGGAATGCGCCGAAGAGTTGCCATAGGGAGAGCGCTGATTTTCAAGCCGCACATGATCCTTTTTGATGAACCAACGGCAGGGCTTGACCCGGTCAGCTCAAAAAAAATCCTCTCGCTCATCAGCTCCCTGCGCCATAACAACAACCTTGGCGCTGTCATTGTTACCCATATTATCGATGATGTCTTCAATGTCGCCGATTCAGTTGCTGTGCTCTACCAGGGTGAAATCATTTTCGACGATGTGACCGAAAAACTTCATAATGCCCGGCACCCTTTTATACGCTCTATTCTTTCTGACAAAATTCTTGAATTATAACTTACACTTAAGACTTTCACCTGTATGAAAAATCCGAACGCTTTGAAATGGAGCGATCTGAAAACCGGTATTTTTTTTGTTTTCGGCATCGGTTTTGCGGCCTATATGGGACTGGTTATCGGTAAAAACACCAATCTTTTTTCCGGTGTGACGACCATAAAAATAGTATCGAGAGATGTGCAGAGTCTTGCTGAAAACAACTTTGTCTCAGTCTCCGGTAAAAAAATAGGCACGGTTTCAAAAATGGATTTTTTCAGACGGAACGATTCGCTTTTTGTCGTGGCCTCTCTCCGGCTGAAAAATGAGTTTGCACCCCTCGTCACAAAAGATGCCAAAGCCACTATTAAATCTCTGGGCGTGCTTGGCGACAAGTATGTTGATATCACAACAGGCAAAGGAGCTTCTGTTCAAAACGGAGATTATATTCCCCTTGAGACCGAGGAGGGCATGGCAAGCCTCACTGGCAATGCCAACAACGCTTTTGTCAAAATCAATGAGCTTCTCGATCACTTGAACCGCGGCAAGGGTATGGCTGGCAGGCTGATCTCTGACGAAAAAATGGGAAGCGAGTTAGCCGAAACGGTCAGCAGCCTGAAAACCACAACTTCCGAACTTTCAAAACTGACGCAGAAAGCCTCCAATGGATCAGGTCTTCTTCCAAAGCTCCTCAATGACAAGGCAATGGCAAAAAATACTGAAGAGAGTCTTGAACATCTTAACCAAATCGCTTTGAAAACTGAATCACTGATGACTAAACTCAACAATGACAAGGGCACTCTGGCACAGCTCTCTTCAAATCCGGTGCTTTATAATAATCTGTCACGGACACTCTCTTCCCTGGATTCTGTGCTTGTCGACCTGAAAGCTCACCCGGGTCGCTATGTCAAGTTCTCGGTCTTTTAAAGGCAGAAAATTCAATGCAATTGCGCCACTTTGCTCTTGCGTCATGCATAATTCTTGCGGGTTTGATCGTATCTCTCCCGGCTGAGCTCAAGGCTTATGATTTCAAGCCGCTCGATGCCATTGTTGAGCACGCAATCAGCGACAGGGTTTTTCCCGGGGCAACTCTTGCTGTTCTCTACAAGGGGAAGGTTGTTTTTCACAGGGCCTTCGGCAATATGACCTATAGCCCCAAAAGCGCTCCCGTTGATACCACAACAATCTATGACCTTGCTTCTCTGACCAAGGCTGTTGTCACCACCAGCATTGTCATGCAACTTGTTGAGCATGATTCACTCTCACTTCGGGCACCTGTCGCAACGTATTTTCCGGATTTTGCAAAAAACGGTAAGGGAACGGTGACAATTGAGCAGCTCCTCTACCACACCTCCGGCTTGAGAGCCCACACTTATTTTTCAAAAAGCTGCACAACCCCGGAACAGCTCTTTAATGCCATTGCCGCCGATTCACTTCTCTCTGCTCCAGGCACAACAACTCTTTACAGTGATCTCGGCTTCATGCTGCTTGGAAGAATAGTTGAAACCATTACCGGAAAATCTCTTGCGTCAAACTTCCATGAACGGTTTGCTGTACCCCTCGGAATGAGATCAACCATGTTTACCCCACCACCATCGCTTCTCTGGCATATTGCGCCCGTGGAGAAAGATACACTCTGGCCGTTCAGCAGAGAGCGTCCGCTGGTCCATGATCAGAATGCCGCGCTCCTTGGAGGTGTAGCCGGTCATGCCGGATTGTATGGAACAACCGGAGACCTTGTCCTTATGACTGCAATGCTGATGAACGACGGGAACAGCAAAGGCCAAGTCTATTTTCGCCCGGCCACACTCAGAACATTTCTCTCCCGGCGCAACTCTCCGAGAGCATTGGGTTGGGATTTGCGCTCTCCTGGGGGTCACTCCTCAGCGGGCGACTTTTTTTCAAACTCCTCTTACGGTCACCTCGGCTTCACAGGAACAAGCATCTGGATTGACCCCGAAAAGGAACTTGCCGTTATTCTGCTCAGCAACAGGGTCTACCCGACATCAGACAACATCAAAATTCGTGCGTTCCGTCCACTGATCCACAATACTGTCGTGCAGTGCCTGGGGTTGGTCAGGCAAACAAGCCTTTCATCGGCACAACAGGAAGCGGAGTTGGTTTCAACGATTCCTGCCGGAAAATGGCGTTGGCAGCCATTCGTCCGGTAAAGGCCGCCGCCTCCATGAGAAAAACCGGAGCATCAACTTTTACCCAGTCTCCAGCAAAAAAAAGGTTGGTGAAGGGCGTTTCAAGACCGGGGCGAAGAGCGTGATCTCCCGGAGCCCATCGGGTAAAATTGGACTGTTGCATAAAGAGTTGATGCAGGATTGTTGCATCCTTTGATTCCGGAAACAAGAGATGCAGCTCTTGAAGCATCGTCGCCTTGATCACCTCTTCCGGCCTGATATCCTTCGGCGCAATGGCGTAGGCATGCAGTTCAACAACACAGCCTCCATGCTTCTTTGCCCATGAGATAAAGGGCTCCTGAAAATGGGAATAGAGAGAGACTGAGTCGGTATAGGTATAACCTGAAACAGTATAGAACGGAAATTCTGCCGAAGTGAGCGGTCGATCAATCCAGAGGCGGTACACCGCATAGGGATCCGCTTCCCCGAGCGAAGCAACCTGCGACTCAAACTCAGGATGACGCAACTGCGAAGCCTTAATCAACTTTCGGGTACCCCGCACATCAGAAGCTATCACACAATAATCGCAAGCCAACACTTCACCCTCTCCGCCATCAAAATAATTTTCACGGCTCACCACAAGCATCCCTTTTTCCAGCGCAACAGCAAGTCTGGCAAGCGGAGCCTTGGGTGGACCACTCACCGCTCTTCCCGAGGCATCATACCTGCCTGCATGGCATGGGCAGTAAAACCCGCCAGCAAGAGTATCGGGTTTTACCGTGCAGCCTGCATGGGTGCAGCGCCCGTCATAGGCAATATATCCGGTATCCTTTCGTCCAACCATAATCGGCACCCCATCGGCCGTGACATAAGCCGCAAAGCTTTTTTGCGGTACACCCGCCGGATCAACCTGCAAGAACAGGGGGGTACCACTTTCCGGCGTGTCCACAACAACCCCGGCAACCTTCTCCTCATTAAGCTTCATGCTCCTTGCCGTGCACCCCTTCCGGAGCTTCACCCCGAGCTGCTTCAGTTTGGCCTCAAGTGGATTGACAAGAGCGGTCATACAATCTTGATTCGTTATTTTGAACGCGAGCCCCTCCGGACTGCCCATAAAATAAAAATGAAAATAGCGTATAGCCTCTGCCGCCGACAACACCTCCATACGGTTCATCGTCGCATCAGAAAAAGGGTGCAGCACCGTATCAACAAAGGCGGGCAAAGCCTCTCCCTGGCGGCAATAGGTCATGAAATCAATCGAATCATACTTGCGGAACGTCTTCTTGTACTCATATCGGAACAACTCCCCCATTGAAGTCAATCCTTTGGTATTTTTCAGAAAGGAGATCAAGTCAAGTCGGCGGGACTGCCCTACCATAGAGAGCACATTGAGAGGGAATAACTTCGGTGTCTGGCCGAAGAGCTCTTCAGGAGCATTTTTAAACATCACAGGATATCCGGGAGAGGCTGAAAAAACCTCCTGCTTGACACCCGCAGAGGCAAACATCTCATTGAGATTGTAATACTGGTCAAAAAAACCATGAAAACCGTGCTCCACAGGAAAACTCTCGCCAAGAGCATCAAGATTCCAGCCCGTGAGTTTGCCTCCAAGGAGAGGGGATGACTCGACCAGCGTCACCTCAAAACCCCTGAGGGCAAGTTCAAGAGAGGCACTGATACCCGCCAGACCGCCGCCAATGACCACCACTTTTTTTGATCCATCGATCTTCTCTTTCCCTTCCGCTCCTTTGGCAGGACCGCCATAAAACTCTTTTCTCGGCTGGTAATATCCAACAAGCCCTGCTGTTCCTGCTACGGCAACACCGGTGCCAATGCCTGTACACATCAGCAGTTTTTTTATAAACTCTCGTCGTTCCATAACAGTGAAAAGAGCGTTAACCCGTTGAAAATAAATATCCTGAAATCATCGAGTATTTACAGCTCCTTTTTCGGAAATTTCAGGAATGACATGAACAGGTCGAACAAAAAATGGAATGAGTTAGTAACCGACTGTTCGATATGGTGAAATGCTTCAGGAATATGGCCTCCGCTCAGAGTGAGATAGGCCGCATAGAGCACAAGAAAAGCGGCGATAATAAAAAAAACCTGTACAACTTTTTTTAGAAAAGAGAACAGAATCATGAAGGCAACAATGACGGCAATAAAAAACAACACCGGATGGTGGGCAAGATAGTCAAAAGCTTTTTCCATAAGAGTATGTTTTTCGTTTAAAGGTATTCCTGTAAAATACCGGCAACTCTGGGTGAGGGAGAAACTTCAGCGAGCTTTGCCCGTGCAGCAAGCAACTCCCGACGCATCGTACTGGAAACATTGGCGTCATCAAGAATCATTCGGGCATGACGGTATATCTCTGCTCCGTAAGCCTCATGTTGAATAAGCTCAGGCACCGCACGTTCAACACTCATAAGTCCTTTAACGACAATATTTGCCAATGATATATTCTTCAGCTTTACCAACTGGCGACCGATCAGGTAATTAAGCTTTCCTGTTTTATAAACAACAATCATGGGGACACCAAAACAAAGCGACTCAAACGTCGCGGTACCCGATGTCACCAAAACAACCTCACAGTACTGCATGACCTCATAGGCTGAACACTCCAGAACAGAGAGATCACCGTATTCTGACAAAACCCTGTAGGCCTCTTCGTTGAGATTTTGTGCACGTCCAAAGAGAAACACGGCAGGATATTCCTGGCTCAGCAGACGTGCTCCTTTCAGCATTTCAGGAAAAATATGGGCAATCTCCTGTTTGCGGCTTCCCGGCAGAAGTCCGATAAGCCTGGCTTCAGGTGCAAGTGTATGTTTTTTGAAAAACAGCTCTCTGGAAGGAAGAGAGACTTCAGCAAGTTCTTCAATAACTGGATGACCGACAAATTCGGCATCAATACCATGGTGTCGAAAAAAATCAACCTCGAAATCAAAAATAACAAGTAACCTATCAACATGAGCGCGAATAGCCTTGACCCTGCCCTCTTTCCATGCCCATACCTGCGGAGAAATGTAATAGATAACCGGAATTCCAAGTTTGCGCAAAAAACGGGCCATCATGAGGTTCATGCCCGGATAGTCAACAAGTAATGCCGCAAACGGTTTTTCACGATGTACAGCTTCCTTGAGGTCACGAATAACCCGCCGAAGAAATCCCGAATGTTTCAACACATCGACAAGCCCCATGATGCTCATCTGTGCAGTATCATATAACAGGTCAGCACCAAGTTGCCGAAGTTTTTGGCCGCCAATACCGAAAACCCTGATATCGGGCCTTGCTTTCAACAATTCAGCAATAACTCCGGCAGCATGCATATCCCCGGATACTTCTCCAGCTAAAACAAACAGTATCTTTTGCATTAAAAAAGAGAGATAATTGGATGAACGACATGGAATCCTTACTTTAGCAATATATTTATTTATTTTTCTTCCAAATGAATAACGGAATTTTGTTCATAATTATATCAACATCAATAAAGAATGCAACTTAGATTCGGTACTGACGGATGGCGCGCAATTATAGCAAAAGAGTATACCTTCGATAACCTTAAACTTGTAGCACTGGCTTCAGCTAAATATTTTCTGGACCATCCAAACAGGGCAAAAGGGGTTTGTATTGGCTATGATACCCGTTTTATGTCCAAAGAATTTGCCGAATATACAGCCAGCATCCTTTCATCACAGGGCTTGAGGGTATTTCTTTCTGACAGTTTTGTGTCAACTCCCGCAGTCTCCCTTTATGCTAAAGCAAAACAACTTGCCGGTGGCATTGTCATTACCGCATCTCATAATCCGGCAATTTATAATGGATTCAAAATCAAGTCTCCTTATGGTGGCCCCGCACACCCGGAAGTGATCGCTGAAATTGAGAACAACCTTACCCTGACAGACCCGCAAACGATAATTGTTCCTGATAAAAAGCTGATTGAGCTGATTGATATGAAAGGATTTTATATCAGCCATCTGAAGTGTTGCATTGATCTGCCCCTGATTCGTGAGTCAAGAATAAAAATAGCACATAATGCCATGTACGGCGCCGGGCAGGATCTTATCTCAAATCTGTTTGATGAATCAATGCTCAGTTGCTATCACTGCAGCATCAACCCCGGTTTTGGAGGCATCAATCCCGAGCCGATGCCTCAGTATATCGAAGAGTTTATCGAATTCTTCAATGAGGTTGAAACCGATATTGGTATTATCAATGATGGAGATGCCGACAGGATAGGCATGCTTGACGAAAATGGCGCATTTGTGGATTCCCATAAACTTTTTGCGATTATTCTCAAGGATCTGGTCGAGTATCAGCACAAAACCGGTGAAGTTGCTAAAACATTTGCGTTGACCGATGTCATCGACAAGATATGCAAGAAACATGATCTCATCATGCATGAGCTCCAAATCGGCTTCAAGCATCTCAGCAAACTCATGACCACCAATGATATCCTTATCGGAGGAGAAGAGTCCGGTGGCATAGGCATTCCAGCATTTCTTCCAGAACGCGACGGTGTCTATACCGCTCTGCTTATCCTTGAAATGATGACACGCAGGGATAAATCTCTTGGAAAACTTGTTCAGGAGTTGTACGATGAGTATGGCTTTTTCTGTTTTAACCGCCTCGACCTGCGTGTCAGCGAAGCGAAAAAACAGGTAATTATTGATCGAGCTGCCGCAGGTGATCTTACAAGCATCGCTGGATACAAAGTCCTGAAATTCAACGATCTTGACGGCTACAAATATCACTTTGAAGGTGGATGGATGCTTATCCGGCCATCCGGCACTGAACCGGTACTCCGCGTCTATTGTGAAGCCGACTCACAGGAAAAGGTTGATAAAGTTCTGGCCTTTGCTACAAAACTTGCTTGAGTCTGGTTACAACAAGCAGATTGCATAAATCAGGGATGGCATCAAAAGAAAAGCTGTTCAGAACTCTTGTGGACCAACATCAGGAGATGGTCGTCAATACCTGTTATCGTTTTGTCTTTAACCGTGAAGATGCCGAAGATCTTGCCCAGGACGTGTTTGTCGAAGTGTTCCGCTCTTTTGAGCAGTTCCGTGAAGAAGCAAAGCTCTCAACATGGATATACAGAATTGCCGTCACGAAATCGCTTGACCACCTGCGCCGTTTGAAACGGAAAAAACGTTTCAGCTCATTGAAACGGGTTATTGGCATTGGAGACCCATCAGAGGAGATCGCCTCCCCTCTTCACGATAATCCTGCTGATGCCTGCACTGATAGCGAACGAGCCAGCATATTGCAGGATGCTCTCGGTACACTCCCTGAAAATCAGAAAACGGCATTTCTTCTGAGCAAACAGGATGGATACAGTAATCAGGAGATTGCCGATATCCTGAAAACATCGGTTTCAGCAGTAGAATCTCTGATACACAGAGCAAAAAAAAACCTTCACGACAAGCTCTATGCCTATTATTCGGAACATTAATTTTTTTGAAACCGCAAGTTTTTGACAAACCTGTCGTCATACATAATGAAACAGGATACAATGATGAAACAGCATAATGAAAAAATAGAAGCCGAAGTCAGCAAGACCATGAATTTGCTTGATGAGTTTGTTCCTCTTGAACTCCATCATCAATTCAGAGTTCGGTTGATGCGTAGAGTCGAAAGCGAAATAGGCCTGGAGAGGGGGGGGCAATATTTTGGCATTCACTTTGATTACAGACTTGCATTCATGGCGCTGATTTTTGTCATTAATCTTGCTTCCACGTTGCTGTCAGTTCAGCAGGGTGACGAATCAACAACAACGATCAGTGAGGTGTCTTTTATCCAAAGTGACAACTACGCGAACCAGGAGTTTGCTTATTATGATCAGACAGCCTTTTATGAAAACCAGGCTCCCTGACCAGAATTCTTCAGCAAAGAACACGTTACTATTTTGGCTAATCAAAAAGGGAAATGCGATGAAAAGGACATTAATGATTTTGACAAGTGCAGTGCTTCTTGGTTTCAGCACTGCCTCAGCGGCTCCAAACGTCCAGCGGGGCATGGGTTGTTTGCGGGGTGGAAGGATACCGGAATGCAGAATGGATTGGATGCAGGACAATCTTGGACTAAACGACAAGCAATGTGAGCAAATGGAGGAGTTCCAGGCAAAACATTTTCGCCTTGTTTCGGCTGAACAGAGAAAGCTCATGACTTTTGAGCGCGAGTTACAGGAAGAATCTCTAAAGACAACCCCTGATGCAAAAAAAATTGACCTGCTTGCAGAAAAGATCGGAAAGCAGCATGCCACCCTTGCCCGCATGAGAAGCGCTCATGTGGCTGAAATGAACTCAATATTAACCCCTGCGCAGCGCGACTCCTCAATGAAAGCAATGAAGAATCCCATCTCTGTGCGTGGCAATTGCCGAATGATGATGTCAAAGTAGCAGCCACATGGACTTTATTTCTTCGAAACGGTTTGTTTCAGTAGCTCTTATGCTTCTCGCCCTGTGCAATGTAACACTGCTTGGTGTTCTGTGGTGGCAGAACGCACACAGACAGGAGCCGTTGTTCTCTCAAAGGCATCATAATTTTGGACGGCAAAACTCTTTTATTGAACCGCTTGCCCTTACAGAATCGCAAAACCTCACTTTCCGTAAACTGCGCGAGAAACATTTTCTCAAAGTCAGACCTAAACTGGAGGCGATTACCTTGCTCAAAACACAACTGGTTGAAGAATCGCTGAAAGATAATCCAGATAATAAAAAAATTGAGACAATCACAGCAGAAATCGGACTCCATCAAACGTCAATAGAGCGTGAGCTATCTCTCCATTTTCATGAGCTTGCCAAAGTATGCACGCTGGAACAACGGGATTCACTGAAAAAAGTGCTTGGCCGTATCGCAACAAACAGGCATGTCATGAGAATGGAACGCTCTATCGGGCCACGGCCTTGAAAAGATCACTGTAGATTTAACGTTTTATTTCGACCTGAATTTGCTCACAGCTTTGGCTGCCGCAAACTGAACCTCCTGGCGAAACAAAACGACCGCGATGAAAAAATATATGGCCAAAAGTCCTATTTTTAAACCCAGGATCGTTAATGGATGCAGCAAAAGCTGAGCTGTATTAAACTGCACAAACGCAAACACTATACCCGCCACAAGCAAGAGAAAAAGCTTAAACCAATCATAACGGAGCGGAAATACTTTGAGGGAATACCATGCCATCACAAGGCACATGACTGCCGTGCCGGCGACGATAGCATAAGCCGCCCCATCCATGCCACTCAACGGGATAAGCCACCAGCAGAAAAGTGCAGTCACCGCCGCACCGGCAAAGGTGACGACGGGCAGGTAACGGGTATTGCCGGTAATAAGAAGTCCTGCGGAGAGATTCGTTGAAATCATGTCAAAGACATAACTCAAAAAAATCCAGGGTAGAATTGAAAGTCCAATCCAGTAACGCGGAGGCAGCAGGTAAAAGCGATCTGAATAGTGGTAACGGACAAGATCAGGGACAAAAAATGTGGCTGCAAGCGCCAGAAACATGGTAAAAAGGGTTGAAATGCTGAGCACATGCTTAAAAAGCCTTTTTGCCTCGGGATCTTTGGCATGTTGCAGAAAAAACGGCTGCCATGCAAAACGGAATACCTGGATAAAAAGCTGCAACACAACGCCAAAAGCCGCAATTCTTCCATAAATGCCAACAATATCAGAAGCCTGATAGCCCTGTCCATAGATTCGTTGAATCTCTGATGGAGGTATGCGGATTAAAATGTTCCTGTCAATCAGATGAATCAGCAGTCCGGCAATCCCTGTCGGCACATAAGGCAAGCCAATACGAAGCATTTCTCTCAACTGGAGTGTTGAAAAAAAAATCCTGAACTGACGAAAAACGGGAATCACCAGCAGCAGACTGATCAGTGACCCAAAAGCCTCTGCAATAAATATCCCCGGCAATCCGACATGAAACGGAACAAGAAGAATAATTGCACTGACAACAACCGCTATTACTCCGACCACCCTTGCTATGGCAAACTGCACTGCTTTTCTCTTCAGGCGAAGTTCTGCAAATGGAATAACCAGCAGAGTATCAATCCATAAAATAAGGGCTGCATACCGAACAAAGATGAAGTCTCCGGCGGAAAGTCCTATAAGTTCGGCAATAAGCGGGGCAAAAAGAGCAATGCTGATCGCAAAAAGCGTTGACGTCACAAAAAGGGTGATGAACGCCGTGGAAAAAAGCTGGGTTTCATCCCTGTCTCGATGTGCCGAATCCGAAACTACCTTGAGATAGGAGGTTTCAAGGCCATAAGAAAACAGAACATTTGCCAGTGCGATATTTGCATAGATAATGGTTTGTACACCATTATCAAACGTGGAGAGTTTGTTGGCATAAAGAGGAACCAGAAGATAATTGAGACTACGGGCAAGAATAGTACTCGAACCGTAAATAACGGTATCTTTGAAAAGAAGCTTTAGCTTTGAGAACATGAAGAAGAAATATCAGAAAAACTTAAACGGTATCATTGTTCATCGTCCCCGGCGTCCCGTCACTCTGAGCGGCAGAACGACGCTGCCGTATTGCCTCCTCATCAATCTGAAATCTGCCATCTTTTTGAATAACAGGAATTCTTGAGATAACGTCACTGAGATGACGCTGGGCTTCCTGCTGCTGCTGCTTGAGTTTTTCAAGTTCTTCCTTATTGAGGCCAACAGGATTATCTTTGTCGATAAGCGAATCCTTGAAGGATTCAATGACCAGATTCTGCTCTTTTTTCATATAGCCCAAAAACTTGCTGAAAAGAAAAACCAGCAGAAAAAAAACCAAAAAAGAAAACCCAAGTAGAGGTACCCAACTCATGAGAAACGGGTTATAATTAGCAAAGAAAATTATATTTCCTCAATTTAGCGGATATTACAGTATATAAAAATAGCAACCCACTATCTTTTCTTCATTGAAGCATCTATTCTGACAAGATATGAGCGCAACATACCAAGGCGGAGACATTACAGAAAATGGAAAGAATATTCTTGAGCAGGAAGCTCAGGCAATTTCAATGATGGCAGAACGGCTTGATAACGCATTTTCGAATGCAGTTGAACTTTTGGCTTCTTGCAAAGGGAAAATCATCATCTCAGGCATGGGGAAATCAGGCATTATCGGTCAGAAAATTGCAGCAACCATGTCGTCAACAGGATCGACCGCCCTTTTCCTTCACCCGGCAGATGCTGCCCATGGAGATCTTGGCATTGTCGACCATAACGACGTAGTTATATGCCTGTCGAAAAGCGGTACAACAGAGGAGATGAATTTCATCATCCCGGCACTCCGGCAGATCGGTGCAAAGATTATAGCGATGACGGGCAATCAACGCTCTTTTCTTGCTCAAAACGCTGATATCATGCTTGATACCGGTATTGAAAAGGAGGCTTGTCCCTACGATCTGGCGCCCACAACATCAACAACAGCAATGCTGGCAATGGGAGATGCCCTTGCGATTTGTTTGATGCAGCAAAAAAATTTTACACAGAGAGATTTTGCTCTGACACATCCCAAAGGATCCCTCGGACGACGACTGACCGTCAAGGTTACCGATATTATGGCAAAGGATGACGCATTACCTCTCGTCACAGAAAGTGCGTCGGTTACTGACCTTATCCTTGAGATGACCTCGAAGCGATATGGGGTCAGCGCTGTAGTCAATGGTGATGGACGCCTCTGCGGCATATTTACCGATGGTGACCTTCGCCGCCTGGTTCAAAGTGGCAGGGAGTTTCTCTGCCTCAGTGCAGGATCCGTTATGACTGCAAATCCTAAAACCGTGACAACCAGCACCATGGCGAAAGAATGCCTTGATATACTTGAAACCTACCGTATTACCCAGTTGTTGGTCTGCGACAATGAAGAGCGTCCGGTCGGTATAGTGCATATTCACGACCTGGTCACGCTAGGTCTCTAAAAGATTAGAACAAGGTTATAGAGGACTTTTAGTATTTATTTTTACAAGTCCTCTATAAACAATGATATTATTATCTGCCAAGAGCTTTGATCATGGCTTCGCCTATATCAGCCGGGCTGTCAACAACCTTGATGCCCGCTTCTTCCATCGCTCTTATCTTGTCTTCAGCGGTTCCTTTTCCACCGGATACAATTGCACCGGCATGGCCCATACGGCGACCTGGAGGGGCGGTACGTCCGGCAATAAATCCTATGACCGGCTTTTTGAAATATTTCTGGATATACGCTGCAGCTTCTTCCTCTGCGCTTCCGCCAATTTCGCCAATCATCACGAGCCCTTCAGTCTCATCATCTGCAGCAAAGAGCTTGACTGCGTCGATAAACTGGGTGCCAATGATTGGATCTCCACCGATACCGATACAGGTTGACTGACCGAGACCAACCTGGGTAAGCTGGTGTACCGCTTCGTAGGTCAGGGTGCCACTGCGGGAAACAACGCCAATCGTGCCTTTTTTATGGATAAACCCAGGCATAATGCCTACTTTGGCTTCACCTGGAGTAATAACACCCGGACAGTTCGGTCCGATTAGAATAGCTCCTTTCTGCTTGACAAAAGCAAAAGCTTTCATCATATCGTTAACCGGTATCCCTTCGGTAATACAGATGATGACTTTCAGGCCAGCATCAGCAGCCTCCATAATCGCATCGGCTGCAAACGGGGCAGGAACAAAGATAACGGTTACGTTGGCTTCCGCCTTCTCTACGGCTTCGCGTACGGTGTTAAACACCGGTACCGGTCGGCAAAACTTGTCTTTTTCATTGCCATTATAGAGGATATCACCTTTTCCGGGAGTGACTCCAGCAACGACATTGGTTCCATATTCAAGAATCTGGGAGGTATGAAAAGTACCTTCCGCACCGGTTATCCCCTGCACAAGCAGTCGGGTATCCTTGTTGACTAATACACTCATAGTACAGATTTATTAAAATTAACGCTACGTACTCCAACAAAAATTATAACGAAGGCTGCATACGTTTTGCGATACCAAGCAGCTTTCCCTCTTCAAAAAAATTACAGATCAGATGCATGCCAACAGGAAGGCTGGAACTGTCAAACCCGAGCGGCACACTGATAGCCGGCATACCGACAATACTTGCCGGAACGGTAAAGACATCAGCAAGATACATTTCGAGAGGATCGCCGGTTTTATCACCAATACCAAAAGGTGGAAACGGCGATGTCGGGCCAGCAATAACGTCAACCGTCTCAAGGGCTTCACGGTACCGTTCCTGAAAGACGCGTCTTGTTTGCTGAGCCTTTTTATAATAAGTATCATAGTACCCGGCTGAAAGCACATAAGTACCAAGCATAATCCTGCGCTTGACCTCTCTGCCAAACCCTTCCGTCCTCGAATTCACATACATGGCTGCAAGATCTCCGGAATTATGTGAGCGATAACCGTACCTTCCACCGTCAAAACGGGCGAGGTTTGATGAGGCTTCAGCAGTGACCAGAATATAATAAGCCGCTATAGCATATTTACTATCAGGAAGTGTGATTTCTACAAGTTCAGCTCCCTGATCGCGAAGTTCAAACAGCTTTCCCTTCACCATACTGGCAACATCTGGATTAAGACTCTCGGGGAAATATTCTTTTGGAACACCAATCTTCAATCCCTCAACAGAAATCGTTGCCATTTCAGAAGGGTAATCAGGAACAACATGGGAGGAAGAGGTAGCATCCAGTCCATCTTTGCCTGCCATAACACCAAGCACCAGCGCGGCATCGTCACAATTTCGGGCAAGCACTCCTATCTGATCGAATGAGGAGGCAAAAGCCACAAGTCCATAACGAGAAATTCTTCCGTATGTTGGTTTCAAACCAACAATATTGCAGAAACCTGCTGGCTGCCTGACAGAACCTCCAGTATCCGACCCAAGAGCCACGAGTGCAAGATCATTGGCAACTGCTGCGGCAGACCCCCCCGAGCTCCCGCCGGGCACTCTTTTTTTATCAAAAGGATTAGTAACGTTGCCATAAGCCGAATTTTCATTCGAACTACCCATGGCAAATTCATCCATGTTCGTTTTACCAAGAAAAATAGCATCTTGCTCTTCAAGACGGATTACTGATGTTGCATCAAAAACACTTTCGTAATCATCGAGAATTTTCGAAGCACAAGTAAGTCGCTCACCTTTTATAGCAATATTATCCTTGATTGCCATCGGCATACCGAATAACTTCCCAAGGCGGTGGCCTGCTTTAAGCTTTTGGTCAAGGTTTATGGCCCTTTCCAAAGCATGCTCATAAAACACCGTTATATAGATGTTATCATCGCGGTAATCATCGATACGTTTCAGATAAAAACGCACAACCTCTTCACAGGTTACCTCATGCGAGAGAAGCCTGGAGCGAAGATCTTCGTAACTACTTAATTTCACGTCTTTTGTGAATGATTTTAAGAGAACAGTCTCTGTTACTGGTAATGGTGACTTTCAAAAGAAAAAATACTGATCTCCCCGCACCATTTCCTCACCATGTAAAGTTTGTATAATAAGAAATAACTGCATATTATTCAATTTGGATCGATATAGTCTATAGAGGTATTATTCATGAGTTACGCCCACCATGAATGCCACATCAAGCGATAAGGAATAACCCGAAGTATGGCACTCATAAAATTATCAGACTTTTCATCAACGCTTAAAGCCCATTGGTTTTCCGCAGATACTGACTTTGCAGATAAACAGGTACAGACCGAGCTGAAATCATCGTGTGACCTTCCCTGCCATATCGCTATCATTATGGATGGTAACGGAAGATGGGCACGGTTAAAAGGAAAAACAAGAATTGACGGGCATGTCGCTGGTGTGGAATCCGTCCGGGATATGGTAGAATCGTGCTCTCAACTCGGCGTTAAATATCTTACTCTGTTTACCTTTTCGACAGAAAACTGGAAACGCCCTGAAAAAGAGGTCTCCGCATTGATGCAACTCCTTGTCAAGGTTATCGGTCGGGAAACCCGTAAACTTCATGACAATAATATCCGGCTCAATGTCATTGGAGAGATCAACCTGCTGCCTGAAGAGGTTGCGGCTGTTTTAAAAAAAACCATGGAACTCACCAAAAACAACAATAAACTTGTGCTGACCATAGCACTCAGTTACAGTGGTCAATGGGATATTATGCAAGCATGCAGGGCTATTGCTTTCGATGTCAAGGCAGGGTTGCTCAATCCTGAAGCAGTCGATGAACAACTTCTCGCGTCATACCTTGCGACAGCATCAATACCCGACCCGGAACTTCTGATACGTACGAGCGGAGAGTTCAGAATCAGCAACTTTTTGCTCTGGCAAAGCGCGTATTCCGAGATTTACTTTACAAACACTTATTGGCCGGATTTCCGTCGTTCACAGCTGTATGATGCCATACGGGAATTTCAGAGCAGGGAACGAAGGTTTGGCCAAACCAGTGAACAAATTCAGACAAAAAAATTCCCTGCTAACAAGTTTTAACCTGATTGATTCCTAATATTTCATGAAACAAACCAAAAAACTGATAGCCTTACTTCTTTTTGCTTTTACAGTTAATCCTGCAGGAAAAGATGTTGAAGCAAAAAATCTTCCGAAAAAAAAATCCAGTATTATTGAACGAAAAACAATAAGCGAGGCACAACAAGATCTCTATACCGTAAAAAACATCTCTTTCAGCGGCCTTGAATCTCTCAGTGAACAGGAATTAACCGCCAGTATTCCACTCAAAACCATGGACAGGATTGCAATTCCCGGAGTGGAACTCTCAGGAGCACTGCAATACCTCTGGAAACTACAGCTTTTCAGTGATATCACTGTTGAAAAAAATGATCTCGGAGAGAACAACGTTGCACTGAAGTTTATTGTCAACGAACGACCAGTGCTTGACAAGGTTATCTTTAATGGCAACAAAAAGTTCGATAGTGCTGAGCTGAAAAGAACTGCCTCTCTTGTGACTGGCAAGAAAATCAGCGAGCAGGAATTACTTACTGCTGCGAATAAAATTGAAAAACTTTATGCATCAAAAGGCTATCTGACTGCAGAAGCAAAATTTCAGCGACAGGAAGTGACGAAAAATCATGTTAATGCACTTTTTTCCATTTCTGAAGGCTCAAAGGTCGCCATCGAAAAAATCACCTTCCATGGCAACACTTCCTTTGACCAGAAAAAACTGAGAGGGGTTTTCAAGGAAACCAGTCAAAATTCCTGGTGGCGCAGAATCTTCGGCACTCCCAAACTTGATACCGACAAATTTAATGATGATAAAAACCTGCTTGTTGAGTTTTACCGCAATAACGGTTATCGCGATGCACGTGTTTTACGCGATTCCATCAGTTATACTCAAAACAAAAAGGGGCTTTTTCTCGACATTTATCTTGAGGAAGGCCATAAATACCACATCAGAAATATAACATGGTCAGGCAATACCAAGGAATTTGCTTCAACGGATATTCTTGAAAAAACATTCGGACTTAAAAGGGACGATGTCTACAATGCCAAACTGATTCAGGAACGACTGAATTTCTCCCCGGACAATTCCGATATCAGCTCTATCTATCTTGATCGCGGCTATCTCTCCTTTAAGGCAAACCTTGAGGAACAGGTCATCAAGCCTGATATGGTCGATCTGGTTATCTCTCTCAGGGAAGGCGAACCGTTCCAACTCAACACCATTAATATCAAAGGCAATACCAAAACAAAAGATCACGTGATCCGGCGTGAGCTTTACACGGTTCCAGGCGACATGTTCAGCCGAAAAAATGTTGTGCGCAGCATCAGGGAACTCAGTATGCTCAACTATTTTGACCCATCTCAGATTACTCCTGATATTGAGCCGAACCAGGAAACAAATACGGTTGATTTGACCTATAATGTCGCAGAAAAGCAGACCGATACCTTCAATGCCTCAGTAGGTTATAGTGGCAGCGGATTTACCGGCGCACTCGGTGTCACCTTCAATAATTTCTCGTTGCACGACATTTTCAATCGCGAGGCCTACAAACCCTTACCACATGGAGACGGACAGCAACTCGGGTTCCAGTGGCAGTTCGGCACCAGCAACTACAGAACCTTAAGTCTTAATTTTACTGAACCGTGGGCATTCGGTGGACCAACTGCAGTGGGATTTTCAGCCTTCAAAACGCATAGCGCTTATGACTATACCAACGACAACACTTACAACCCGACCATCATTGACCAGTATGGCACAACACTTTCCATTGGAAGGCGCCTGACCTGGCCAGATGATTACTTCTCTATCAACTGGAAGCTGAAATACCTGCACAGCAATGGCGGCTTCTTAAGTTTCATCGACTTTACCGATCCTGATGCTCCCGGTCAGGCTGATCAATTTTCAATAACGCAAACAATTTCCCGCAACAGTATTGACAATCCCCTTTTTCCGCGCAGGGGCAGCAAAAATACTATCACAGGACAATTGGCGGGAGGGCCTCTGCCTGGTACTGTTGACTTTTACAAATTTCTTGGCTCCTCAAGCTGGTTCATCCCGATGACAAAGAACCTCGTCTGGAATGTTTCGACACAATACGGCTATCTCGCGACCTTTAATGAAAGCGACTATATACCCTACACTGAGTACTTTTTTATGGGAGGCAGCGGCATGTCCTCTCTCCCCACAATTCCTCTGAGAGGTTATGATGACCGGAGCCTGGGCTCAAAGCTTGGTTCCAGCTCTACAACAAGCACAAGCCTGTATGCCGGAAAAACTTACTCGAAATTCACATCGGAACTGCGTTATCCACTTACCATGTCGCAATCCGTGAGCATTTACGGACTTACCTTCGTTGAGGCTGGCAATCTGTGGGAAAATACTCGATGTATCAAATTTTCAGACCTTAAAAAATCGGCTGGCCTTGGCCTCAGGCTTTACCTGCCCATTGTCGGGCAGATAGGACTTGATTACGGCTATGGGTTTGATGCTGTTCCAAGCATTCCCACAAAAACAAAGCAGGGATGGAGCTTCTTGTTCAGCTTTGGCACAACGACTGAATAAGTCAAAACAGAGGGACAGTGAGCAGAGGGTGTCGCAATCAGATGTCTCTCTGCTCATGAATTGCCGCTTTTCAGACGAGATATTTCATCTCGCAGCCTTGCTGCCTCCTCATAGTTTTCATTGGTTATCGCATCATTAAGCTCTGATTGAAGTTCATCAAGCAGAGCTGGAGGATTGTGCTGACCAGCGCTGGCTCCTTGAGTTTCCAGGGCTGCTGCTTCCTCCCCGCTTTCCTCTTTTTGCTCTTCCTTGATACCCGCCTCGTTCATAATCTCCTCGGTAACAAACAATGGCGCATTAAAACGAACAGCGATAGCAATGGCATCACTGGGACGAGCATCAATCTCATGCACTTCACCGTTCACCTCACAGATAACCTTGGCATAAAAAGTTTCATTGTGCAGTTCATCTATAATGATTTCATTCACATGCAAATGAAAAGCATCAGCAATATTCTTGAAAAGATCGTGAGTAAAAGGCCTGGGCGGTTTGATATTTTCAAGTTTAAGAGCAATTGCCTGAGCTTCAAAACCACCGATAATAATTGGAAGCTTTCGTTTCCCCTCCAACTCATAGAGAATAAGAGCATAAGCTCCATTGGTATGAGGGCTGGTTGAAAGTCCGAGAATATCTACCTGAAGTTTACGCATAAGCTAAAAAATTAACATTATAACAACGGATGAAATATCTTGTCAATGTTTTCCAACACTAAAGTACAGATAAACATTTCGCCTTCAAAAATTCCTGCTGTACAAGCAGTTCAGACAAGACCACTTCACACATCAGACCTGCCCCGTGCGCATCACAAGAATGTGTGCCACAGGAAAACGATTCGCGCCGGTAAAAAATGCGGTTCAAGAGTAGAGTAAGCAAATGAGGAGTATCGGCAGCGAAAAAGAACCTTCTATTTCACGCCAAACACGGATATTTTTGGAAGACGCATGAATAGCGGTAATGCCACTGACTGATGCTGCAGGTGCAACAACTAACAAAGCCGCATCGAAACGGCTTTTAAAAACAAGTGCCCGAGAGGAGATTCGAACTCCTACACCTTTCGGCGCTACCCCCTCA
>JBAXBW010000009.1:0-29763 GCA_037141805.1 Chlorobiaceae bacterium | reverse complement strand
AGCGTCGCTCATGCTCACTTGCGCTATATCCACCCATTTCCAAAAAATCTTGAGCAAATTCTCGGCAACTATAAAAAAGTACTTATCCCCGAGCTCAATAACGGACAGCTTATCCATATTATTCGTGACACCTTCCTGATTGCACCGGAAGGGTTTACCAAAATACAGGGAGTCCCGTTCAATGAAATGGAAATACTGATTAAAATCACTGATATTATAAAGGAGCTTCAATAATGGCCGATAACACAACAGTCCCAGTTCTTCCAGTCCTGATTGCCAAGGACTTTGCTTCGGATCAAGAGCCAAAATGGTGTCCCGGCTGTGGAGATCATGCCGTACTGCAGCAAATCAAAAATGTATTGCCTGAACTTGGTATTGCACCTGAAAACATTGTTTTTGTTTCCGGTATAGGCTGCTCGTCCCGCCTCCCTTATTATCTTGCAACGTACGGCGTTCACGGTATCCACGGCAGAGCTCTCCCTATGGCAACCGGACTCAAAGTCTCACGACCAGAACTGAGTGTCTGGGTTGGAACCGGAGATGGTGACGCGCTCTCAATTGGTGGAAACCACTTTATTCATACCCTGAGAAGAAATCCAGACCTTAATGTGGTACTCTTCAATAATGAAATTTACGGACTCACGAAAGGTCAATATTCTCCAACCTCGAAAATCGGCTTGAGAACTGTTACCTCTCCATCAGGAGTTATTGATCAGCCGTTTAATACGGCAGCTCTCACTCTTGGCTCCGGTGGCTCATTCTTTGCAAGGGCCTTTGACCGCGACGGCAAATTCCTTCGCTCGATATTGAAACGCGCCGCCCTTCATAAGGGAACTTCGCTGGTAGAAATATATCAGAACTGCCCTATTTTTAACGGCGGCGCGTTTGAAGCTTTTGCCTCTCCCGATAATAAAGCCAATAACACGGTCTATCTGGAACAGTCGAAACCTCTTATTTTCGCAAATGGAAAACGGGGTATTTGGCTGGACGGATTTCAGCCCATCGTTGTGGATTTGGATAAAGAGGGCATTTCCAGCAGTGATCTATGGATTCATGATGAAGCAGATATCAATAAAGCATCGATTCTTGCTCATTTTGCTGATGATCATGCTGAGTTGGAAGAGTCTCTTCCAAGGCCTTTCGGTGTTTTTTATGCCAAAGAGCGAATCACCTATGAAGACGCTCTGACTGCACAGATCTCTGATGCTCAGAAAAACGGAATCGGCACCTTCGAAGAGCTCCTTAAGGGCGATCAATCATACGAAATAAAGAAAGCATGATGAGAACAAAAAAGCCGGCATGAAACGCCGGCTTTTTTTTCGTGTACCGCTATACCTCTTCCTTCCAGACACCCATTGCTGAAAACTTTTCTATCCGGTCATGAACAAGATCCCCTGGCTCCTTCGTCAGAAGCAATTTCAACTCTTCAATCAGTATACTTTTCAGGGTCCCTGCCATGGCATCGGGATCAGTATGAGCACCTCCAAGAGGTTCGGGAATAATTCTGTCGATAATGCCCTGCCCAAGAAGATCCTCTGCGGTGAGCCGCAAGGCTTCTGCCGCCTGCTCTTTATAGTTCCAGCTTCGCCAGAGAATGGAAGAACAACTTTCGGGTGAAATCACTGAATACCAGCTATTTTCAGCCATAAGAATTCGATCACCAACCCCGATACCAATGGCTCCCCCACTCGCACCTTCGCCGATAATCACGCAGATTACCGGAACAGTCAGCTTTGCCATTTCGAACAGATTGTGGGCTATGGCCTCTGCCTGCCCTCGTTCTTCGGCTTCTATACCAGGAAATGCTCCCGGCGTGTCAATTAACGTAATAACAGGTTTTCTAAATTTCTCGGCGAGTTTCATCAACCGAAGGGCTTTGCGGTATCCTTCAGGCTGAGCCATACCAAAGTTTCGGTAAAGATTGGACTTGGTATCACGACCTTTTTGATGGCCAATAATCATAACAGGCTGAGAAAAACCTGACAAACTCTCTTCAATGCGGGCAAAGCCTCCGACAATAGCTTTGTCATCGCTGAAATGGCGATCACCGGCAAGCTCGGCAAAACCGGTTGTCATCATGTAAATATAATCAAGCGTGTAGGGTCTTGCAGGATGGCGAGCAAGCTGTACTTTCTGCCATCGAGTAAGATTTTTATAGATCGAACGACGGAGTGCATCGACTTTCAGCTCAAGGACCTCTATGTCATTATAGAGCAAGTCGATTTCTGACTGAGTCTGCTCCCTTGTGCTGCTCCTGAGGCATTGGCGCATTTCGTTGAGCTTGGCTTCAAGCTCAAACAGTGGCTTTTCAAAATCAAGGACAACTTTGGTAACCATAGTGCAGCAATATTAATGATAAAAAAAGCCCATCAAGCAAACGCTCACGATGGGCTTTAAAAAAGCAGAAACAAAAAAATCACAATTAACCACCTACCTCTTCCTTCAATGCTTTGCCTGGCTTGAACTTGACAACTTTTTTCGCAGAAATGGTAATAACTTCTCCCGTCTGGGGGTTACGTCCTTGCCTTTCCGCTCTGTCACCAATGGTAAACGTTCCGAAACCGACGAGCGCCACATCCTCTCCCTCTTTCAATGATGTTGTAACAACAGTAATAAACGCATTAAGAGCGCGTTCCGCATCAACTTTTGTCAGTTTAGCCTGCTCGGCAATTTTTTCTACTAATTCAGCTTTTGACATGTGAATTGTTTTATTGTTAAGGTTAAAATTAATTTCGTCAAATTACACGCCCCTTCTTTCCGAATTTAAACAGTAGGTGACAAACATGCAATGGCTTTTTACCTTTATCCATGATTGAGTGAACGGTAATTGGTATTCGTCCCGTACTGTGTTATATTCAAGCTGTTTTATGTCAGGGGAATCAGGAACTTGTACAAGATAATTTTTTAACCGGCTTATGGTCTCAATCAGCAACATTTCAAAAGGTTCAATTATCCGTTTTAAGGGTGAACCCCACAGTATCGAGAGTCTTATGCACCGTACTCCCGGTAACCTGAGGGCATTTTACCAGGCAAACATGAGAAATCTTAAATCGGGCAGGAATGTTGAATACCGCTTCAGTGCCACCGAATCTGTTGATGTGATCGTCACTGAACGAAAACAGTATCAATATCTTTATCGGGACGGCAGTGATTTTGTCATGATGGACAACGATACCTTCGAGCAGATTAATGTTCCCGAACTCTTGCTTGGCTCCTCATCCCGTTTTGTCAAGGATGGCATCACGGTAACAATAGTTTTCTCTGATGACGGTTCTATTCTTGGAGTTGAACTTCCTACCTTTGTTGAAGTAGAGGTAACTGAAACCAGCCCGGCATTGAAGGACGACAGGGCAACCAGCGGAACAAAACCTGCAATTGTAGAAACCGGGGCAGAAGTCAACGTCCCCATGTTTATCCAGACAGGAAGCATTATTCGTGTCGACACCCGCACTGGTGATTATATTGAAAGAGTAAAAAAGTAACTATCTTATAAAGGTTTTTCGTGACGCGTGTGTTTATAACTTATAAGTAACAAAATATCATGAACCTTAGCGAAATCAAACAGCTTATTGACATTGTCAATGGCTCAGATCTTCAGGAAACCATCATTGAGGAGGGAAACTTTAAAATTATCCTGAGGCGCTCTATGGCCGCAGTATCTCCCCAATTCCTTGCTGTGCAGGCAGCCCCCGCCTTACAGTCAACTCCCCAGATCTCAACCGCTGCGCCAGCACCAGCAGAGCCTGAACCAGTATCTGACCTTATCGAATCACGCTCACCTATTGTTGGTACTTTCTATCATGCCTCATCACCTGATTCACCTCCATTTGTTGCAGTCAATGATATTGTAAAGAAAGGTGACGTGCTTTGTATTATCGAAGCCATGAAGCTGATGAACGAAATTGAAGCTGAGGTCTCCGGTACAATTGTTGAAATTCTTGTTGAAAACGGACAAGCGGTCGAATATGATCAGCCACTGTTCCGGATTAAACCATAATCATTCATCACAAAAAGCCTTGTTCAAGAAAATACTTGTTGCAAATCGCGGCGAAATTGCTTTGCGTATTATGCAGACCTGCCGTGAAATGGGGATCAGTACCGTCGCTGTTTATTCTACAGTTGACGCTGAATCTATCCATGTTAAATACGCCGATGAAGCTGTCTGCATAGGACCGGCTTTGTCCAGAGAAAGTTACCTTAATATTCCACGTATCATTGCTGCAGCACAGGTGACCAATGCCGATGCGATCCATCCGGGATATGGATTTTTGGCTGAAAACGCTGATTTTGCTGAAGTATGCGAATCAGCCAACATCAAGTTTATCGGTCCTACAGCAAGAATGATTAACCAGATGGGCGACAAAAATACCGCAAAGGCGACCATGATTGCTGCAGGGGTACCTGTTGTTCCAGGAAGTCCGGGATTGGTCACTGATCTGAAGCAGGCAATTGAAACTGCAAAAAAAACTGGCTATCCGGTTATCATCAAGCCTACTGCGGGTGGTGGAGGAAAGGGCATGCGGGTGGTCACTGAAGAGAGCCAGCTTGAGAAGGCGCTGAACACCGCGCGCAGTGAAGCTGAGCAGGCTTTCGGCAACAGCGGCTGCTATATCGAGAAGTATCTTGAAAATCCTCGCCATGTTGAAATTCAGATTCTCTCTGACCAGCACGGCAATACCATCCATCTTGGTGAACGAGATTGCACCGTCCAGAGACGTCACCAGAAACTTATTGAAGAGACCCCCTCACCTGTTGTTGATGAGGCCTTGAGAAAAAAAATGGGTGATGCCGCTGTTGCTGCTGCCAGTGCGATCAACTATGAAGGTGCTGGTACTATCGAGTTTCTCCTCGACAAGCACAAGGATTTTTACTTCATGGAGATGAATACGCGTATCCAGGTTGAGCATCCCGTAACCGAAGAACGCTACGATGTTGATCTTGTCAAGGAACAGATTCTCATTGCGAGCGGAGAGTCCATAGGAGATCGAACCTTTAGCCCAAAAGGGCACTCCATTGAATGCCGCATTAATGCTGAGGATCCAGAACACATGTTCCGTCCTTCACCAGGAAAGCTTCAGGTATTCCACACACCTGGAGGTCATGGCGTAAGAGTCGACTCACATGCTTATGCAAGCTACGTGGTGCCATCCAACTATGATTCGATGATTGCCAAGCTCATCGTTACGGCACAAACAAGAGATGAAGCCATTGCAAGGATGTCACGCGCCCTGGATGAATTCATTGTTGTTGGTGTAAAGACCACGATTCCTTTCCATAAACAGGTGATGCATTCTCCGGTTTTTCAAAGCGGAGATTTCGATACCGGTTTTCTTGAAACATTCAGATTTGAAAAGAAATAACAAAAAAAAGGGAGATGCGAATCTCCCTTTTTTTGCTTTATGCTGATGTAGCCATGAGAATGTTATCGCTCGTTGGCAAAACCCTCCCGGGTTTCTACAACCACCTCTTCACTCCCTTCTCTTGCAGAAACCGCTTCCTGACCATCTCCAGTAAGTTTTATAGCCTTATATCTCTTCAGCCCTGTCCCGGCAGGAATCAGCTTGCCGACAATCACGTTTTCTTTCAGGCCAGCAAGATAGTCAACTTTTCCTGCAACGGCAGCATCAGTCAACACCTTCGTGGTTTCCTGGAATGAAGCGGCAGAAATCACACTTTCTGTCTGAAGGGCCGCGCTTGTAATGCCAAGCAGCACAGGGTGAGAGGTAGCCTGAAGGGCTGGCTCAAAAGCAATCATATTTTTGGTGTTCTTGCGCAGCTCACGATTCAGCTTGGTTATGTCACGGATTTTGTGAAGCTGAGTCTCCTGAATCCTTGCCGGTGCATCACCCTTTTCGGTAATGCGTACCTTTTCGGCAATCCCTTTATTCGACTCAACAAAGGCACTCCGGTCAATCAGGTCACCAGGAAGCAGATCGGTGTCACCAGGTTCTTCAACACGGACCTTCTGAAGCATCTGACGCACAATAACCTCAAGATGCTTGTCATTGATCTCGACGCCCGCATTAATCTGGTAAACTTTCTGAATCTCGTTCACAAGATACTGCTGCACAGCATTTGGTCCCTGAATACGCAGAATGTCCTGGGGAGAAACGGCACCATCGGTCAGTGGATCGCCTGCCTTGACTTCGTCGCCCTCGTTGGCCAGTACATGCTTGCCAACCTGGACATAATAGATCTTCTCCTCACCAAAGTCATTTTTAACCTTGATCTCCTTGCTGCTTCTGCGCTGCGAGCCAAAGCTGACATACCCGTCGATTTCAGTAACAATTGCAGGATCAGTCGGAATACGAGCTTCAAAAAGCTCAGTGACTTTTGGCAAACCAGCAGTAATATCACCACCAACACGGTCGAGATTTCTTGGAACCTTGGCCATGATATCACCAGGATTGACCTTCTGTCCATCTTCAACATAAAGATTTGACTTGATCGGGACTGGATAGGTTTTTCTCACCTCACCACTTGCATCAATAATCATCAACCTCGGCTCCCTTGTCTCGGTAGCTCTCAGTTTTGTCCGCCAGTTAATAATGGTATGCTGTGAAAAACCGGTCTGGGGATCAACCTCTTCCTTGTAAGTCACACCTTTTTCGATATCGGCAAATTTAATGATACCAGGGATTTCTGCGATAATCTGTGTACTGTTGGGTTCACTGCTGAACATCACCTGATCTTTCTTGACAAGAGAGCCATTCTTGCAGTGAAGATGCGCACCATGCGGAACGATAGAGCGCTTCAGAATCTTCCCTGACTCTGGATCGGCAATATTGATTTTACCGTTTTTCTGAATAACGATGATCCGAAGATCCTCCACACCATCCTCATTGATGGCGGTATGTTCTACGGTCTTGATATCTTCAAACTGAACCTGACCATCATAGAATGCCTTGGTCTCGGTTTCAGAAATACCGCCCTGAGCAGTACCGCCCTGGTGGAAGGTACGAAGCGTCAACTGAGTTCCGGGTTCGCCGATAGACTGGGCAGCAATAACACCAACCGCTTCGCCAATTTCAACGAGTTCATGCACCGAGAGATTTGTGCCATAGCACTTTGAACAAATACCAATTTTAGACTCACAGGTGAGCACGGAGCGGATTTCGGCCTCTTCTACGCCGACAGTCTCCTGAATAAGTTCGGCAAGTTCTTCTGTAATAATTTCTCCGGCAGTTACAACCACCTTGTTATTCATGGTATCGTAAATATCCCGAGCCGCTACACGTCCCTTGATTTTTTCACGGAACTTTATCTGCCCGCTGGTCTCCTCCTCAATGTTACGATGAATATAAAGACCTCGAGTCGTTCCGCAGTCATCAATAGTGACAATGACATCCTGCGCAACATCGTGAAGCCTTCTGGTGAGATAACCGGCATCGGCTGTTTTCAGCGAGGTATCAGACAGACCCTTACGGGCACCATGCGTTGAAATGAAATATTCAAGAACAGTAAGTCCCTCCTTGAGGTTCGAGATAATCGGGTTTTCAATAATTTCTCCCGGCTGCCCCGACATGGACTTCTGAGGACGGGCAATAAGACCTCTCATGCCGGTCAACTGACGCACCTGTTCTCTAGAACCACGGGCGCCGGAATCAAGCATCATATAGAGCGGATTAAAACCGTCACGATCTTTCTTCAGCTTCTGATATGACTCTTCGGCGACAATATTTGATGTTTTCTGCCAGACATCGACAATCTGGTTGTACCGTTCATTATCGGTCAGAGTACCACGGTTGTATTCCTTGACGACCTTGGTGCTGTCGCGCTGGGCATTCTTGATATGCTTTACCTTGGTTTCAGGCACAATGGCATCAGAAAGCCCCACAGACAGACCACCTTTCATGGCATAATGAAAGCCAACCTCCTTGATATTGTCAAGGAATTTTGCAGTTTCGACATTCCCAACCTCACTGCTCAGTCGTCCAATCAGCTCTTTTGCTACCTTTTTATCAATAACCCTGTTAATAAAGCCAATTTTATCAGGCACATGCTGGTTGAAGATAACCCTGCCAACAGTAGTAAGCAGAATAGACTTCTTTTCAATCTGTGCTTTCAGCCAGAGAGACTTTTCCGATGTTGGATCAACAACAGTATCAAGAACTCGCAGCGAATCAAATTTCTGATCAATTTCGCCGCTATACTGCACGAATATCTGTGCATGCAGACCTACACGCTGTTCATTGTAGGCAATAAGAACATCTTCACTGCTGTAGAAAATCTGTCCTTCTCCGATATCTCCAGAGCGCGACTTGGTCAGATAATACATACCGAGCACCATGTCCTGTGACGGTACCGTAACCGGTTTACCGGACTGAGGCAGAATAAGATTATGTGACGACAGCATGAGTAACGACGCTTCGAGCTGCGCTTCCTGCGACAGCGGAATGTGAACCGCCATCTGATCACCATCAAAGTCAGCATTGAAGGCCGTACAGACAAGAGGGTGAATCTGAATAGCCTTGCCTTCTACCAGAAGAGGCTGAAATGCCTGGATGCCAAGACGGTGAAGGGTTGGCGCCCTGTTCAGAAGAACCGGTCTGCCGTCAATAACTTTTTCAAGCACATCCCAGACAACAGGATCCTTCCGGTCAATAAGTTTTTTAGCTGATTTGACAGATTTTGCAATACCTCTATCGACAAGACGACGAATCACAAAAGGTTGAAAGAGTTCGATGGCCATGCTTTTCGGCAGACCACACTCATGCAGCTTCAATTCAGGACCAACAACGATCACCGAACGACCTGAATAATCAACTCTCTTTCCTAACAGGTTCTGACGGAAACGACCCTGTTTTCCTTTCAGTGCATCCGAAAGCGACTTCAATGGCCTGTTTGACTCGCCCGTTTTAACAGCATTCGCCTTGCGTGAATTATCAAACAAGGCATCAACTGCTTCCTGGAGCATTCTCTTTTCATTTCGGAGAATAACCTCAGGCGCCCGAATATCGATAAGTTTTTTCAGGCGGTTGTTTCTGATAATTACCCTGCGGTAGAGATCATTAAGATCCGACGTGGCAAACCGGCCTCCTTCAAGAGGAACAAGGGGACGAAGTTCAGGAGGAATAACCGGGACAACTTCCATAACCATATACTCGGGTTTATTACCCTCGTAAACGTAGGGCTCGGGAAGCTCATCCTCAGGAAAGAGTCCCTGTGGCTTTTTGCGGATCTTCTTGTGCGGCTCATAACTTTTTCTGAAAGCCTCAACGACTTTGAGTCTTTTCAGTGCATCAGCTCTTTTCTGTTCTGAATTGCTCTCTTTCAGAACCTTGCGCAAATGTATGGCGGATCCATCCAGATCAATACTCTTGAGCAGCAAGTGGATGGCTTCTCCACCCATTTTGGCAACAAACTTGTCCGGATCTGAATCCTCAAGGTCCTGATTATCCTCATACTCTGTGATAATCTGAAAATACTGCTCCTCAGTCAGACGATCAAGTTTCTTGATGCCCTGTTTTTCGCCGGGTTCACCGGGATTGATGACAACATATACTTCATAATAGATGATCCTTTCAAGCTCTTTGGTTGAAAGATCAAGCAGAGCACCAATCTTGCTTGGAACAGAGCGGAAAAACCAGGTATGCACAACCGGGACGGCTAGGGAAATATGCCCCATACGCTCCCTGCGGACACTTTTGGTTGTCACCTCAACGCCGCAGCGGTCGCAGATAATTCCTTTATAGCGAACGCGTTTGTATTTTCCGCAATAGCACTCCCAGTCCTTTGTTGGTCCAAATATTTTTTCGCACATCAACCCGTCACGTTCAGGCTTGAACGTGCGATAGTTGATGGTCTCCGGCTTCAGCACCTCTCCCCTTGAATGGGCGAGAATACTTTCAGGAGACGCTATGCTGAACTTTATTCTTGAAAAATCACCTTTAAGCGGCGATGCTCCCTGTGAAAAAATCATAGTCTATATCCTTTTTAAACGACTCTTGTTAACGTCCGTTAATGATGTACACGCTAATTACCACATTACTAAGGAACCTTGTCGTCAATACGAATTTCAAGACCCAGACCCTGCAACTCCCTTATAAGGACATTGAAGGATTCTGGTATACCCGGCTCAGGCAGGTTCTGGCCTTTAACAATAGCTTCATAAGTTTTGTTCCGTCCAATCACATCATCAGATTTAACCGTCAGCATTTCCCGGAGAATATTGGATGCACCATAAGCTTCAAGAGCCCAGACTTCCATTTCACCAAATCTCTGGCCTCCAAACTGTGCCTTTCCTCCAAGCGGCTGCTGAGTAATAAGTGAGTAAGGACCAGTGGAACGGGCATGAATCTTGTCATCGACAAGGTGACTCAACTTGAGCATGTAGATATAGCCAATGGTCACTTCGTCATCAAACCGTTCTCCAGTACGACCATCAAAAAGACTCACTTTGCCATGTGCCGGAAGACCAGCCCTGTCGAGTTCATGCTGAACTTCCTGATACGTAGCACCATTGAAAATAGGTGTCTTGAACTTGACTCCCAATGTCTTTGCAGCCCAGCCAAGCGATGTTTCATAGAGCTGGCCGATATTCATACGACTTGGCACCCCCAGAGGGTTCAAAACAATATCAACCGGGGTGCCATCTTCCATGAAGGGCATATCCTCGATCGGGAGAATTTTCCCGACGACACCCTTGTTCCCATGACGGCCAGCCATTTTGTCACCGACCTGAATTTTTCTTTTCTGGGCGATATAAACCTTGGCCAGCTCCTCTATACCAGGAGGCAGCTCATCGCCAACATTGATCTTGTATTTCTCGTTATCTCGCTCATCGGCCAAATCTTTCAACATAAAACGAAACTCCTTGACAAGACGAACAACATTATCGTTTATCTTGTCAGAATCTGTCACGCCTTTTGAAAAATCAATCGACTCAAGAAATGGCATGACACTAAATTTCGCAAGCAAGGTGTCTTCATAAAGAGAGCCTTCAGCAACAAGTTGCTTTCCTTTATCACTATAGATGCCTGAAGAGCTCTTGCCCTCAAGAAGCTGTTTTATCCATTTGGCAAAACGCTTCCGCAGGTCATATTCTTTAGAGTCAAATTTCTTGTCAACCAACTCAATCTTTTCCTTGACATCAAGACCAACCTTTTTCTTTCGGCTGAAAAGCTTTGTCTTGATGACAATACCCTTCATTCCAGCAGGCACATGCATCGACGCATCCTTGACATCACTGGATTTGTCGCCGAAAATTGCCCTGAGCAACTTCTCTTCCGGTGTTGGATCACTTTCTCCTTTCGGGGTTATTTTTCCGACAAGAATATCCCTCTCCTTGACTTCTGCCCCATTTCGCACGATACCGTTTTCATCAAGGTTTCTGAGTGCTTCATCGCTGACATTATAAATATCGCGAGTGAACTGCTCCTCACCTCGTTTGGTATCACGAACATTGGCTTCAAATTCATGAATATGCAGCGAAGTAAAAACATCGTCATAGACGAGCCTTTCACTTAAAATAATAGCGTCTTCAAAGTTATAACCACGCCATGGCATGAAGGCTACCAAAACATTTTTTCCAAGCGCCAGTTCTCCATTATCTGTAGAAGAGCTGTCAGCAAGCACAGCACCCTTTTCAACACGTTGACCAATCTGCACCAGAGGTTTCTGTGAAATGCAGGTATCCTGGTTGGAACGCTTGAACTTGATCAGCTTGTACGTTTTAACCCCTTCATCAGGATCAAGCATTGATAACCTGACATCGTTGTCGGTATCAATATCGTAGCGAATCGTGATATACTCTGCCGTAACATCTTCAAGCACTCCGGATGTTTCTGCCAAAATAACCGAACGAGAGTCCCTCGCAACCTTTGCCTCCATGCCAGTACCTACGACCGGTGCTTCCGATGTCAAGAGCGGAACTGCCTGGCGTTGCATGTTGGCTCCCATAAGTGCACGGTTACCATCATCGTGTTCAAGAAAGGGGATCAGTGCCGCAGCAGCGCTGACGATTTGCACCGGAGATACATCCATAAAGTTAACATCCTCTGCCGCAACAACCGGATAATCACCCTTGGTCCTTGCCTGAACCGTCTCAAGTGCTATTTTGTTGTTTTCATCAAGAGGAACACTGACTGGCACCGTAATCTTGTTCTCCTCATCTTCAGCCGAGAGCATCAGAACAGTATCGGTCACCTGTCCCTTGTCTACAACTCTGTAAGGTGTTTGTATAAAACCTTTATCATTGATCTCCGCATAGACCGACAAAGAGGAAATAAGACCAATATTCGGACCTTCCGGTGTTTCGATCGGGCACAGTCTGCCATAGTGTGTATAGTGAACATCCCGAACCTCAAAACCCGCACGTTCCCTGGTAAGACCTCCTGGCCCAAGAGCAGAAACCCTTCTCTTGTTGGTCATTTCAGCCAGAGGATTGGTCTGATCCATAAACTGCGAGAGCTGGCTGGTCGCAAAGAAACTTGAAACAACGCTTGATACTGTACGGGCGTTAATCAGATCCGCAGGTGCAATTTTATCCGAGTCTCTGGAGTTGAGTTTTTCTCGAACATTCTTGCCCATCCTGGCCAGTCCGATAACAAACTGTGCGGCAAGCTGTTCCCCAACTGAACGCACACGACGATTTGCCAGATGATCAACATCGTCAACATCAGCAAGCCCGTTGACCAGCTTGATGAGATAATAAATGACAGAAATAATATCGTAATGCGTCAGCACCAGAATATCATCCCCTGTTGGCTCATCAGAAAAAGACTGTATCGTCTGAAGAATTTTCTCGTAGATGGAATCAGAAAGCTGTTTAAGCTCGGGTTTGCCTGCAAGGTATTCATTCAGATCATCAAACTCTTTACTGAGCTTTTTATTGATCCTGTAGCGACCAACATCGCCAAGATCATATTTTTTCTGATTAAAAAAGGTTCTCTCAAGAAAACTCCTTGCTGCATCTATATCGGGGGCCTCGTTGGCTCTCAGTTCTTCATAGACAATCTCAAGCGCCTCTTCCTCAGTCGCCGAGCTGTCATTGAGAATGGTATTGATAATGATTGATTTATCGGCACCTTTATCCCCTCCGACAAACGTCTTCATTACCTTGATGCTCTTGTAGCCAGCGGCGAGAATCTGCTCGAAAATATCTTCAGTTATAGCGGTTCTGGCACTGACCACCTCACCGGTTTGCATGTCAACAATGTCGGACGCGAGGTATTGTCCGACAAGCAGCTCTTTTTTAGTGGATTTAAGAGGAATCTCCTCGACAAGATCAAAAAGACCAAGAATATCCTCATCTCTTGCAAATCCTATGGCACGCAGAAGTGCACTGACCAGAAAATTCTTTTTCTGATCGATGTATACAAATATCTGGTTATTGATGTCCGTCTGAAACTCGATCCATGAACCTCTGGTCGGTACAATTTTGGCAGAATACATTTTCTTGCCATTTGGATGGACAGCTTCACTGAAAACCACGCCTGGTGAGCGGTGAAGCTGAGCTACCACCACCCGTTCAGCTCCATTGACAATAAATGTGCCACGATCCGTCATGTAAGGAATCCTGCCGAGATAAACTTCCTGCTGAATAGTCTCCTTCCAGTCAGTTTCATCAGCCTCATCCTTATAGGAGAGCTTCAGCTTGACTTTCAGGGAAACATCATAAGTCAAACCCCTTTCAATACAATCCTCAACGGTGTACTTTGGTTTATCAAAACCATAAGAAATATACTCAAGCAGATAGAGGCCTCTGGTATCGGTAATAGGGAACGCTCCGCGAAGAACCCGCTCAAGGCCCTGGTCCTTCCTTTTGGCAAGAGGTACACTATCCTGTATAAAATTATGAAATGAATCTAACTGAACTTTTAATAAGTCGGGAGGCTCTATAATACTTTGGATTTTGGAAAAGTCAATACAGGGTGTTGTTGTTGCATCGGCCACTTTCACATGCACCTCACTTTTATTCAATTGCATGAATTACTTACAGGTTAAGTCATCACAAATATCAGTAAACGTAAACCGGACAACAAACAACGTCCGGTTTAACCACAATCGTATCATTACAGCAGTTACAATCTAAACTGTTCTTATACAAACAGACAAAGCTCCGTTTCATATCGAAACGGAGCTTGCTTTGGTAATGACTTCTTTTCAAAGATCACTTCACCTCTACTGATGCACCTGCGTCTTTCAGTTCCTTGGCAATCTTTTCTGCTTCGTCCTTGGAAATAGCTTCTTTTACCGTTTTCGGAGCGCCATCAACAAGATCCTTTGCCTCTTTCAGGCCAAGGCCTGTGATAGCACGGACAGCCTTGATAACATTGATTTTGCTTTCACCTGCGGCAGTAAGTACAACATCAAACTCAGTCTGTTCTTCCACGACAGGTGCATCACCTGCTGCAACGGCTGCAACACCGGCAACCGCTACAGGAGCTGCACTGACACCAAACTTCTCTTCAAGAGCCTTCACTAACGATGAAGCCTCTGTAAGGGTCAACTTACCAATTTCCTCTACAAGTGTTTCGATAGACATTATTCCCCTCTCTTGTTTAATTTAAAATGTATAGTAATCTCTTTGAGTGCGTAATAGTATTTATAATTTACTGCTTCTGTTTGGCAATCTGGTCAAGAGCACAGACAAGGTTTCTCATCACTGCATTAACCACCATTGGAACAGAACTGATCACATTGTTGATAACACCTGCAGCACGGCCAATATTCTCCGTCTTGCTGAGCATCTCTGAAAGCAATGGAAGCTGATCAGGACCGAACACAACACCATCTATTGCAGCCATCTTGAACTTCAGCGCCTCATTGGTCTTGCTGAACTTCCTGATAACTTTTGCAGGTGCAACCGGATCATTAAAGCCAAATGCAACTGCTGTCGTGCTTTTAAGTCCCGGGGCAAGCTTGTCCGCCCCTGCAAGATCCTTCAATGCCTTTTTAATCAGGGTGTTTTTTACAACACGATACTCAACTCCAGCTTTCCTGAACTCGTTGCGAAGTTCTGACATTTTAGCAACACTCAACCCTTGGAATTCCGTCAGATATATCCCCTGTGACCTGTTGATCTTTTCAGCAACTTCCTGAACGATCTGTTCTTTTGTATCTCGCTTCATCGTATAAACCGTTTTTATTAGGCGACAAATTTTTCCATTTTAACCTTCACGCTCGGAGACATCGTGCTCGAAAGCGCAATACCCTGCACATACTGACCCTTGGCTGCCGATGGCTTCAGACGAACAACCTCCTTAAGGAAGCTGGAAATATTGACAACCAGTTGATCAGGCTGAAATGAAACCTTGCCGACCGGGGCATGAACATTTCCTGCTTTATCAACCCTGAACTCGATTTTACCAGCCTTGACCTCCTTGACTGCCTTGGCCACATCCATCGTAACTGTTCCTGACTTTGGATTCGGCATCAAACCGCGAGGTCCAAGAATCTTGGCGACCTTACCCAACTGACCCATGACATCGGGAGTTGCAATAATAACATCAACACCTGTCCAGCCTTCCTGGATTTTTTCGATGTACTCCTCAAAACCCACCATATCAGCCCCCGCCTCCCTTGCTTCATCGGCCTTGGCCTCTTTGCAGACAACCAGCACAGAAACAGTTTTGCCTGTACCATGCGGAAGCATAACCGTGCCACGGACAACCTGATCCGCATGACGGGGATCAACGCCAAGCTTGACGGCAATATCAACGGTTGCGTCGAACTTCGAAACTGTAATCTCCCTGATCTTCTCAACGGCATCAACCAGATCATACTCGCGAAAACGCTCGATCTTCAATGCTGCATCTCTGTATTTTTTCCCTGCCATTATTTGTTCTTGTCAAAGTGGTTAAATAAAACGGCTTTTCAGCCTCCCACAGCCTGAGACACTATAAGCTATACTCAATCCTGAATTACAATGCCCATACTTCTTGCAGTCCCCCTGATCATCTCTTCAGCTCCCTTACTATCGAAAGCATTGAGATCCGGTCTTTTCAGCTCAGCAATTTTCCGTACCTGCTCACTTGTAACAGAACCAACCTTATTGCGATTCGGCTCGCCTGAACCTTTCTTCAAATTCGCCTCCTTAAGGAGAAGAACAGCCGCAGGAGGGGTTTTCGTTATAAACGTAAAAGACTTGTCTGAGTAAACCGTAATAACTACCGGAATAATCATCCCCCCTTCAGACTGAGTTTTCGCATTGAACTGCTTGCAAAACTCCATGATATTGACACCTTTCTGTCCAAGAGCGGGACCGACGGGAGGGGCAGGGTTCGCTGCACCAGCCGGAATCTGAAGCTTGATAAAACCGATTACCTTTTTTGCCATAAACTATTTCAATTCAGAAGCTTAAATTGCTTAAGCCACTATTATTGGGAAACTGACTTTACCTGTGAAAAATCAAGCTCTGTCGGTGTACCACGACCAAAAAAGCTTATCATAACTTTAACTTTCATTCTTTCAGTACACACCTCGTGAACAACACCGGTCAACGAACTGAATGGCCCGTCAATTACCTTGACTGAATCACCGACCCTGAACGGTGCCTCAACAACTGAACGGTGCTCAATATCCTTCTCCGGCTCAAGAATTTTTTCAACCTCATCCGGCCTGAGCGGGGTAGGAACATCATCAACACCAAGAAAACCAATAACAGAAGGGATGTCAAGGATCAAATTCCTTGTCTGCTTGTCAAGCACAGCCTCAATGAGCACATAACCCGGAAAAGCGTTTTTGGTTAAACTTCTTTTTTTACCATTTTTAACCTCCACAAACCGCTCGTATGGAACATAAATCTGCAGTATCTTGTCGCCAAGACCACACCGAACTACATCTGCGTCTATTGCCTCTTTAACCTTGCGCTCATGGCCTGAATAAATCCTGAGTGCATACCAGCGTGCAACCGGAACACCCTGAACATCAACATCCTTTTTTTTTGCACTCATCAATTCAACCTTAACACTGTTATTTTACAATAACTTCCCCATAACAAAATTTATAACCCAATCGACAAGAAACGTAAACAGTGCCAGAATACCGGAAACTGTCAAGACAACGATAGTCAAATCCTTGATCTCATCCTGACTCGGCCAGATGACCTTCCGCATCTCACTGATGACATCACGATAATACTGAGTAGCTTTGCCTATATATTTATTCATGAATACAAGTGCGGAATAAACAACAGTGAAAATTTCTTCTGTGTGCACGTCAGGAGGGAATCGAACCCCCAACCTGCGGTTTTGGAGACCGCTGCTCTACCAATTAAGCTACTGACGTATCATCCATTACCCCAAAACCTGAGCTGATGATCGGACTTGAACCGATGACCTCTTCCTTACCAAGGAAGTGCTCTACCGACTGAGCTACATCAGCCTGAACAACAAAAAAATGGCTGTGGGTAGGGGAGGATTCGAACCTCCGAAGACAGAGTCGACAGATTTACAGTCTGTTGCGTTTAACCACTTCGCTACCTACCCATAACATTCAGAGCTGGTGATGGGACTCGAACCCGCAACCTGCTGATTACAAATCAGCTGCTCTACCAATTGAGCTACACCAGCAGCTCATCTCAAAAAACATGGCTGGTAATATAATGAGAGGTTTTCGAAATACAAAGGAAAATAGATTATTTCAGACAATCATCTTTTACTGCCGCAAAGAAACCTGCAAGACGAATCGTAGTTTTTCTCGAAACGGCTCTTTGTGAAAAAGCCAGAACTTTATCAATCACCGTTGGAAATACCCATATATGATTTTTTTTCAAACCTTTAAGTACGGCGTTAACCACCACATCAATTCCAGAAATCGGCAATCGAATGTTTGCAGCATTATGTCCAGCACGTCCCAAAAAACCGGTATCGACAAAACCCGGACAGACGGCAAAAACCTTGATCCCTTTGCCCTTCAACTCCACATAAAGTGCCTCGGTAAGCGTCAATACAAATGACTTAGTTGCCGAATACAGTGCAAGACCAGGAACGCCCTGCATACCACCAAGAGAGGCAACATTGATGATGATTCCTTTTTTCCTTGCAACCATATCGGGCAAAAAAAGACGGGTAAGCCGGACCATTGCCATCATATTGACCATCATAATCTCCTGAAGCTTCCCAAGAGGCAGATCATTGAAATCGCCCGCGTATGACAATCCTGCACAATTGACAAGAATATCAACCATTACCCCCTGTCTGTGACAGAATTCATAAACCCTGGCAGGGCTTTCTGCATCACTCAGATCTTCAACACAGATTTCTACTTTAATCCCCCAGTCTTGGCAAAACTCCCGAGCCAGAACCCGCAATTTGTCAGCAGAACGGGCTACGAGCACAAGATTATGGCCCCTTCCGGCAAATTCACGCGCAATAGCTTCACCAATCCCCATGGACGCACCGGTTATTAACGTAAAACTCATGCCGGATCAACCCATTGTCCTTGCTCTCTGATGAGAGATATCAGTCTTTCCACAGCTTCCTGCTCTGATATATTATCTTCTACGCACTCCCTGCCGACATAAAGACTGATGCGATTCTTTCCGGCTCCTACGTAGCCGAAATCAGCATCGGCCATCTCGCCCGGACCGTTAACGATGCACCCCATAATTCCGATTTTCAACCCTTTAAGGTGGGCTGTTCTTTGCTTGACAGCGGCCACAGCCTTTTCTAGCTCAAAGTAGGTTCTTCCGCAACCAGGACAAGAGATAAATTCAGTTTTAGACATTCTGATTCTTGCGCCCTGAAGAATATTGAACGCAAGACTTACTTCATCATCAGCAGATAACATAGTATTAAGTGAGAGCATATCACCAATACCATCACAGAAAAGTGTGCCAGACTGTACTGAACTTTTAATAATACTTTCAAGTCGATCAGACGCATCTGACTTGAAACGAACAAGAAGGGGATAATCCAGAGAACTGCTTGTAAATGCCTGCACGAGCCTACGATAGACAAAAACAACATGATCTGACTGTACCGAAAAAAGAAGTCGATGCGCATGGAGTCTGGAGAGCTTTTCTGCAAGATGAACAAGGACTCTTGCAGGAACAGTGTAGCCTGACGCTTCATGAAGAAAACATAGCTCGACTGCTGCAAACCGCTCATTGCCAATAAGCTGCAACAACTCATTTTCAAATCTCTCGCCCTCAATAATATCAAACCTCACCTTCGACACTTTATGAAGCAAACGCGCAAAAAGTGATAAATCGCTTGTCGATGCGACAACAAAGCGACCCTCCTCCCCCAGTCGTCCAAGCAGCTCATCAAGTGCATCAAGATCAGCTTCATGGCTGACACCAACAGAAACAAACTCTGAACGAATTGTATCCAGAGGCTTCTCCGGGGCAAGCCTTATCATAATTTCTTCAAAAACAGCATCACGATCGGAAAGGGATGCGTGTACCTCCGTTTCCACTCGCGGCACATTATCTCCTCCTATGGCCATACCTGCCAGCACAACCTGGCCCGAAGCCCTGCGTTGATAACTGAACGGACTGAACGGTGGCAGTTCATGAGTCGAAGGGATATGATTTGCCTGCTTGTTGCGACTGTCAATAACATGCTTCAGAGGAATATGGCCCCTGTCACCATTGACGAGATGGAAATCATTATATTTTTTCACAAGAGCGAAACCAACAGGGACTTCATTCACGGGATCTTCAGTCAGGGAAACCCTGATAGTATCTCCAAGCCCCTCTTCAAGGAGTGCTCCAATACCCATAGCCGACTTCACGCGGCCCTCATCGCCATCTCCAGCCTCAGTTACCCCAAGATGAAGCGGATAAGCATAACGAAGCTCTGCATCAGCCTCTTGCACAAGAAGCCGATATGCCTGAATCATGACACGAACATTTGAAGATTTCATCGAAAACAGGATGTCATAATAACCAGCTTCCTCACAGAATCTTGCAAATTCCAGCGCTGCCTCGACCATACCTTCAGGAGAGTTCCCGTAACGACTGACAATCCTGTCAGACAAGGATCCATGATTGGTGCCTATTCTCATGGAAACCCCATATTGACGGGCTTTTTCTACCAGAGGCGCAAATTCCTGGCGAACATGTTCTATTTCGTTCAGGTACTCCGCTTCCGTATACTCGTTGCTTGAAAATTTTTGGCTGGTGGCGTAATTGCCCGGATTTATACGGATATTTTCAACAAATTCAACAGCCTTAAGTGCTGCTCGGGCGGAAAAGTGAATATCAGCAACAAGTGGAGTAGCAATGCCGTCACGGCGAAGCTGCTCCCTGATATTCCTGAGATTTTCAGCATCCTTCTCTGTAGGCACCGTGAGCCGAATAATTTCACATCCTGCTTCATAGAGCCTTCTGCACTGTTCAACCGTTTCCACAGTATCCATCGTATGGGTATTGGTCATAGACTCCACCCTGATAGGCTGATACCCGCCAAGAGCAATGGTTCCGAAAGCGACTTCACGGGTAAAACGGCGGCGATACTGATACATTTGCTTGTCCAAAAGTTTTATGAAATCTATTTTCCCTTGATGATAAAAAGAGTTTCACCTGGTTTACGGAAATTATACCTCTCCCTGGCAGCTTTTTCAATGCTGTCGGGGTCACGGGCGTGCCGAATACGCAGCTCGTTATCAATAATCTTTTTTTGCTCAACTTTCTGTCTCTCAAGAAGCCTGATATGATCAGCCTCCATGCGAACTCTTTTCACAAGACCAAAATCGTCAAAAAGAATCCAGAAAATGAAATAAACAACGCCAACCCAAAAAAGCATTTTTTTAGGGTTGGCATGAATATACTCCCAGAGCGTATAACGATTTTTTTTCACGCTTCTAAACACTTTTGTTTGCAGAACACTGCAAAAAGAACAGCGGAGGATAAACGCAAAAGGAACCCTTTCGATTCAAAAAAGGGTTCCCTGCAGAGTTTCTTTATACCCGGAAAGCTTTCTTTCCCGGGTAAAGAGCCTGATCGCCAAGCTCCTCCTCAATACGAAGCAGTTCATTGTATTTTGCCATACGGTCGGATCGCGACAAACTGCCAGTCTTGATCTGACCTGCATTTGTTGCAACCGCAATCTGGGCAATGGTGCTGTCCTCAGTTTCGCCGCTGCGATGACTGATGACCGATGTGTACCCATTAGTTTTGGCAAGGTCGATAGCCTGAAGCGTTTCTGTCAGGGTTCCAATCTGATTGACTTTGATCAGGATGGAGTTCGCTACCCCCTTTTCAATACCATCGGCAAGTCTTTTGCTGTTGGTGACAAAAAGATCATCACCGACAAGCTGTACTCTTGAACCGATCTTGTCCGTCAACAGCTTCCATCCTTCCCAGTCATCTTCAGCCATACCATCCTCAATTGAGATAATCGGATAGTTGGTCGCCCACTTTTCCCAATATTCAGCCATCTCCAGAGAGGTGAGTTCCTGTTTTGAGGATTTCTTGAAAACATAACGTTTCTTTGCAGAATCGTAAAACTCGGAGCTTGCGGGGTCAAGAGCTATCATAACCTGAGCGTCTCCAAGTCCACCCTTGTCAGTCGGGGAACCTGCTTTATAGCCAGCTTTGCCGATGGCCTCAATCACCAGTTCAATTGCCTCTTCGTTTGAACGCAAATTCGGAGCAAAACCACCTTCATCACCAACTGCGGTACTTAAACCTTTGCTTTTCAAGAGGGCCTTGAGTGCGTGAAAAATTTCAGCTCCACAGCGAAGTGCATCTGAAAAAGTGTCGAATCCTGCCGGCATAATCATGAATTCCTGAAAATCAACAGTATTGTCGGCATGGGCTCCGCCATTAAGCACATTCATCATCGGAACCGGAAGGGTATTGGCCATTGTACCACCGATATAACGGTAAAGTGGCAATCCGGTATATTCTGCCCCTGCCTTGGCACATGCCATAGAAACACCAAGCAGTGCATTGGCTCCAAGCCTTGACTTATTAGGCGTTCCGTCAAGAGCAAGTAGTGCCTTGTCGATCTCCTCCTGTTCGGTAACGATCATGCCTGTCAAAGCATCATTGATAACGGTATTTACATTTTCTACCGCCTGGAGCACCCCTTTTCCAAGATAGACTCCGGCATCGCCATCCCTGAGTTCCACAGCCTCATGAACACCTGTAGATGCGCCGCTTGGTACAGCCGCACGGCCGAACGAATTTTCGGTGTAAACATCAACTTCGACCGTTGGATTTCCTCTTGAATCAAGGATCTGTCGGGCAAAAATTTTCTTGATAATAGGCATAACAAAAAATATTTAGGGTTGTAACGTGCTTTTTATGCGCAAAGGAATTTGAAGGCCATTACTGATAAAAATAGACAGTTGAAAATATATCTTTTTTTTTGAACCTTTTCATCGTCACCTGAACAGCAAAACTGACTATTTTTTGTTTATTATTTGTTGAGCTGTTTGCGTGCAATGCAAACCACCGCCCGCTATTTCGTTATCAGTCAAAAAAGGAGTCATGCTATGCAAGCCGTACAACCGGATCAACTGCGAAACATTGTCATTACAGGCCATGCCGGAAGCGGCAAGACCATACTCACCGAGTCACTCGCCCTGACGATGGGCATTGTTAACCGCCTTGGGAGTATTGAGGAAGGCACCACTCTTTCCGATTATTCCGCTGATGAAATTGAAAGAAAACACAGTCTTAACACAAGCCTCATCAATGGATTCTGGAACGATCGTAAAATCAATATTATCGATACTCCCGGATTGCTGGACTTTCATGGAGATGTGAAATCAGCAATGCGGGTAGCCGACACCGTCCTTATAACCGTTAATGCGGCATCAGGGGTTGAGGTGGGAACTGACACAATTTGGGAGTATACCAAAGAATACTACAAACCCACCATGTTTGTGTTAACCAAACTTGATGCCGACCGCGCCAATTTCAAAACAACCATACAGGGACTTCAGGATCATTTCGGCCATCTTGTTACACCGATACAATTTCCCGCTGATGAAGGCCTCGGCCACCATACACTTATTGATGTCTTGCTGATGAAGCTGCTTGAATTCAGCCCTGACAAACCCGGAGAGTTGATCGTTTCTGACATTCCCGATCTTTACCTTCAACACGCAGAAGATCTTCATCAGCAACTTGTGGAAGCCGTTGCGGAAACGGATGAAGAGCTGATGAACAAGTTTTTTGAAATTGGAACACTGACAGAGGAAGAGTTGAGGACTGGAATTAAATCCGCCCTTGTCACCAGAACTTTTTTTCCTGTTTTCTGTACCTCCCCACTTCATCTGATTGGATCAGAACGGCTGCTGAATGTCATCGTGAACATCTGTCCCTCGCCAATTGAGCGTGGCCCTGAACATGCCCTCTGTACGGTTGATGAAACAAAAAGCTTGATTCAGCCAAACCCTGAAGGAGATACCATTGCCTTTATTTTCAAGACAATGTCTGAACCTCGTGTCGGTGAAATTTCCTACCTGAGAGTTTATTCAGGCCATATCGAAACAGGTCATGAGTTGATTGATGTCCAGACCGGCCAACTTGAAAAACTTGGTCAAGTCTACACGATTGTCGGCCAAAAGAAAAGTCAGGTTGAAAAACTGCTTGCCGGTGATATCGGAATGGTCGTAAAGCTGAAAGATGCCCATACCAATGACACTCTTGCCGACAAGGGAACAAGCTGTCGTATAAGCCCAATTATTTTTCCTTTGCCCGTCCTTGCTACAGCGATTATTCCTGTTACCCAGGGTGATGAGGAAAAAATTTCAGCCGGCTTGCATCACCTGCATGAAGAAGATCCAAGCTTTGCAATTGATCACGACGTAGAGTTCAACCAGACCATCCTCAGAACACTTGGAGAAACACATCTGGATACCATTATCAGCAGACTGCAGGCAAAGTTTAACGTCAAAGTCGATATTGCCCCCATTAAAATCCCTTACCGCGAAACGATACGTATTCCCTCTTCCGCGCAGGGAAAGTACAAAAAGCAGTCCGGAGGTAAAGGACAATATGGTGACGTATGGGTAAAGCTTGAACCTCTTGCTCGCGACACAGGATTTGAGTTTGCAAGCGAAGTTGTTGGTGGTGTTGTCCCGACAAGGTATCTGCCTGCTGTAGAAAAAGGACTTCGGGAAGCCATAACCAATGGCATTATGGCTGGTTATCCTGTTGTAGATCTGAAAGCCATTGCCTATGACGGTTCTTATCACCCTGTAGACAGTTCAGAATTTGCCTTCAAGATTGCGGCAAGCATGGCATTTAAAAGTGCTTTTGACAAGGCAAAACCTTTTCTCCTTGAACCGGTTTACACTCTGAATGTCTATGCACCGGAACAATATACAGGAGAAATTGTCGGTGATATTTCAAGTAAACGGGGAAAGATTCTTGGCATGGATTCTGACGTAAGGATGCAAATAATTCATGCACTTATCCCGCAGTCATCTCTGACAACCTTTCACCACGCATTGACAAGACTGACCCAAAGCAGAGCAAGGTACACTTACAGTTTCAGCCATTATGAGGAGGCTCCACCAGACATAGCCCAGCAGATCATTGCTGATAAGAGGTCCTGATTTCAACAATAGTTTTACCATGAAAAGCCCTTTCAGAACCTGGCTTTTCATGGTAAATAATATAACCTACAGCAAACCGAATAGTGACTTTATTTTGAGCCACCACACAATCCATATAGCCTCACGAATATTTTTTTTACTCATTTTCGATTTACCAACTGAACGGTCAACAAAGACGATTGGAATTTCTTCTATAGAAAATCCTTTTTTCCAGACCCTGAAATTCATCTCAATCTGAAATGAATATCCCTGAGAATTTATCCTTTCAAAATTGAGCGCCCGTAATACTTCTGCACTGAAGCATTTAAAACCACTCGTTGGATCAGCAACAGGCATACCTGTAACAAGGCGAGTATAAATACTTGCTGTCTTTGAAAGAATTAACCTGCCAAGCGGCCAATTTACAACATTGACCGTATTATTCGTGTATCGAGAGCCTATGACCAGGTCAGAACTGCTTATAGCTTCCAAAAAGCGTTGTATCATTACGGGATCGTGAGAATAATCGGCATCCATCTCTAAAACGTACCGATAACCTTGCTGCAAAGCGTAACCAAAACCAGCAACATAAGCAGTACCAAGTCCTGACTTTTGTGGCCGCGTCATTAGATATACCCCCCGTGTCGTCAACTGCACTGCCCGAACAATATCTGCTGTTCCATCCGGAGAATTATCATCGACCACAAGAATATCAAGCGAGAACGGATAACGGTCTGCAAGTTCACCCAGCAGCCTGCCAATATTTTCGGCTTCATTGTAGGTTGGAATAATAACCAGTGCGAAACCAGGAGGTGCCGTTTTCAGACTGGGCAAAACAGAGGGGTACTTTAGAGTAACATTCTTTAGTTCCGACATATACAGGGGGGGATCGGTAAAAAAACAAAGCACCGCCATTTTCAGGCAATGCTTTGTTGAAACTCTGTCTTGTGTACGTCCCTATTACTTCGCCTCTCTATGAAATCTGTGCAGAAATCTTAGATCAAAATCAAGTCGATCGGGCGGAGTATAAGTAAAATCAAGGACCTCGCCATCGGGAAGAACTTCAATAAGTGCCCCCGAAGGACATTCATCAGAAGAAAAACAGGCTGCACAGGAAATACAGGCATCCTGATCAATATAACATCTGAAACCACCCTCCTGGACATCACCGTAAAATTTGTAGCCGATGGCATTGACTTTTGGTGGACATGTGTCAAGACACATACCACAGCCGACACAAAGATTTTCAATGATAAAGTAATGCGATTTAGCTCTTGGTGTTACTTTCTTCAATGCTGGTTTTGCTTCGTCTCCGGCTGGGGCATTCTTAGCTACCTCTGCAGCAGAGACCCCCTTCGCAACTGGAGCGGGCTTTGACCCGACAGGCTTAACCCCTGGAACAGGCTTTGACCCCGCTGCTGGCTTCGGAGCTGCCTTTGGTGCAGCTTTTTGTACAGGAAACGCTGATTCCTGAGGGACTCCGCACCGTCCAAGATTAACATTAAGCGACTCCAAACGAGGTTTCCCTTTTTTGTCCTGAGGAATCTCTTTCGGCTTTGCCTTTACCTCCTTTGCTACAGGCCCCTTCGCTGTTGACGGAGGTGGTGGTAGCTTCGGCGCAGCAGGTGTACCCTTTGGCGCAGGAACTGACGATATATCTTGTTTTTGTACAGGATCGGCCATAAAAACCCTCCTCTTTAATTACATGATAAACTTTAGTAGTAAAGAATTCTCGCCGGGAATGCTTCAAGAGAAACAAACCCGGCAAGAACAGATTCAAGCAATCAACTTAATCAGATAGTCGACAACCTGCGTCAGCATAACCTGACCAGATACTGCTGCATCACCCACCTGGGGAGGCAACGGAGTGTCAGTCTGATAAAAGCCATTACCAATGAAAAGAAAAACCAGCATAAAGACACCACTGAAATAAAGGAACGTGCCAGCCATCTTTGAATCTGATATCGTCAGCACGGGAAAGCGGAACGAAACATCCCTGTTGAGAAACTTCTTTCCAAGCCAGCGGATAGTTCTTGTTTGAATATCAGCACCTTCAAGACGTGAACCACGATCTTCAAACCATACAGCAAAACTGATAAACCATACAAGGTGACCAATCATAAGAATGGTCGAAAGATGCGAGCTTGAAAATATCGTCACTGTTTCTGTCCAGAAATAGTAAAAAATTCCGGAGGTATAGTGATGATGAAGACCCGCTACGGAATCCCAGGCCTTTGCATCAGCAGCAGGAACACCATACATCATGGACGCAATCCACGCACCATCAATATACCAGCAGACTGCAGAGAGACCCTTAATTCCCCAAAGCATGGCAAACCAGAGCTGATCCTGAATAGATACTCCGCAAGTACCACCATAAACAGGGCCTAGACATGGGAATGAATAGGAGTTTTTCTTGAGACCAAGATCATCCCAGAGCGGCGATGTATGCGCAAAGAAAGCAATACGAACAAGGGCTATCAGAGAGAAGAGTGAACCTGCTACGATAACATGAACCATCACCCAGTCATTGATACTTGGATCTCTGAACATCCACTCGAACATCGGAAGCGGTTTGAGCCAGTAAAAAGACATCAAAATGTTCGTTCCGAAAAGATTCAGCTCGCATATAGTATTCCATACGATAACAGCATACACTGAGAGCATGGTAGCAAAACAGAGTGCCATAACCGTACCAAGAATCTTGACCTGAACTTCCTGATCACGTCCTTTGGTAATAAACACGGACTTGATCTGGCTGTAAAGGCCGTTGAGCTGGATTTTCAGGAGATACTGACCACCATGATAAACACCTGCAAAGACATAGAGAACACCGCAGATGATGTGGTTAAAAGTAATGAGATTGATGACAACCCGTGACATGCCGAAGGAAGCGCCGTTCTTGGGAAGAATTGCATAAGCCGCAAAGTCAGCAAATTCTTTCGAGCCGGAGACAATTCTGCCGCCCTCTTGTACAAAATTATAGCTCACCCTGTTGAATGGCTCGCCATAAAGATAAAAAACCAGATTGTCGAGTTCCTTGTAATAAGCAGCAAACGATGGTTGCTGGAAAGCTACAAAAGCGATACAGCCAAGCGCTATATTAATGTATCCGATTGCTGTCAGGTGAACAGAAAAAGCTGCCTTCATATCATCGTTAAGATGGGTCGCTGCATTGGGAGGATTGTTCCACCAGTAAATACCAGCAGCAAAGAAGACCACTGAGAAGACAAAAGACATGAAGGTCTCTGAATTGATCGTCTGAAAATCAGGAATCGGTGCAAAACCGAGCAAAAACCACATCAACAAGCCCCAACCAAGAAAAAGCAGTGACATATAGATAGCATGTGGCCCAAGCGCATCCTTGTAGCTTTTGGCACTTGTTCCGCTGAAAACCACATCACCGAACTTGCCAAGAAACCTGAAGTCGCGGAAATTACCAGTACGACCGGTAAACGGGTTGGTAAGATTATGAGTCCAGTGACGCCATCCGCCAAAAAGAAGCACAGACCCTGAAAGAACGTGAAAGAGAGCCCAGCCAAGAAGTTTTGTGGCTGCAAACTCAAGATCGGCAGTTTTGGTGCTGTAGGTATCAATACCGAGAGAAACCATTCTTGGCTTAATCGTCAAATAGAACCAGTTGTCATGAAATCCCGGTACTCCCCAGGGAAAAACCTGAATACCTGAAACATAGTAGATGGCCATAAGAAAGCCCAACACACCAAGCAATGCCAGATGGGCGCCGACAACCTGTTCATCATCAATCTTGTCGGTATCAAAAATCTGGTACCATTTCGTCGAGCGAGTTTCCGTTCGCTGGAACAGAAACCTTCTCATCTTGGATGCGTCCTGCTCCTTGATGACGGATGGGGCACCTGCAGTGCCATTTCCCTTTGGAGAAGGAGCGTTCCCCTTGGGAGGTGGGACAGTGCCCTTTGGCTTTACTCCTGCCGGATTCACTTGTTCAGCCATTGTATTCTCTCCTTTTTTTGGACATAATTCAGGTTGAAGAAACCGAAAAGAAAATTATTTCGACACAACTTGTTATAAGCAAACAGGATAAAACCTTTATCACAAAAAACGTCGTGCTCACCTGCCGGTTTTTCCTTTGAATCGAAATGCAACACACATAACCACTAACTTGCTATAATCTATAGAATAACCACGTAAAAACAAGCTTGAATCGAGCCACCTGCGAAACAAATAACTCGATGTAATACTTCTAAAATAAGAAAAATTATTTAATAATAAATTATTTTACATCCTCTTTGACACGCTATTGTTTTATTATACAGTATGAAAGCACTTGACTGAGGTATTAATTAATACTCGCCCTGTAAACAAGATGCAGCGTGAAAGCCCTTCAATCCTGACCACATTTCTCCAAATGAAAATAGCATTCAGCAAACTGTCCGGTGCTGGCAACGATTTTATTGTCATGGACAACAGAAACAATTCCATTCATCTTACTCCATTGCATGTTCAGGAACTGTGCACCAGACGAACAGGAATTGGTGCTGATGGACTTATTCTGATTGAACCATCTTCCAGGTACGCTTTCAGCATGAACTATTACAATGCAGACGGTTTCCCGGGATCAATGTGTGGAAACGGCGGGAGATGCGCAGTGTATTTCGCCCACACCATCGGGATTGCAGGATCTTCAAAGACATCTTACACATTTGAAGCCAACGGCAACCGGTACGATGCCTGGATTACCGGAGAAGAAACCGTCAAACTGCGGATGCTTCCACCAAAGGAGTTCAGAAACGATATCGAAATTGAGGGGCTTATCTGCCACTCAGTCAATACAGGTTCACCGCATGCTGTTATCTATACCTCCGACCTTGAACATATCAAGGTAACCGAAATAGGACGCACCATAAGGCATAGAACAGACATTTTCCCGGATGGTTCCAATGTCAATTTTATTGAGATCACCTCGCCTGAAACACTTGCTATTCGCACTTTTGAACGCGGCGTAGAGGACGAAACCCTTGCTTGTGGTACTGGGGCTGTTGCTGCTGCTTTGATGAGCTACCTTATGGGTAAAATAAGCGCCACAATCGTACAGGTAAAAGTAAAAAGCGGAGATACCCTGCAAGTACAGTTCAATAAAAACATGGATGTTGTATTCCTTACCGGTCCAGCCAAATATATTTTTGAAGGTAGCTTCAACCTGTAATCAGTGACTGACAGAAAAGTGGCCAGCCATTATTGCTTTAAACATAACCTGTTGCATAACATCGCCTTGCCAGTTCAAGAAAAACAGCAGTTTCCAGAGCATGACCGGTATTTTCTTTACCTGATCGATCAAAA
>JBAXBW010000008.1:0-30159 GCA_037141805.1 Chlorobiaceae bacterium | reverse complement strand
ATTCATTACAATGAAAACTTCTTTTCGCCTTATCTGGTTCAACGCCAAAGATTCCTTTATTATTGCCGTTGTTGTAACACAATCATTGCTTTCTGGAAGCAGGGCTTTTGCTTTACCTGCCAACGGACAAGTCGCGGCTGGACAAGCCACCATCAGCACACCATCACCCACGACAATGCAGATTGGTCAGGAGAGCAATCATGCTATTATCAACTGGAACTCTTTCTGTATCGGCAAAGGAGAAGCCGTCAACATTTCTCAGCCTGCCAGCCAGTCCACCCTGCTCAATCGGGTATCAGGCAATGATCCGTCATCTATTTTTGGGACACTTACAGCAAACGGCAGGGTCTTTCTGGTAAACCCGAACGGTATGCTGTTTGCCCCCGGTGCAAGCGTGAACGTCGGTGGACTGGTCGCATCTACACTCGCAATCAACGACAATGACTTCCTTGCCGGGAAATACGCATTTTTTCAGAACGGCAGAACAGGAGCCGTTATAAACCAGGGTTATTTGAGCGGCGGCTTCATCGCTCTGCTTGGGAACAATACGACAAATACCGGAAGTATTATCACCACCAAAGGCTCAACCGGCCTCGGTGCCGGAGATGGAATTACCCTTGGCCTGGATGCTTGCGGCCTGGTAACAATAAAGGTTGACCAGACGGCATATAACGCACGGATCACGAACAACGGAGTCGTAGAAGCTGATGGAGGCACTGTAATAATAAGCGCTTCTGCCGCCAATGAGCTGCTTGGCTCGGTAGTGAATAACAGTGGCAAGATACGTGCAGGAAGCATGACAGAATGTGATGGCAAAATCGTCATCGAAGGCGGCACCATCATCAACACCGGTACGCTCACCTCTTCTGTCATCAGCGCGAGTGCAAATAATATTGTCGATTCTGGAGCATGGAATGCCGACGGCATCGACAGAGGTGGCGCCATAACCATTAAGGCGACAGGCGGCATCGAGCAAACTGCCAGCAGCAGCATGACGGCTTATGGCGACAGCGGCGGCAGCATTCACATCGAGGCAGGAGAAAACCTGTACCTCTCCGGTACCATCAGCACAATCGGCAGCTCGCAACAAGGCGGCCTGATCGCCATCACAGCGCCACACACGCTTCTTGCAGGCGCAAGCGTAACGGCTGAAGGTCAAACAGGGGGAGGAAGCATCTTCATTGGTGGGGGCTGGCAAGGCAAAGATGCTTTGCTTCCCAACGCAACAACCACTGTTATTACAAAAAGCAGCAAGCTGAATGCCAACGCACTTGACAACGGGAACGGCGGCACTATTGTGGTTTGGTCAGAGCAATCAACTGATTTTGGTGGGTCCCTTGAGGCCAGGGGAGGAATAAACAGCGGCAACGGTGGAAAGGTCGAAATATCGGGCCATGAAAACCTTGCCATGAACGGCCAGATCACCATGGCCTCACCATACGGCGAAAACGGACAATTGCTTATCGATCCACGGAACATCACCATTGACGACAATACCACAAGCTCTCTCTTCTCCCTCATTTCGCTGCCTGATACCAATCCGGCAGAAGGTGACCAGCATGGTTCCGGCAACATCGTCGAACTCCTGAACGGCAATATTATTGTTGCCAGCCCTCTGGATGATTTTGTCGCGACCGATGCTGGAGCTGTCAGACTCTATAAACCCGACGGCACACTGCTCTCAATGCTGAGCGGTTCAAGTGCCAATGATCTTGTTGGTGAAAAGGTGACCGCCCTGACGGGCAATAACAACGCCGTCACCATAACACGAAAATGGTCAAACGCTGGTGTGGCTGGTGTCGGTGCCGTCACCTGGATTGATGGAACAACGGGCATCAGCGGAAGCGTTTCCGAAACAAACAGCCTTATCGGTTCTGCGCTCAATGATGGAGCTCTCTCTACTCTGACAACGCTCACAAACGGGAACTACGTTACAGACTCCCCATCATGGGATAATGGCAATGTTGTTGATGCTGGCGCAGTAACCTGGGGAAATGGAGCCACAGGTACAGTTGGAGTGATAAGCGCAACCAACAGCCTGGTAGGTTCCAAGGCAAGTGATGGTGTTTCATCGAAAGTAACCGCATTGACAAACGGCAACTACGTAAGTTCTTCATTGTTATGGGACAATGGGTCTACAACCAACGTAGGCGCAGTAACCTGGGGAAATGGAGCTGGCGGCACCGTCGGTGCAATAAGCACAACCAACAGCCTCATTGGCTCCAAAGGAGGAGATAATGTTGGCACCGTCACTGCCCTGACAAATGGCAATTACGTAATAAACTCGCCTCTCTGGAACGGGAGCACCACCGATGCGGGCGCGGTGACTTGGGGAAATGGGCTTGGTGGCACAACAGGAACAATCAGCGCGTCCAACAGTCTGATTGGTTCGACAGGCAGTGACAAGGTTGGCATGTCGGTAACCGCCCTGGCCAATGGCAATTACGTAGTAAATTCACCAATGTGGGATAATGGAACAACAATCGACGCGGGTGCAGTAACCTGGGGGAATGGAACTGGAGGAACTTTCGGATTGGTCAGCACCACCAACAGCCTGATTGGTTCTACCGCAAATGACGGTTTGTCATCGACAGTGACGGCCCTGACAAACGGGAATTACGTGGTAGGTTCTCCCAATTGGGACAATGGTTTCGTCGTTAATGCGGGTGCTATAACGTGGGGAAATGGCGCAACTGGCACGGCTGGAACGATCAGCACAACCAACAGCCTGGTCGGTTCATCGGCCAATGATGGAGTATCGTACACTATCGCAGCCTTGACAAATGGAAACTACGTGGTCGGCTCATCACATTGGGGTAATGGAAGCACCGTCGATGTCGGGGCGGTAACCTGGGGTAATGGTGCTGGTGGCACCATCGGAGCAATAAGCGAAACCAACAGCCTCATTGGTTCTGCCACAAATGACGGTTCTGTCTATAACATTGTAGCTCTCTTCAACGGGAATTTTGTGGTTGGCTCTCCCAACTGGGACAATGGTACTGCTACCGAAGCAGGCGCTGTGACCTGGGGAAATGGAGACAGTGGCACTGTCGGAACGATAAGCGCAGCCAATAGTCTGGTTGGTTCAACCAAAAATGACTTTGTCGGCTCAGATAACTCCGGATCAAACAGAATAACGGCCCTGAAGAATGGTAATTACGTGATTTCGTCCAGCGGATGGGACAAGGGATCGACGGTCAATGCAGGAGCCGTAACGTGGGGGAACGGGCTTGGGGGAACGGTGGGAGAGATAAGCGCTTCCAACAGTCTGGTCGGTTCTAAAACAGGTGATCAGGCAGGTACCATAACGATAGCACTGCCGAACAGCAACTATGTGACGAGCTCGTCAACAATGGACAATGGTTCTCTTTCCAATGCAGGATCCGTGACACTGGGAAATGGACACGGCGGCCTCATCGGTGCAGTAAACACAGCAAACAGCCTTATGGGTACGAAGAAAGATGATCAACTGAGTTCGGGCGGTATTACTCCTCTCGCGGTGGGCAGCATGAACGGTAGTTTCGTGGTCAGCTCCATGAACTGGTCAAACAATACCGGCAAAGTGGAGATTCTGACACCTCAAGTTGTACAAGAGTCTGTGTTGCAAGAAGGGTACTCCTCCAATCCAGATACAGACAACACCTTCACTCCGAACCAGATTACAAAACTACTCAATGCCGGTGACAATGTCATGCTGAAGGCCAACAACAACATCACCATCAATTCACCCATTGTCACTGAAAACCCCGCTGGTATTGGCGGTAATATCGAGCTTTATGCAGGAAAAGGCATATTGATCAATGCCAGTATCACGACCGACAGCGGAAACCTGTCGCTTGTTTCCAATGATACCCAAGCAAACGGCGTCGATGAAACCTCGCGATCGGCAGGCAACGCTATCATCACCATGGCTGCCGGAACATCAATCAACGCAGGGACCGGTAACGTGACCATCGAACTTCGGGATGGAGCTGGACGCACCAACAGTGAGAGTGGTAACATCACGCTGCGCACTATCTCTGCTGGCAGCATCAGTGCAGTGAACAACGGGACAACCGCAGGATCAGGCATCACCCTTGCTTCGGGCACTCTTGCGGCAAGCGCATCCAGCGGCACCAGCATCGTTCTGGCTGGCAAAGATTTCAACAACAGCTCGGGTGTAATACTCTCAACTGCCGGAACAGCACGATGGCTGGTCTATTCGGCCAATCCAGGTTCAACCGTCAAAGGCCTGCTGACCTCTGACTTCCGTCACTACAACGCAACTTATACCAGCTATGCTCCACAAAACGTCAGTGAATCCGGCAAGGGGTTCATCTATGCCAGTGCCGCAAGCTCACTTTCTGTCAACACGATTCTTGCCAGCGGCAAGGCAAGCAGTTATTATGGAGATCAGCCTGACGCCACTTACAGTTATACGCTGACTGGATTTTCAGATAATGAGGATAATGCACAGAATATCGGCTTGACAGGCACCATGATGGTGAGTGGAGCTCCAACAGCTACCTCAAACACAGGCAATTACACTGTTAACTATGCCAGTGGTCTATCAAGCAGCAGCGGTTTTACCTTTGCTGCAGGCAACGGACTTCCCTATACCGTTAAGCCCCTGCCGATTGATATTTCCGCAGATGATCAAAACAAAACCTATGACGAAAACGACCCGCCATTGACATGGGATACCGAGACCCAAAGTAATGGACGGGGTCTCATCGCAGGTGACATCTTCAGCGGTGAACTCGCTCGAATGCCGGGAGAGGATGTTGGCAGCTATGCGATCATTCTGAACACATTGAACAACAGTAACTATGCCATCAACTACACAGGCGCCAACCTGACCATCAATCAGCGCCAGATTACCTTGAGTGCCAAAAATGCAAGTACGATCTATGGTGAGGTGGATCCTGCACTGGAGGTCACCATTACCAATGGCACTCTCGGCAGTATGACCGTAAGTGATGCATTGAGCGACGTCACAGGAATCCTGAGTCGACAGACTGGGTCCAATGTCGGCAATTACGACATAAACCTTGGATCTGGCAGTAAAGCGAGCAACTACAGCATTACCTTTGCCTCCGACAACAACGCATTCTCTGTCACCCAGAGACCAATCAATATTTCAGCCACTGCTCTCAGCAAAACGTATGGTGACTCCGATCCAGCATTGAGTTGGTCAGCCGAAGCGCAAAGCAACGGACGTGGTCTTCTTGCAGGTGACACCTTCAGCGGCGAACTCAGCAGGGCAGAAGGAGAAAATGTGAGCAACTACGCAATCTCCCAGAATACGCTGAAAAACAGCAACTACGCAATCAACTACACAGGTGCCAGACTGACCATCAATCAGCGCCCGATGACTTTGGTCGCCACAGCAGCGAGCACAACCTACGGTGAACCGGATCCTGCGCTGGCAGTCGCCATAACCAGTGGCAGTCTCGGCAGTGTCACGGTGAGTGACGCCTTGAGCGACATCACCGGCCTATTGAGTCGACAGACAGGCTCTAATGTCGGCAGTTACGATATCAACCTTGGCACTGGAAGCAAGGCTGGCAACTACAACATCACCTTTGTCACCGATAATAACGCCTTCTCGATCACCAAACGCCCAATAAACATTTCGGCCAATGCTCTCAGCAAAATTTACGGTGATGCCGATCCAATGTTGACCTGGCAAGCTGAAGCTCAAAGCAGCGGTCAACAGCAGACGCTCAACCTGAATCAAACATTCAATGCTGCCAGTGAGATCTTTTTCAATCCTGACTACACTCCCGACATGATCTCACAAACTTTTGAATCCGGGCTCTCTTACACCAGGCAATCCGAAAGCGCTTCAACTGGCGGTTTTATTTCCGCCAGCGCAATAGAAGTGCCTGAACCGGCAGAAAAATTCTTTCTTTTTTCGCTCCCGGAAAGCATGTTCAATCACAGCAACCCGGAGGCAGTTATCTCTCTTGAAGTTGCCTCAGTTAATGGCTCATCAATTCCATCATGGATGTCAATTGATCCTGAGCTGAAGATCATAAGCGGAACACCACCAAAAGAGGCGGTAGGGGAATATCGGGTTGAAATTATTGCCAAGGACCAGTTTGGCAGCGAAGTACTGACAGTTGTATTACTCAAAATCGGATAAAAAATCTGAAAAATCAACTACCCCGCAGCAGAGCTACGGGGTATGAATTCATGTTTAAGAATTAATGCACGAAGCAGAGCTTCGAGGAATATATCCTATAGCGATTAAAGACTGTTGTATGGCTGCATCATTGAACACACTCCTCTTCATCTTAGCCTTTACGGCCAGCACCACTTTCGCTGCTAATATGCCTGATGCTGGCCGACTTCTCAATGAAAACGCTACCACTCCCTCTTCTTTTCCCTGGCAGGCACCACCTGAGCATCAGCAACAAATTGGAACGGGGAAACAAAAACTGGGGAGTACTCGAATCAAAGTTTCAGGTTTTACCTTTACCGGAAACACCCTTTTTTCCGACAGTGAGCTTTCTGATCTTATGGCAAATTATAAAGGAGAGAAACTGACGCTCGCCGAACTGGATAACGCAGTCCTAACAATCACCAACGCCTACCGAAAAAAGGGGTATTTTCTGGCATCAGCCTTTTTGCCCCCTCAAACGCTTACACCTGGCACCCCTCTTATTATTGAGGTTATAGAAGGCGTTCTTGAAAAGATGCGTGTTGAAACAAAACCTGCTATAACAAGAACACAAAAATCTCTCCTGGAATATTATGCCAATCAGGTACCCTCCGACCAGCCTCTTGAAAATGGAACCCTTACTTCCATGGTCATGAGAACAAATGAACTGCCCAATATCTCTTCACGTATCCTTCTGGAACCTGGCTCAAGACCCGGGACAACTAAAGCAACCCTTGAAGTCATTGAAGGCAAGCCCTACGGCTACTCAGTGAACATTGACAACTATGGAAACGAGGCAACCGGCGCAAACCACATCAGCGGCTGTATGGAACTTTATTCTCCTCTTCATCTTGGTGATCAGTTAACCCTGCGCATGCAGACATCAACAATCGGAAACCTGCAAAATGTGCAAACCGGCTATACAATACCTGTGACACCATACGGAACAAAATTCGGATTTAACTACAACTACGTCAACTATCAGATGGGCGGAATATTCCAGACATTAAAAGCTTATGGCAATGCCCACAACCTGATTTTTTCCCTTACCCAGCCAATCATACGAAACAGAAATCTGATCCTGAATGCAACACTTGCCGGAGAAGGCAAAATGCTGGACGATCGAATTGAAAGTGTACAATCCCGCAATCAACGACTTTCGGCATCTTGTCAGACAGGGCTTACCGGTATACAGATGGATAACATGCTGGGCGGGGGATCCACCGCACTCTCCCTCGGTTTTGTCAGAGGACAATTGAGCCTCAATGATGCTGAAACGCTTTCAAAAGACCAGACGGCACAGGGATTGCAGAGCAATGGCGGTTATACCAAGCTGAACATGAGTCTTGCCCGCACCCAGATGATTTCTCATGGCTTGACTCTTTATGCGGGCGCATACGGGCAATGGAGCAATAAAAACCTGAACAGCTCTGAACAACTCTCACTGGCTGGACCAAGTGCGGTGCGTGCCTGGCAAACGAGCGAGTCTTATGCTGATAAAGGTGTTGTGGCGACCGCTGAACTGCGCTATCTTTTTGACTCAAACGGGGAACTCCCTGGGAAACTGGAACTTTCCGCCTTTGTTGACCATGGTTATGCTGCTCTTCATATCACCCCCCTTCCCGATGCTGGCAGGAACACCAGCACCCTTACAGGAGCCGGATTTGGGGTAAAATGGTTTGATGCCAAAAACTACAGCTTTCAATCAACTGCCGCCTGGAAAATTTCAGGAGCAAGTTCTCCAACCGAGAGCCCCATGGTCTATGCACAGGCTACAAAAAGTTTTTAGCGAAAATGTTATTTGGGTTCGAGCGTCTGGTGCACTCTGGACAAAAAAACAGAAATTCGTGAAACAGTAATTTTTTGTGTACACTTTGCTTGCCACTGTCGACAAGGGAAACCGGTAACGACAATCATTAAAAACCCATGCGTATTTCACGAAAAATAGAGATCGATTACGGCCATACGCTTCCGAACAGCTTTTCTTTCTGTAACCAACTGCACGGCCATCGTGGGGTGGTTGTCGCGACCGTTGAAGGTGAGCTGATTAAGCGCAAGAACGACAGTGAAGAGGGAATGGTGATGGATTTCAAGTTTTTAAAAGAAATTATGGTTGAACACATTCACGACAGGCTTGATCACGGCTTTGCTGTCTGGAAAGATGATCAGGAAGATCTTGACTTTATCATGAAACGCAATTCAAGGGTTCTGGTGACTGATGAACCTCCAACGGCTGAATGTCTGGCCAAATGGGCATTTAACCAGATCAGCCCCCACATTCCTGAAGGAGTATCCCTTAAACAGCTCCGCTGGTATGAGACACCAAGCAACTGGGCTGAGTATGACGGCAACTAAAAAAACTTGTTCTTTTCTCGCTTTTTTTTGTAAACTCCATAAATACGCTTTTTTTCATGAGAATAAATCAAATTTATTCGGCGTTTTCAATAAAAAAAGAAGAAATGCGACTCCATGATTTTGACCCTGAAAACCGACCGAGAGAGAGGTTTCTCAGCAGCGGACCCTCCTCACTCAGTCCGGCCGAACTGCTGGCAATCATTCTGCGCTTCGGTTCAAGAAAACTCAATATTGTTGATACCTGCAACGAGATTATTGCAAGGTTTACTCTTGAAAAGCTTGTCAATATAACCATCGGGGAACTTCAGGAGATCAAGGGAATCGGAGAGACCAAAGCAATGCAAATTGTTGCGGTCTTTGAATTAAACAAGCGGTTGCACTATTCACGGAACAACAATAAAAAAATCCAGGCGGCAAGAGATATTTTTGAATACATGACTGACCGCATCCCTGATGAAACAAAAGAACACCTCTTTGTCCTGCACCTGAACACCAAAAATCAGATCATTAAAACCGAGCAGGTCTCTGTAGGAACGCTCAACGCGGCCCTTATTCACCCCCGCGAGGTATTTAAGTCAGCAATCAAGGAAAGTTCACATGCAATAATACTCGTACATAACCACCCTTCAGGAGACGTTGAACCAAGCAATGCCGACAAACAGGTTACTGAACTCCTGAAAAAGGCAAGTACCTTCATCCAGATCGACCTGCTGGACCACATTATTATCGGAAAAACAGATTGGTTCAGCTTTCGGGAAAGTGGCCTGCTCTGACAACAATCTGTAAGAAAATGACAGCAGAACAGGCTGATCTTTGGCTTATCCGCTCGTGGAAATTTCACGTACCTTCTTTGCCTGCAATCCTTTACCGGTCTTGTCAAAATCAAAATCAACTTCAGTGTCCTGATTCAGTACCTTGAAACTCTATTCCGACTGGATAGCAGAAAAATGAACAAAAATATTCTCCCCTCCATCGGGAATAAACAGTTACCCATCTTGAACAATATGAAACATATCATCCTCATCACCGGTGCGGGAAAAGGAATCGGCAAAGCTATTGCCATAGATTTTGCTCGCGCTGCCGAAACGCAAAAAAACTTTAATCCCCTGCTGATCCTTGTTTCCAGGACGCTTTCCGATCTTGAAACCGTTGCTGACATCTGCCGTTCTTACGGCGCTTCAGCAGATATCGTTCAGGCGGACATTGCCGATACCGCACAGATTGATAAACTTGTCAAAACCACGCTTGAGCGACATGGCACGATTGACTGTCTTGTGAACAATGCTGGAGTCGGCAGGTTCAAGCCACTTGGCGAACTGACCGAAGAAGATTTTGAGTATACGATATCGACAAACCTGAAAGGCACGTTTTTTCTGACACAGAAGGTTTTTCCCATCATGGAAAAGAATAAATCCGGTCACATTTTTTTTATTACTTCTGTTGCCGCAGAAACAGCATTCAAGAGCTCTTCGATCTACTGCATGTCAAAGTTTGGACAGAAAGGACTTGTTGAAGCGATGCGGTTGTACGCAAAAACGTGCAACGTCAGAATTACCAATGTCATGCCTGGCGCAGTCTATACTCCAATGTGGGGAGAAGTGCCGAAAGAGATGAAAGCGACAATGATGATGCCTGAAGATATTTCCGGCCCCCTTGTCAACGCCTACCTCCTGCCGCAACGAACATCAGTGGAAGAACTTGTCTTCAGGCCGGTGGGCGGGGATATCAATGAATGAAGAAACCATACTCAAATGTGGGAAAGCCGCTTTTTTCCCTTATTTTGTGGTTCATCTTTTACAATTGCTGAACATACACCATCATGAGCCTGAAAGAAAAAATAGATCTGGATCTGAAAAATTCAATGAAAAGCGGCGATAAAACCCGCCTGAATGCCGTTCGTTCCATTCGCGCCGCACTGCTGGAAAAAGAGGTCTCCATCCGTGTTGGCGGCACCGCCGTACTGACGGAAGAGCAGGAACTGGAGGTGCTGGTGAGCCTCGCAAAAAAAAGGCGTGATGCCATTGAGCAGTTTACCGCCGGCAATCGTCTCGACCTTGCTGAAACTGAGCAGGCAGAGTTGGTCGTGCTTGAGGAGTATCTTCCAGTGCCAGTCTCCGACGAGGAAGTCTCTGCTGTCATACAGGATATTATCACGAAAACAGGTGCCACATCCTTGAAAGAGATGGGCAAAGTGATGGCAGAAGCCATGAAAGCACTCAAGGGAAAAGCGGACGGCACCAAGGTTCAGCAGATTGTCAAGTCACTGCTTACAGTATAACCCATTCTCACTCATCATCATGCTTGATATCAACTATATCCGCCAGAATCCGGACGAGGTTGTTGCCATGCTGCTCAACCGGCAGCTCTCTATGGAAGAGCCAAAACTTCACCAGTTGCTGACCTTCGACAAGGAGCGCAAGCAACTGGTACAGCGTTCCGATGAACAGAAAGCCCTGAGAAACAAGGTTTCAAAAGAGATTGCCGACATAAAAAAGAGCGGTAAAGGCTCATCTGAAGAGCTGATCATCCAGATGAAATCAGTCTCCGAGGCAATTACCAAAATGGATACCTCGCTCAGCCTTCTTGAAGATGAGATGGAGAATATTCTTCTTGCCCTTCCCAACAAACTGCATCCATCGGTTCCTGTCGGACGAAGCGCGGCTGACAACCAAATTTTCGGAGAGCCGGTAACCTTTGTTCACAACCTTGACTTTCCGGTTAAAAACCACCTTGAACTGGGAAAATCCCTCGGCATTCTCGATTTTGAGCGTGGCGCAAAGGTGAGCGGCGCCGGATTTCCCGCCTACATTGGTAAAGGCGCCCGTCTGGAACGTGCCCTGATCAATTTCATGCTCGACACACATAGCGAACGCCATGGCTATACCGAGGTCTTCCCGCCTTTTCTTGTTAACCGGGAGTCGCTGAGGGGAACCGGACAGTGGCCGAAATTTGCTGATCAGGTCTACCATATCGGTGAAGATGACCTCTATGCCATCCCGACCGCAGAGGTACCGGTCACCAACCTCCATCGGGGCGAAATGCTTGATACTGAAAGTCTGCCCATCTCCTACACCGCCTATTCAGCATGTTTCCGTCGAGAAGCGGGAAGTTACGGCAAGGATACCCGAGGGTTCCTGAGGGTACACCAGTTCAACAAAGTGGAGATGGTGAAGTTTACTCGACCTGAAGCCTCCTATGCCGCGCTTGAGGAGATTCGCTCTCATGCCGAAGCAATCCTTGTAGCACTGAAGATCCCCTACCGGGTACTGCTACTCTGCAGCGGCGACATCAGCGCGAATGCCACAAAATGCTACGACATTGAGGTCTGGTCACCGGCTGAACAGAAATATCTTGAGGCATCAAGCTGCTCAAACTTCGAGGATTACCAGGCAAGAAGAGCGAACATCCGTTTCAAGCCTGACAGCAAGTCCAAACCGGAGTTTGTGCACACACTGAACGGCTCAGGTCTCGCAACCTCAAGACTCATGGTCTCCCTGCTTGAGCACTACCAGACCCCCGAGGGCAACATAAATGTGCCTGAAGTTTTGCAGCGCTATACCGGATTTGAGGAGATATGAAACCTGAGAACCTGGGGATGCCGAGCTGGAGATCGGCGCTCCCAGGCAAAAATCATGTCTCAAGACGATCAAGGAAATTGCGCACCATGCCACTGACCGTTGCAACATCAATAAGGAAAGCGTCATGACCATACGGCTCATCCAGGTAGAGAATGCTTGAATTCGGCATAAATCGGGCAAGCTCTTCCTGCTCCTCTTTCGGATAGAGAATATCGGAATTGATAGAGAGAATCTCCACAGGAAGCATCATGGAACGCAATACCTCTTCATACTCTCCCCTGCCTCTTGAGAGGTCATGCAGGTCCATTGCTTTGGTAAGGGTTATATAAGTGTTGGCATCAAATCGCTCAACCAGCTTTCGCCCCTGATGGTGCAGGTAGCTCTCGACCTTGAAGACTTTTCCCTCCTGTTGATACGCGCGTCCAAAACGCGACTGAAAGTTTTCAAAGCTCCGATAGGTACACATAGCCATCATCCGTGCAGCCGAAAGACCTTTTGCCGGAGGGTGACCATCATCATACCAGCCATCATTCCAGTCTCGATCGGCAAAAATCGCCTGCCGCTGCGCCTCGCTCTGACCAATACACCATGAAGAGTGACGCCCTGAAGCACCCATCGGCATCAGCGCCTGAACGATGTCAGGATAGAGAAATCCCCACTCCAGCACCTGCATCCCGCCAAGAGATGCTCCAACAGCGAGTTTGACACAGTCAATCCCCAAACCGGCAAGCAGAAGACGCTGCACGTGCACCATATCCCTGATGGTGATCAATGGGAAATCGGGACCATAATTGCTGCCTGTCAATGGATTCAGAGAGATCGGACCTGTGGTGCCATAACAGCTCCCAAGCACATTCGTGCAGATAATAAAATTGGAGCTCTCATCAAATGCACCTCCTCTGGAAAACATCCCTTCCCACCAGGCATCCGCATCAGCAGAACCTGTAAGAGCCTGACAGATGAGAATCACATTATCTTTCCTGAAATTCAGCGTGCCCCATGTCCTGTAGGCTACCCGTACCGAAGGGAGTACTCCGCCAAGCTCGGTCGTAAAGGGTTCTTTCGAATCGAAATAGTGCGTTTTTTCAGAAATGATCTCCGTATATGCTCTCATGCGCTTCATAACAGTTTAACAAAAGCTTGTTCAAATCCTCCTTGGGTCGCGCTATCGCTCCCGGAGTGCAAAAATAACCCTGATGCAACGGGTTACAGGAAAATGTCTGAAGAGAGGTATGAAGCTGCAGAAAGGCATACATACCATCATCATTCCCGGACAATATTCCGGGATGGAATTGGCACCGATCATCACGTAACGACGGTTGCCAAGGCTTCTCAGGGCCAGTCCCTCCACCTTTCTGGATGATAGCTTGAAATCTTGAAAAGAACATTTAGTCCGATTAATCTACAACAGGGATTAGTATTTTACAAACAGCCTGAAGAAGCGAATGCACTTAAATGATTTATTAATTTTTTTCCATGATTACAGCACGAGAACTGGCTTTAAATGTTTTACAGTCAGTTGAAACCGAAAAACAGCGATCTGACCAGATTCTGCACAAGCTCTTGCAGCACTCCGCACTGAACCGCATTGACCGGGCGCTCTCCACAGGACTGGTTAACGGAGTTCTGCGCTACCGCCTTCAGATTGATTTTATTATCAGCCATTTTTATCACCATAAGTTTGAAAAAGCGGCCTCTGTTCTGAAAAATATTCTTCGACTCGGTGTCTATCAGATTCTTTTTTTCAATAAGGTCCCCGACTGGGCAGCCGTCAACGAATGCGTAAAACTCGCCAGAAAATACAAGGGAGAACGTCTGTCGAAATTGGTCAACGGTGTGTTGAGAAAAATCACTCCGGAGAGTGTCACTCTTGATGTGTGGCTGAAGGATAGAAGAATTGAAGAACAGCTCTCCATTCAATACTCACACCCACAATGGCTGGTTGAACGCTGGATTAAGGCTTTCGGAAAAGAAAAAACCGAGTCCATCCTCACTTATAATAACCAGTTTCCGCGTTTCGGATTCAGAATCAACCGGCTGAAAACTTCTCCGGAACAGCTTTTTTCTGATCCTGCATTTACCGACGAGCACGAAGAGTGCGGCATGGAAAACTTCTTTCTTTCAAAAGATTTCAACCGATTTGAACCTGCGGTGTCCGATGGATGTCTCACGGTTCAGAACCCAACTCAGGGACTTGCCTGCCTGTTGCTGAATCCGGCTCCTGGAAGTGTTGTGCTTGACTTGTGCTCAGCACCAGGAGGAAAAGCCACCTTCATGGCGGAACTGATGCAGAACAGTGGCCATATTATCGCCGTTGACCGCTATGAAAAAAAACTGCAGCGAATGATGGCCCATACTGCCGCTCTCGGTATTACCATCATTTCAACCGTAGCTGCCGATGCCCGGAGCTTTATGCCTGACCTTCGGCCCGAAGCTCTTCTGCTTGACGCTCCCTGTTCGGGCACCGGTGTTCTTGGCCGACGTGCAGAACTGCGCTGGAAACTGAGCCAGGAGATGCTTCTGGAGCTACAGATTTTGCAGTCGGAGCTTCTTGATCATGCCGCTGAACTGCTTGATAAAGAGGGCGTTCTTGTCTATGCCACCTGCTCGCTTGAACCTGAAGAGAACAATCTGCAGATTGAGACATTTCTTCAGCGACACCCTGGGTTTATCGCTGGTGCCGAAGGGGCCATACTCACACTGCCGGGTGAACGCCAGGGCTTTGACGGCGGGTTCTGCCAACGACTGTATAAAATGGCATGAACACTCTTCTGGACAACCACTACCAGCGAGCTCTTGAGAGCTTCCTGAGCTATATGCTTGTCGAGCGCAACTTTTCCGGAAACACCAGAGAGTCGTACAACAACGATCTCAAGCGCTACCTGCTCTTCATGCAGCAGAACTCAAGGCCACTGGGGGCCATAACGACCTCTCATATTGAAGAATTTATTACTGAGCTCTACATCATCGGCCTCGAAGCAAGCTCAATGGCCCGAAACATCTCCGCGATCCGCTCATTCCATAAATTTCTGCTGAACGAACGAACGCTCAAAGCGAACCCGGCGGAGAACCTCCATCAGCCAAAACAGGCCCGATACCTCCCGAACGTCCTGACGATTGATGAAACCATGCGACTGCTTGAGGCGCCACAAGCTCTCATCCCTCCCAACAAATATGTTCTGCGGGACAAGGCGATGCTTGAGCTCCTCTACGCAACCGGGGTCAGAGTAAGCGAACTCATCAATATTCAGCAGCAGAATCTCTATTTCGATGCAGGTTTTATACGAATTTTCGGCAAGGGCTCAAAAGAGAGGCTTGTGCCCGTTGGCAACTCCGCCGTTGCGTGGGTCAAACGGTACCAGACCGAACTTCGATTGTCACTGGCGCAGCAGAACTCCGATGACTACCTGTTTCTCAATGCACGAGGAATAAAGCTGACACGCATGGCGCTCTTTGCCATGGTGCGAAAATATGCCGTCATTGCTGGCATAGAAAAAAGTATCAGTCCACACACCTTCCGCCATACCTTCGCCACCCATCTTCTCGAAGGCGGGGCCGATCTCCGCGCAGTCCAGGAGATGCTCGGCCATAGTTCGATTAGCAACACCCAGATCTACACGCATATCGATCGCTCATTTATAAAGGAAGTACATAAAACCTTTCACCCCAGAGGATGAGGACGTTTTATTTATAATATCCCTTTGTTTCAATAATGAGTCTTTTCTTGTCATGACTCTCCATTTCAATTTTAAAGGCCGAAAGAGTCATATTGACATCAATGAAGAAAAAGAGCAACGAAAAACTCAGGCAAAGCATACTGAAAATAAAAATCCCCGACAACAGCATCGGCAAATCAAGATTGACAAGAGCACTGAGAAAGAGCATGATAATCAGCCAGCTCGCACCAATACAGGTCATGCAAGCCAGGAGAATCGAGGTACGGATATAGCGGGCCCGTTTCCAGAGAATGGCTACCTCCTGGTTGATTTTGATGATATAGGATTCTGGATAGGACTCCAGATTATCAAGAAGTGAGCGTGAACGGTCAATAACACGACCAAGCCTGTTGGTCATGGTAAGAAACAGCAAACCAAGGCCCGATATGAGAATCATCGGGCCAATGGCAGTTTGAAGAATAGGAACAAGCTCCCTGAATGAAGTATTTAACATAATTATTTTCTTGGAGAACCTACCCTTTACGTTTCTTTTTGTTTCCTGTAAAGAAAGAGGTCTCTTTTTCTGCTGGTTTATAAGGTTTTTTAAAACTCTTTTTTGGGCCGTATGCCGATTCACGTTCCTGCTCGTCCATTTTGGTGAGCCGTAACTGACGACCGCAGACCCTCACCTTTCTCAGCTCATGAAAGATATTATCAGGCATCCCCTGGGGCAGTTCAACCGTACTGTAACTATCGTTGATCGAAATGTGACCGACCGATTCAGGATCAAGACCAACCTCGTTAAGGATAGCACCGAGAATATTGCCAGCCTTGACACCATGCTCGCTGCCAACCTCAAGTCTATAGCGTTCTTTGCCTTCTTCGCCATAGGCCTCGCTCTTGCTTCGTCTTTTGACCGGTCCACGATCCCTGTCTGACCCACGCTCTCTGCCGGACCCTTCTCTCTCTTCATGAAACTTTGCTTTCTCAGGCTTGTTGGATAAAAGAAGCGGCGTTTCACCCTGAACCATTGAGGCAAGGGCTGCGGCAGCTTCAAGTTCCGAAACATCATGCTCATGACAGTACTGTTCCATAAGCTTGGTAAAAAATCCAAGATCTTCAGCGGCAATCCTGTCAGTGATGCGCTGATTGAACTTTGCAATCCTCTTGTTGTTGATGACTTCCGTGGTTGGCAGTTCCATCAGCTCAATACGGCTGTGCGTGGCCCGTTCAATAGAGTAAAGCATATTTTTCTCTCTCGGCGAGACAAACAGAATGGCATCGCCAGCACGACCAGCACGACCGGTACGTCCAATACGGTGCACATAAGATTCGGTATCAGAGGGAATATCGTAGTTGATGACATGGCTGATACGATCAACATCAAGTCCCCGTGCAGCAACATCGGTAGCAATAACAATACTCAACACTCCACTCTTCAGTTGCTCGACAGTACGCTCACGCTGACTCTGGGGCATATCTCCATTAAGAGCGGCTGCTCCATATCCCCTGGCCTGAAGCTTTTCTGCAAGTTCAATGGTCATGGTTTTGGTACGCACAAAGATGAGCATTCCATCAAACGGCTCAACTTCAAGAATTCTGGTCAGAATGTCAATCTTGTGGCTTCCTCCAACAATCCAGTACCGCTGCCGGGTGGTATCAACCGTCGTGGTTTTTGTCTGTATGGTAACTTCAGCAGGATTAGTCAGATACTTTTGCGCAATACGGCGTATCACCGAAGGCATGGTTGCCGAGAAAAGGGCTATCTGCCTGCCTTTTGGTGTCTGCTCAAGAATCCATTCAACATCATCGATAAATCCCATACGAAGCATTTCGTCAGCCTCATCAAGCACCAGACACTTGAGAGAATTGAGATTCAGTGTACCTCGCCGTATATGATCCATAACACGACCTGGTGTACCAACAACAACATGCACACCTCGTCTCAGCATGCGAAGCTGTATGCCATAATCCTGGCCGCCGTAAATAGGGACAACATGAAACCCCTTAAGGTATTCGGCATAACGCTGAAATGCCTCAGCAACCTGTATGGCAAGCTCCCTTGTCGGGGCGAGCACAAGCGCCTGTGGTTCAGCTTGTTCAAGGTTGATATTGGAGAGTATCGGCAGGGCAAAAGCCGCAGTTTTTCCTGTGCCTGTCTGTGCCTGCCCGAGAACATCACGTCCTTCGAGAATCAGGGGAATTGTCTGGGCCTGAATCGGGGTGGGGCTTTCGTAGCCAACCTCCTCAAGCGCTCTCATTATGGGTTCGGCAAGCTGAAGGGCGTGAAAATCCGTCGGCAATAATTGCTGTTCTTTCATTGTTGTCTTCCTTTCCAGATCATTGATAAAAAAAGCCTCGTGTGAGGCGTGAATGGCAGCAATGCAGGAAAGAAAAAAATGAAGAAGAGTTCTCATCAACCGAAAACATCGGGGCAGCCCAAAACAAAACCAGGCACCATCGAATCGTCACAAACGCTGGAAATTTATACTTGTTAAAACTATAAATTATTCAGCATCCTTTCTTAGCATATTCACCACGCGTTATAAACTTCAGGATGATACCATTTTTTATTGCCAAAGACGAATTTATTTTTACACGCTGTAAAACAGTTGAACGGCATGACTCATCCACTATTCATTCAGCTTTTTTGTTACCTTTCAAAGTCATCAGAACATTTATGAGCGAAAGAAAATGTCGTTATGAACAGTCCTGCTTTATTAGCCTATACCATACTTTTCCCCATCTTTCTCGCAATTGCAAGATTCTTCAGCCCTCTGCACCCCAAGCTCAAAACTTTTTTCAGGGTACGAAAAGGTGTGTTCGAAGAACTGAAACAAAAAATCAACACACTCCCCTCCGCCACCTTCACCCTTTGGATCCATGCGGCCTCAGTCGGTGAATTCGAACAGGCTCGCCCGATCATTGCCGCATTGAAAGCGAGCCAGCCGGATATCACGCTATTTGTCTCATTCCTTTCCGATTCTGGATATAACGCTCGAAAAAACTTCACTGATGCTTCAGCGGTTTTCTACCTGCCTGCGGACACACGCAGCAATGCCAGAAAACTGTTGTCGCTGCTCAAGCCGGACCTGCTTCTTCTCATGCGCTACGACTTCTGGCCAAACCATCTCATGGAGGCAAAAAAAAAGGGGGTAAAACTGATCCTTGCCGCAGCGGTACTCCAGAACAACGCATCCTATTTTCACCCTCTCCTGAAAGGCTTTTACCGAAGCATCTTTAACCTTTTTGATAACATCTACACCGTATCATCAAAGGATTCCGTCGCATTCAGGCAGATCTTCAGGTGTGAACAGGCAGAAACAGCAGGCGACCCGAGGTTTGACCAGGTCTTTCTGCGCAGCCAAAACTGTGCGATGGTTGATCATCTCAAGCCTCTTTTTGAAAATCGCACGGTAATGGTTGCCGGAAGTGTGTGGGATCGTGATGAAAAGCTTTTGCTTCCCGCCTGGCAGAAGCTTGAAAAACGGCCGTCGCTGATTCTTGTACCGCATGAAGTCAACTCAGAAAACATGGCACGCCTTTACCGGGAGCTTCAAAACCGATCTTTGGCTTATGTACCGATATCAACCCTGACTGAAACATTCGATCCTGAACGGGAGATTCTGGTCATCGACCAGACCGGCTATCTAGTTGAGCTATATTCACTGGCATCGATAGCTTATGTGGGAGGAGGTTTCGGCGTTAATATTCATAACACGCTTGAGCCAGCCGTTTTTAATATCCCGGTACTGTTCGGCCCGAACTGTCACAACTCCCCCGAAGCGGAAGAGCTTGTTGCCGCAGGAGGAGCTGCAATCATTCATGATGTGAAGGAACTTGCTGCTGCGCTGAAAACACTGACGACCGATACCGTTCAAAGGAAAAAGAGTGGAAAGGCTGCGGGAAAATTCGTTCAAGAGAGGACTGGCGCAACGACTCTCATCGCAGAAAGTATAGAGAGTTATTCGCCTGATTTTCGGAAGGTGCCGAGCTGGAGCTCGGCGTTCCCGGGTAAAGGCAATAACTGATATCCGATTGAACTCATTTGATATCCGATCCGGGATTGCTCTTGGACGGTAATATTTTTACCGGCGCGGGTGTGCGCTTATGATACTTCTTTTCCCAGCTCTGTATTGACAGAGCCTGAAACGTTCGCCTGCCTGTTTTTATGCCGGTAATTTTCAGATACTTCCCCGATGCAATCTGTGTTTTTGGCCGCACCTCGGCTTTACTGATGTCAACGCGCCAGATACCTTTGCTAAAGTCTCGTAACACAATTTCATGCCGGACGTTATCAGTCTTAATTACTTTGCCGCCAAGTAATCCTTTTTGTGAATTAGTCCAGCGCTGCTCATTGGCATTGATCAGATTATTGTAAACGTGAACATTTTCTATAAGGTAGCGATGGATGTATCCGCCAATATCAACCGTGTTCAAGCAAAGGCTGAGCAAAAGGCTTGCACTGAGGGATGCTGCAATAACCTTTGGCGCTGAATAACGGTACCCTTTTTTTGTGTGCCGAAATCCGAAGAATGCAACCAGAGTAAACAGCGCAAGAGCAGCCAGCCAAACATAGGGTATACTGGATATGATATCCTCAGCCAAGGGACGCTCAATAAAAAAACGATCAATATAATCGTGATCCGCAATGAAATCGTTATCAATAAAAACATAAATGGCCGTCGCCATCGCCAGGCCGCCCGTTACAACCGAAATTGCGGCAAGCAGCCAAAAACCAAGTTGTTTGACAAGAAAGCGCCAACGTGGAATCAGCTCAGCATGTCTTTTCTCAATTTCATCAAGAATATATTTTGATCTGTCCTTCTGCATGAGGCATCACTACTTACTCTGTTCTAAAGTATACCGTACTTTTTTCTTGGCCCGATTAATCAATGTCGCTACTGTCCCTTGAGGAATCTGTAAAATGTCTGATATCTCCTCATAGCTTTTTTCTTCAAAAAATTTCAGGACAATAACTTCACGATACTTTGTCTCAAGACGATCAACCGCCGCCTGAATTTCCACTGCTGTATGCCGCTGGCCTTCCAGCTCGGTCAAACCGGTATCATCCGTCATATTTTCAAATAGAAAATTACCGTCACCCTGTACTAATACGCTTGGACGACTCTTTTCCTTTCGGAAATAGCTGATGATTTCATTATGCGCAATTCGGTAAATCCACGATGAAAACTGGAGAGATTTGTCGTAATCATTGAGATGAACAAACGTTTTGATAAATATTTCCTGAAGAAGATCTTCCGCCGCAGATAAATCCTTACATCCCAGGCGAACGATATATCTCAAAAGAGGCGCCTGATATCGGCGAACGATTGCGGCAAATGCCTCTTTATGCTCAATGGCCCTGGCAACCAGCTCCTGATCGCTGTCATGCTGCTGTTCTCGATAGATGGAAGTATGGGCCATATCGTGTGAAAACTCGTGAAACGGGTATCTTTGGCATCAATATATAACCTCAAATGAGGAACATCAAAATCCTTCCCCCGAAACTATGCCATAGCGGTTTTCTAAAATCCGACATTCTTCATCCAACCCCAACCCAACTACCATCAACATCTCCTTTTACGATGCCGATGAAGTCGATTTCAACTGCGGTTTGGTTAAAATCAATGGTCGGCGCAAGATCTGACCAATCCACGTGGGAGCGATCCATGATTTTGCCTGCGACCTCTTCAGAGACAAAAATCCACTCGTCGTCCGGTACGGATTCAATACCTACTGCCATTTTAAGAATGTTGAGCGCATCGTTAGCCCGCACTTTTCCATCTTGATTAATGTCAGCGGCAAGGTATTGATAAGGCAACACGGAACTGCCATCGTCGTTTGGATTGAGTTCCACCGCCATTTTTAAGGCCGCAAGAGCATCATTGGCATGGACGGCACTTGCTTCTCTTGCGCCTGCAAGCTTATCGGCAGTAAGGGCGTAACGACCATCGGCAAGCGAGTGGTAGCGGTACTCATTGCCACTACCGGTAGCGGATCTGACGCTGCTGATGCCAAACCCCTCGACATCGTTATCTCCAAGCTGACCACCAATCAACAACAGATCAAGGTTGTCCGCCTCAATTGGCGTGGTAATGGTGAGTGTACCGAGTTTCACCTGCCCTTCAGCCAGGGGTTTGGTGCTCATACCATCGACAAGGAAGTTACCTGATGTTATGGTGTTGGACGTTGAAGTCCATCCGGCAGGCAATTTGGCAGCATCCTGCCACGTTGCGTTTGCACCAGTTGGCAACACAAATTCGCATTCAAAGCTGCCGGTTGAGCTGTTTGGCGTGGTTGCCCATACTTCAACCGTATGGCTGCCATCGGCTTTAACGTGAATGTTTTTCAACTCAATGGCGTGTTGTGTGCCATCGGTTGGCAAAGTGGTGAGGGTTGTGGTGACATCGGTAATGGCATCGCCGGTTTTCCAGAAGGTGATGTGGCCTGAAAGAGCATTATGCTCTGTTTCAAAATCCAACGTCTCTGCATCGCTGATACCAGCAAACGCATTGCCCGCCGTATCCTGAATGACACCGTTAGCAATCTCAACATGGTAATTGCTTCCAGCATATAAATCGTCGGTTGGATTGATAATTATCGTGTCGCCATCGAAAGTGACTTGCGAGTTGTCGGTAACATCAATCGTGCGAATATCCGTGTCGTTGCTGAGGACGATGTTGCCAGTGCCAGCTTTGACGTTTTCGCTAAAGGTGAACGTGATGTTGCTATCAACGGCAGCGGCTGTTGCGTCGTCGGATGGGGTGGATGCTGTGAGGGTTGGGGCAATGGTGTCATCATACGTTCCTGTAATCGTAACATTGACAGAGCACTCAAAACTACCTCCATTATCGTCAAGAATATTGAATGTAAACGTCTCAACCTTGTGCTCACCCTCAGCAAGGTATTCAATCGCAGAAGCATCAACACTGTAGTTCCATGTTACAACACCACCAACTCCCGTTCCTGTTGTATCAGTCGTAATTGTTGATATCAGCGTTCCAAGGGCTCCTGCCGATGGCGTAACGCTGCTGATACTGTGACTATCGGAAAGATCAACATCCGTAAAGCCTATCGTGCCGCTGTCTGTCAAGTTGCTAACTGGTGTGACCATTTCTGTGATTGCACCTGTGACATCTGTTGCGTCCACTACCGGCACATCATTTGTGCCGTTGATCGTTATCGTTGCCGTGGTGGTCGGGTAGTAACCAATGAAGCCAGTCGAATTGTTGATCAGCACCGATACCGTATTGCTGGTAGCATTAGCATGAATCAGGTCTGGCTTGCCATCACCGTTCACGTCCGCACTTGTCACTGATTCTGGATAAGACCCCGTCGCGTAGTCCACTTTCGCGGCAAAGGTTCCATCGCCATTGTTGTTCAGCACTGATACCGTATTGCTGGTAAAATTAGCAACAATCAGATCAGCCTTACCGTCGCCGTTCACGTCCGCACTTGTGACGGAAGATGGCCACAATCCCGTCGCGTAGTCCACTTTCGTGGCAAAGGTGCCATCGCCATTGTTGATCAGCACTGATACCGTATTGCTGTTATCATTAGCAACAATCAGGTCAAGCTGGCCGTCGCCGTTTACGTCCGCACTCGTGATTGAACTTGCACTATCCATCGCGTAGTTAACTTTGGAGACAAAGATGCCATCGCCACTGTTTGTAAGCACCGATACTGAACTAGGGCTTCCACCATTTGCAACAATCAGGTCGGAATTGCCGTCGCCATTCACGTCCGCACTTGTGACTGAGCATGGTCCAATTCCCGTCCCATAATCAGTAGTGGTAAAGGTGCCATCGCCATTGTTTTTCATTACCGATACTGTATAGCTGAACGAATTAGCAACAATCAGATCGGCCTTGCCGTCGCCATTCACGTCCGCACTTGTGACTGATTCTGGATAAGACCCCGTCGCGTAGTCCACTTTCGTGGCAAAGGTGCCATCGCCATTATTGTTCAGCACCGATACCGTATTGCTGCTATGATTCACAACAATCAGATCGGCCTTACCGTCGCCGTTCAAGTCCGCACACGTGACTGAATATGGCGTATCGCCCGTCGCGTAGTCCACATTCGTGGCAAAGGTGCCATCGCCATTGTTGTTCAGCACCGATACTGTATCGCTGTTATAATTAGCAACAATTAGATCGGTCTTACCGTCGCCGTTCACGTCCGCACTTGTGACTGAATATGGAAAAGATCCCGTAGCGTAGTTCACTTTGGCTGCAAACGATATTTCTGCCGTAGCAGAACTATCAAAAACCCGATAGGTGGCAACAATCGTTGTCTGTTCTCCTCGCGCCATTGCATTATAGACAGTATTGACGGGATCGATCACAATAGTATTGCCATCCATCGTGATTCCCGCCGGTAATGCAGACGGTATACCATTAACGGTATAGCTGACATTTCCTACCGAGAGCGTGTCGGTGAGGTCATCGTCATGGGCATTTGCCAGCAGGTTAAGGCTGATAGACGGGTCGCCTTCCGAAACCGTTGTCGCAAGGGGGCCAGATACGGTCGGTACGTCGTTCACCGCTGTAACATTGACCGTTGTGCTGCCAGTGGCACTCAGGGCTCCGCTGGAGCCTTGACTACCCATATTGTCGTCGTTGAACGTCCAGTCAATTTGAACAGAAGCTGGTGGCGCATCACTTGCATTTTCATAAGCAAGTGATTGCATTGCCTGATTCACTAACTCTTGTGTTGCCGCTGTATTAAACGTCATAGATAGTGAACCATTGCTCCATGCGTAGTTACCAATATTGGCACCTGCAACCGTAATCGTACCGCTTTCCGAACCAGCTACAATACCTGCACCGGAGAACCAATCCTCCGCACTTGCACCACCGTTGCGAACAAGCGTGAGCGTTGAACCTGCATAGTTGCCAAGTGTTGCAAGTTCTGCATCAACAATCTGCACATCGTTATCGAGAACAACAGCATTACCACCTTCGATGTAGGTTGATGTGCCATCGATCGTGTTAATTGCACCAAACGTTTTATCAAGCGAGCCATCGCTGTTGTAGCGCACAATAGCAAAATCATCAATGTTTACGCCGCCTGAGGTATATCCAGCAACGAGAATTTTTCCATCGTTTTGCACGGTGACGCCCATACCGTCATCACTGCTCGAAGCAAAGTCTGTGGTTACCTTGCCATCAATGTCGAAAGAGGTATCAAGCGAACCATCGCTATTGTAACGCACAAGAGCGAAATCCCTGTTGCTACCATTCCCAGTGCTTCCCCCAACAAGAATTTTACCATCACTTTGCACAGTAACGCTATTGCCTAAATCATAGTCAGCACCAAAAATAGTGGTTACTTTGCCATCGGTGTCGAAAGAGGTATCAAGCGAACCATCGCGGTTATAGCGCACAATAGCAAAATCATAGTTGCTGTCGGTCAAGCTCGCTCCCGCAACAAGAATCTTGCCATCGCTTTGCACGGTTACACTGTTGCCAACATCATTTATTAAACCTATGTCAGTGGTTGCTTTACCATCGGTATCAAAGGAACTATCCAACGCGCCATCGCTGTTGTAGCGCACTAAGGCAAAATCACCAAAACGTATACCCGCAACAAGAATCTTACCATCCTCTTGCACAGTAACACTGTGACCATAATCAGAGTAAGAACTAAGGTCAGTCATAACCTTTCCGTCGGTATCAAAGGAAGTATCCAGCGAGCCGTCGCTGTTGTAACGCACTAATGCAAAATCATAATTGCTTCCGTTCCAACTGCTTCCACCAACAAGAATTTTGCCATCGCTTTGTAGAACAACGCTATTGACACTTACTCCACCAAAAACGCGCGAACCAGCGTCAGTCATAACTTTGCCATTATCTCCAAAGGTTGTATCAAATGTGCCATCACTATTATAACGCACAAGAGCAAAATTAGTGTTAGTGCCGTTATCACTGTATCCTGCAACGAGAATTTTTCCATCGCTTTGCACAGTTAAACTATACCCGGCATCAACATTAGAACCAAAGTCAGTGGTTACCTTGCCATCGGTATCAAAAGAGGTATCAAGCGAACCATCACTGTTATAGCGCACAAGTGCAAAATCACAGGAGCTGTAGTTGGCGCTCGTTCCCGCAACAAGAATCTTGCCATCGCTTTGCACCGTTACGCTATAACCATAATCAAAGGAAGATGCAAAATCAGTAGTTACTTTGCCATCACCAACCATAAACGTCGGCGCAGTGTTATCGGCTGGTTCATCCACTGCCGTTACAGCAATTCGCTGCTCCAGCGATGTCGCTGCACCAAGGTTATCGGTCGCCATGAACGTTACAACGCGTTCCAATTCTGACGGCGTATCACTTCTATTATTGAACATCACCGAACGAGCAACATCTTGCACCAGAGCGTTGGTTGCATTATCATTGAACGTCAATATCCATTCACTATTGCTGGTAACTGAAAAAGCATCAGCCGAGCCAATCACTGTGGTGCCCGCCATGATGATGTTCCCAGCAGAGGTATCCAGCCAAATGCCGTTTTTGTTGGGATTAACGGCAGGAAGGCTCAGCGTGTCGGTAGTTTCGGCATTGCCTGTAATCTGCACTTTCAGCGATCCACCGTTCCAGCTTGCATCCCCATCAGAATCTGTAAGCACAATGTTGCTGCATACCGCTATTGCTGTTTGTTCGGTGAACGATGTTGCCGCAACTGATGACGTATTTATTAATACTGAAACTCTGTTTTGACTGAGTTCATTAATATTGGCAACAATAATATCATTTTTGTTATCGTTATTGATATCAGCCGTAGCAACTGCATACGGTTGAATCCCTGCTGAAAATGTTAACGATGTAGCAGCAAATGTACCATCTCCATTGTTCAGTAAAACGGAAACCGTATTACTGCCACTGTTAGCAACAACTAAATCAATGTTGCCATCGCCATTACAATCAGTGGCAGAAAGCGAAGCGGGATGATTTTCTGTTGGATATGCAGGAAAACTTGGAGTAGAGGTAATTGTAGCAAATGTACCATCACCTTTGTTCAAGAGCACCGATACATTACCTGATGTAAAATTAGTAACAGCAATATCAGCGTAATTGTCGCTATTAAAGTCAGCAGCAATAACCGATACTGGTCTAATGGCTTTTGTGTCAGCACCTGTATTGTAATCTGTTTTCTCAGTAAATCCACCACTGCCATTATTGAACAGTACGGATACTTTAGAGTTGCCAGAGTTAGGAACAACAAGATCAATAAAACCATCATTATTGAAATCTGCTGAAGCAATTGCTAACGGACTTGCTCCTGTAGAATACGATGCAGGAGTGGTTGTTGGAAACGTACCATCTCCATTGTTTGGCAGCACGGTAATAGTGCCAGCAGAGGCATTTGTTGCAATAATATCCATCCATCCATCTTTATTGATATCCACTGAAGTTACCGCATAAAGATCAGCGCCTGCCGGGTAATTCACTTGTGAGGCAAATATTCCATTGCCATTGTTGAGCAACACTGATATTTTTGGATTAGTCCAATTATTGGCAACCACAAGATCAGGTAGTGCATCGTTATTGACATCCGCGACTGTTACAGAATGAGGACCACTTCCTGCCGAGTAATCCACTTTTGGGGCAAATGAGCCATTTCCATCGTTCATCAATACTGATACTGTGGCACTATTGGAATTGGTAATCACCAAATCAATCTCGTTATCACCATTGATATCAGCAGCAACAATGGCTTGCGAAGCATAACCATTTGGTGTAACGGTTTGTGCTGCGGAACCGGTGATGTAATCTATCGTTGAGGCAAACACTACAGCGCTTGTTGGCACAGACAACGTTGGTGCGCTATTCGCCAGTACTCCCTCCAATCCCACAAGCGGTTGCACCACGCTCTCAATCGCACCGTTCTGCACCTCAAGTCCCCAATCACCACCAAACGTTGCTGCACCGGTAAGGTCATCCGAAGCCGCGACATTAGCGCCAGCAAGCTGCGCAAGCATATTCACGAATTGCTGTCCAACATCGCCAGCACCAACGTTGCAGCCATAAAGCATCAGGTCGCCCGCAGGCAACAGCGCACTGCCAATAGTGGCTAACTCCGCCGAATAGCCATGCAATGCGGTACTATCAAGCATTGTGCTGCCAAGCGTTATCGCGCCAGGCGCACCATGCGAAATAATTTGAATTGAGCTGTACCCGCTCTTGCCTGCAAGCGCTTCCACAATCTGCACCATGCCATCACGCTCAAGGTCGAGCACAACATATTCGCTGTCTGCTGCAAAGCTTGCAATCAACGCGTTGAAGTTCGTGACGCGGCTGTCAATAACAACGAATGAGGTTGGCATAGATGTGCAGGTTTAGATGAAAAAAAAAGATATTCTACCGCGAAGTTACCAATTATTTTACAAACGGCCATTGCAGTTGGATTATTATATCCGCGATGGATGAGGGGAATCTTTTACGAAGCCGAGCTTCGGGGAATATATCCCATAGGAATTCAAACCGATGATTTGGGGTGTGTGAACGGCACTTTTCGAGCAGCTACCATGCCCGGCCAGCATCAGTGATACGATATTGCGGTAAACGGTTGTTTGGTTTTTCAGGGAGGATCACCTTCAAACCCAAGTGGCACGCTTTTGGAACTGATTCGGTCTGTTTCTTGGGCATATATAGTTACTTTGTTGGTTTACATCACTTTTACAAAAAACTCCGCGCTTCACTCCTGCACCTGCACCGCCATCCCCTCTTTCAGCTCATTGGAGGGATGCACCACAACCCGCTGTCCTTCACTAACCCCGGCAAGCACTTCGGCTTGCCAGGTGCCGCGCATCCCGATCATCACAGCCTTTTCGACAGCCTTGCCATCTTCGATCACAAAGAGATGCCAGCCATTCTTGCCCCTGAAGAGACTACTGACCGGCACCTGAAGCACGCTCCTGGCTTCACGGAGCACAATGCTTGCCTGAGCACGGAAGTTATCGCCGAGCAGCGGTTCATTGGTGTCAAGAACCGCTACAATGTTGACCCTTTTCTCCTCAATACCAAGCGCTGAAACCTTGTTAAAAGCCGCTGGAACAATGGTTTTCACCACACCCTGTAACTGCTTGTCGCCACCCCAGTTGGTGACGAGCACCCGGTTTCCCTGCTTTACCGCAATGGCATCAGAAGAGAGCACATCAATCACCAGTTCAATTGCGGAGGGGTCGCCAATATCAACCAGTGGAGCACCGGCAGGAATAAGCCGTTCGCTTTTTTCATGAATCTTCAGCACCCGCCCATTAACCGGAGAGTGCACTGTGACGGCTTTACCTCCCACCTGCCGATCTACCGCTGCATGAAGCGCAGCAAGGTTGAAACGGGCTGCCTCTACACCTGATCGCGCCTGGTCAGCCTCTTTTTTCGCGATTTGGGCTTCAGTTTCCGCCAGTTCATAACTCTCTTTCGGAACAGCTCCTTCACGATAGAGATTCTGATAGCGGGCAAGACGGCGGTCAGTCTGATCAAGAGAGAGCTGCACGCGTCGCTGACGGGCAACAGCTTCGTCAAGTGCTGCACGGGCCGAACCAACTCGTGATGAGGCTTCACTATAGGCACGGGTATCAAGTTCAGCCGGTAGCACCGAAGCAACAACACTCCCCTTCCTGACAACATCACCCTCCTCAAGCACTATTCTCACCAGCTTTCCTGTCACCGGAGCGGCAAGAACAAAACGATCATTCACTCTGGTAACACCTTCACCATCAAGCGTTACCTGGAGTGGGCCACGCTTCACCACATCGGAATCCACCGGCAGCGGAGAGGGTCGCATGACAAAAAAGAGGATCACTGCAGCAATCACCACTGAAATCCCGATAAGGCGCTTTGTTTTTGAGAGTATCATAAAGTTCCTATACCGAACGCCAAGTGTAAACATCAGCGGCCACTGAACTTGAGCGCGATAAGCACAACGCTGCTCCTTGCCGTCTGGTTGATCCGCTTGTTATCGGCACAATTTCATTCATAATGTGACCACATCCTCAGCACCTTAACGACATGAAGCTCTTCTAAAACTTGATAAACCAACCGGTGCTGAATGTTGATCCTCCTGGAATAAGCTCCGGATAAATCACCAACCAATTTTTCATAAGGTGGTGGATTGTGAAACGGGTTTTCACCGAGAAGCATCAAAAGTGACTTCGTTTTCTCTTTCAGACCTGCTGAAGATATTTTCTGAGCATCTTTCCTGGCATGCTTTGTATAAACCAATTCCCACATCACCACTCTAACTCTTTGGTACATTCGCCAACTGGAGTCTGCAGCCCTTCCATAATGGACTCGCGCATGCCCGGAACGGATAACAGGTACATGGTTTCCTGGATAGATGCCCAATCTTCTGTCGAGATGAGCACGGCATTATTTCTTTTGCCGGTGATAACGACTGGCTCATGGTTTGTGGC
>JBAXBW010000007.1:0-30668 GCA_037141805.1 Chlorobiaceae bacterium | reverse complement strand
CGTGGCAACATTGGCATCACTGGCAACGGCATTACTGTAAGTCAGCGTCTCACTGGCGATACCGGTCACAATCGTCACCGCACCGGCCAGACTTGTTGTGCCATCATAAGTTTTACTTGCCAAAAGTGCTACTGTTTTCGGGATTATGATCAATGGTGCAGTCGCACTGCCCAGTGTCGGCAACTGGTAGTTGCTCGCCAGGCCAGAACCATCAGCAAGCGTGATTGTGCTGATTGATTTGTTTGCCGTGGCAACATTGGCATCACTGGCAACGGCATTACTGTAAGTCAGCGTCTCACTGCCGACACCGGTCACAATCGTCACTGCACCGGCCAGACTTGTTGTGCCATCATAACTCTTGCTTGCCGAAAGTGCTACCGTCTTAGGGATGATGGTCAGTGTGCCGGGGTTGTAGGTGATGTCATAGTTGCCAGGCTTGAAACCATTGCCTCCCGCAGCCGCAGTGGCTACGATGTTGTAGCTGCCACTGCCAACGTTCGCATTTGCCGCAGTTCCACCACTGCTCAAGCTCACGCTGCTTAGCGTTTCACCATTTTGCAGGCTGTTGCTGCTGAACTCGTTGCCCGTAAAGGTCAGTGCCTGACCGTACGTCTTGCTGGTGCTGTTGGCCGTGATGCTCAGGGCGGCCCTGGTTATGTTGAGCGTGCCAGTGCCCGGCAACAGGTAGTTTGATGCCGATGCGTTTCCGCCGCTGACGCTGATCGACAGGCCGCTGAGCGTGCTGCCGCTGTAGTTGCCAACGTCTATGTTGCTTCCGCTGCTGCCAGTGCCAGTGCTCAGCGTTATCGTTTCATTGTTTTGTGCGCCAGTTACACTCAGCATACTGTTATCAAAGCTGTTTGTGCCTGTGTAGGCCCTGATTCCCGTTACCGTCAACAGTGCTTTGTTGACAGTCAGCTCGCTGGCGCTCGATACGTTATCACTAAATCCGTAGCCAAGACTGCTTCCCAATCCGCTGTTATAGGTTACATCATAATTTCCGGCATTATAGGATGCGACAGGTGCGCTCCCGTTTATCGTCCATGTTGCAGTTCCAGTAACCGTTCCCGGCGAAGTGTCGCCGTTTGCATAAGAGGCATAGGTGCCAGCAAAACCAGGCGTTGTATTACCATAAGTAATGGTTTCACTGCCAGGAGTTACTGTCAACAACGGCTGTTCGCGGTAGATGGCATAAGTTCCAGCAGAAAGTGCGGACGAATAATTTGTGGTTGATTCATCGCTCGCATAGCGGAAGTTTCCACTGCCAGACCCGATGAGTGATGTCAAGCCTCTACTGCCAGTGATGCTGCCGGTATAGAGCATGGCCAAACCTCCGGTACCAACAGTGATACTGCCGCCGCTGATAATAATATCTCCACCGGTGGATGTTTTTGCATCACTACTGGTGCCGGCATTCAACGTAACAGCACTCGATGAAGCGTTGGTGGTTGCAATAGTTTGAGAGATGGTCAGGTTGCCAGTGAGTGTTGCTACGTTCACCGTGCCAGTTGCGTTGATTCCATCAATACCGCCTGCGGTGCCAATAATCAAAGCATCGCTGTTGAGGCAGGTTAGATTGTCAACGCCACTGGCGGCAAGCGTTGTAACCTTATTGCCTGTGTTGTCCAGAGTGACACTACCTCCCAGCAGCACCAGTTGATCAGCAACCAGAGAGCCATTCACGCCCTCGGTGACGGAGCCTGTTCCCTTGAGGGTAATGGTGTTGTTCCCTGTCGCGGCAAGTGCTCCATTGATGGTGATAGAGCCGCCACTGATCAATGAGAAATTATCTCTGAGGATGATAGCGCCTGTGGTCACGTTACCTGTTGTGGCATTACCGATGGTAATATCGGAAAAACCGTCAGAGAAATTGGTGGTGAAATAGCTGGCAGGCAATGCCAGTGTGCCACTTCCGCCACCAATACCAATGGTTGTTCCTGTGGTTTCAGGAGTGATGGCAAGCGATCCTGAACTGGACAGGGTCGTTGTACCTGAGAGTGTGAGAGTATTTGCCGAGATGGTGATGGCACCGCCTGAAGAGCTGATGACCGATTTGGTATCAGCAATGGTTATGGTATTTCCCGTCAGTGAAATTGCGCCGGTTTCAGTTTCGACATTCTGGTTGATTGACAGGGGACCACCTGCATTGAAGGTCAATTGTTCGCCGGTTGTGGAAATCGCTTTCTCTATAACCACGGAACCACCTGTTCCGCCCGACTGCAGAGTGATTGAATTTGTAAAAGAGTAAGGCGTTTCTGGAGATGAGCCGCCAAATGTCACTGTTCCGGTACCATCAGCACGACCAAAAGTGAGAGAGCTGAATCCCCTGATATTGGCAAGTGCGGTATCTATGTTTCCACCTGAACCGATGATCATATTGTCGGAAACTGCGTACGGTTCCAGTGTTATCTGCTGGGTATTGTTTCCCGTTACACTGCCATTAAACAAAAAGTCATTGGCTTCAAGGATGGTATCTGAGGTGGGGGATGGCGTTAACGTACTGTTGAAGGTCAGCAGGCCGTTACAGGAGATCAACTGGCTGCCGTTGAGGGTTACCGGTTGGTCGAATGTAATACCGGCACCGGAGGCGGTTATGGAACTGCCAATAGTATAAGTTCCAGTACCTGTTTCAGTGACGAACGAGACAGATCCGCTATTCAGTGTAACCGGCGATGTGGTCTTGATGAAGTTATCACCAGGGTAGATAATGTTCTTACCGGAGATTGAAAGCACAAGATTGCCCGGTCCGGTTATGGAGATTGGCCCGTCTATATTAAGTTGTTCTTCTGCTCGCAGGGTTACATTCCCGGTAGCGGTTACTCCTGCCGGTAGAATATGAATGAAATCATGGTTTTCATAAAGATTTATCGAACCGACAACATTTGCTGTGAAATCATCAAAATCATTGACATTACCATTACCTGTATAATTGAGATTAAAGTCACCTGTTCCGTATAATTCGAGCAAGCCAGAAGCATTGATTTCCGCCAAAGATTCAACTCCGCCAGTACTTGTGATTTTCAGTTTGCCGCCACCAAGTAAAATAGAACCGTTGATGGTAACTGCTTTGTTGACGGCACCGTTCGTGCCGCTTTGAAGCACAAGTTGTCCCCCGTTGCCTGAAATGCCTGCATTGATCATCAACGCGCCATCAGCCAGAAGCGACAGCCTATGAGAGGAAATATTGACGGTGCTGTTTACAACGATATCCCCATTTCCTCCAGTCGAAGGATCCGTGGCAATAGTGACGTCTGTTGTTGACAAACTACTGGAAAGGGTAGTGGCTCCAATACCGCTACTGGTCAATGCTCCAGCTCCTGCACTGACGGTGAAATCGACCGGGTCGATCAGCCATGTGCCTGCATTGCCGAGGGGTGCCAGGGTGGTGATTGTTGTTCCATCGAGAACAGTGAGTCTTCTGCCTGATGTTTCAATAAAGCCACCATTGCCTCCGTTCGGAGCTGACGCATCAAGTGTGCCGCTGACGATTGTCTGGCCGTTCTCCATGTCGGAGACAAGCATAACGCGTCCACCCCTGTTTTGAATGGTATTTGCTTCGATGACACCGCTGTTGCTCACTGTCGCCATTTGCAGGGTTGCGGCTGCCTTTGCAGTCATAACAACCACTCCGCCGTTAGCCTTGATGAGCCCTTTGTTCTCAACGAGAGCATCGACTGTTCCCCGATCTACCGTGCAGGTGATGAGCCCGTCACCGCTGAAGTCAAGCGATACCTGATCGCCTGCGGCAAGGAGGGTGTTGCCACTGTTGGAGGTAACGCTTCCTTCGTTTGTAATTTTGGGTGCAATAAAGGCGAGGACGCTTCCATCAGCAACATTGATGGTGCCCTGATTGAGGACGGGGCCTGCACTGCCTCCATTGGTGAACTTGTATTTCGCGGCAAGAAAATCGCTGTCGAGTATGTTGAGCGACGAGGCTACAAGCCCCCCGACATTGACCATTGCGCTCTTGCCGAAAATTATTCCAGCCTGATTGAGCAGAAAAACCTGGCCGTTGGCCGAGAGGGAACCCATGATACGCGAGGGGTTCTGGTCGTTGATGCGGTTCAGGGCTATAGCGGAACTGTTCGGCTGGTTGAAACGGACTGAAGCCTTTTCGCCAATGTTAAAGCTCTGCCAGTTTGCAATTATTTTCTGGCTGGACTGGTTTACCGTCATCTGCATGCCGTTGGTTCCGACGGTTGCGCTGCCTGATGTTATCAGTGCCCCGGAGGGAAGTGCACCGGGGTCAATGGCATAAGCCTGCCCGGTAGAAGCATACATTGCGGCCAGAAGAGCTATGCTCCGAAGGGGGAAAGAGGGAGCCTTTCCATTACCCGTTACCATTTCGGAAACAACAATACATCTCTCCTTTATTTTGGACCAGATGATGTTGTCTATCCTGTTCATAATTCAAATTCTTGCATATAAAATAAGCCAATACCTTATTGTGCAATACCCGCTCTCTTACTGAAGATGAAATCTTTGACGGGGTCACAAGATTCTGACCAATCAATAAAAGCTTATCAGGGTAATAAGATATAAAATGCCTGAGTATAATGGCCAGTACAGATACCTGTAAAATATTCCATGCTTGTAAGTGAACAGAAATCCGCTCTGCTTCGTAATGGCGACGACAAAAATCACATTGATCAGCATTGCGAAATAAATCATAAAATAGATTTTTTCGATATAGAGAATACCCTGGGGTATCACCTGTATCCTGACACTTTGTATTGTGACCACCAGAAACATCGTAAATGCGGTTCCAATAGCTGTCGCCTCATTGGCATCAAAGCTGAATGATTCAGCATCGTTTTCGTGAGTGATCATATAGACACCGGAAAACAGGATTACCATAATGATAAATATTGGAATCATCATGGACATAACGCTGCTGAGCCAGTCGCGCTCGATGGTGATGTTCAAGGTCAGGTCTTTGACGCTGGGACTCTCCACAAGAGTACGGCGTCCAAAGTCTATGTTGTCTGCTTGTTCTGAAAAATTAAAATAAGTATTGTTAACATTCCAGCCGGAAATGGAGAAACCATCAGACACCATTGGCTTTGCGGTCGGGGAGGTTATTTTATAGGATGCAATATCAGGAACGAAAATAGTGGAGCCGAACTTCCTGGGTTGACACATCCTGATTTTGATATTGTACCTGTCGAAAGGGTAACGGGAACTTTTTAAATCCTGCTGGAGTCGGGTACAGAAACTCCACCCAATAACCTGAAAGCCATTCTCTTCCATTCGGAAACTTTCGTACATCTTGGTTTCAATCTGATCCGGAAACAGTATCCCGCCAACTTGCTTGGCATCCATACCCAAAGGAATCCGTTGCCACATTGTCCCGTACACCTCGGCCATTTCATTTGGTTCTGAAACTGAAAGAGAATTAACGGTAATGCCTGTCTGGATAAATTGCGGGGGAGAAGACTGAGTACGAAGTGCCTTGTCTGTCTGTTCTTTCTTGTACTGCTCTATTTGATAGGATGTGGTAATGCAGTTATCTTCATAAGGAGAATTTGCACCTCTTGAAATATAGAGCGCCAGGACACAAACAAGACCGGCTATAAATAGACAACTGACAAACCATGCATATTGCTTGACCCGATTATGGAAAGCTTCAGATGATGAAGATAAAAGGATGAAATAGAGGCCCGTCAGTCCCAGAAATAAAATGAATACCGAAAGCAATTGCATCAACTGCTGTTTCAGAAAGCCATCCGACATTCCAAGCTCATCGACAATCAGGGCAATGCCTGTAAACCATCCGGTTGATGCTACGGGTTCTAACCGGAATATGGTTTTCTGACCGTTAATGATGCTTTTTTCAAAGAAACTGACACCAGTTTTAGCCTTGAATGCGAGCAGCAGGTTATTGCTGTTATCTGCTGTATAAGTACTCCTGGCATAATCCAGCAGTTTGAAATTGTTGATAACAAGATTCTTGTCAGGATGATCAAGCATCACTCCATCACCATCAGCAAGAAAACGATAGCCGTACTGTCCCAACGACTGAAAGTCAAGAGATTTCTGAAAATCATCGATAGAGATTTTAGCCGAAACAATTCCGATCAGTTTTTTTTCGCCAGAACCCGGGGAAGTGTACAGCTTTTTCTGATAGTTCAGTATAACAGCCTTGTCATTCTTGTTCCAGGCTGTTTTTTGCCACCCTTCTTTCATGCTGGCCAGCTCCGCATGCAGCAATTCTTGTGTGCCATCGGAATTGCCGGAAACCGTCATCTCCATCATAGGATTAATATTGCCTAAGCTCGACAGTCTCCTGTATACTGCGGATGATTCAGAGTCAGATAAAAATCTGATTGAATACCGGCACGAAACGTTACTATTTTTGTCTGAGAGAACAGCAATCAGATCATTTTCATTAACCTCTTTCCTCTCTGTAACAAGAGCGATATTTCCGACTGTTCGCTCAATGCCTCTGGCCATGGTATCGATTTTGCGAGAGCCGGACCTTGCGGCATCGATGGCCTTTGTGTTTATACTATTGTTGGTTGAATAATACTGAAAAGCGAGATTAATAGAAAAATACACCAGTGCAACAAGGGTAACTCCCGCCATGAATATCAAAACGGTTTTTACCTTTTGATAGAGCTCCCTGTTGTAGTTTGTCGTCCATTTTTTTATTTGATCTAATGACATGACGGGGCATCAATGAAATAGAGTTTCTGAATACAGTAGTCATTAAAAAGACTCAATGTTCCTGATCAACGTTTCATATTAAACTGACAGGAAGTTGCCATTTGATACGAGTAAAGACAAACCAAAAAGTACTAAATCCCTACGGCAAAAGATACAAAAAAGATTCCCAAAAAAGAACTCAATACCCCACCAGTCAAAGCATATAAACGCTGGATGGACTACCGCTCAAGTTGCGAACAAAGCTCCTCCCAGAGATTATGGTAAGCCTTTGATGCTGGTGCGTTTGGCAAAACGGCATTCAGTGGAGCCCGGTAGATGCCCATTCTTTCAACTTCAGAATTGTAGGGAATCATCTGGGTGAGCAATTCCGGTGTATTGCTGAACTCATTGATGATGTCACGGTGTAACTTTTTCTGTTTTTCCACCATGCTGAAAAATGGACGAATTTTCGATCCGTCAAGTTTATTTGCTTCAAAAAAGTCTTTCAACTGAACGAAGGTGCGAATCGACAACGTTGTGGGAATCAATGGTACCAGAATAAGATCGGAGGCTGTAAAGACACTTTCAGAAAGGAGTGTCAGATTTGGCGGGCAGTCAATAAAAACAAACCGGTAATCATCGCTCAGCTCGTCAAGGTTTTTTTTAAGTTTTTTCTGAGGTTTTTTCTCTTCAGCGAGTTCGATATCAAGATTTCTGTACGATAAGTCGGAGGGAAGCAGGTCAAGATTTGCAAAATCCGTTGCTTTGATATTGCGATATATTTTTTTGTTTCCCTTGAGAAATTTGTCGCTGTTGTACTTCCTTGATGCGGTAATTCTGAAATAGAAAGAGCTTGCGCCCTGCGGATCAAGGTCACAGAGCAGGGTTGGTGGCGAACGCAGGGAAGAGAGATAGGAGAGGTTGACCGCCGCAGCCGTTTTTCCGACACCTCCCTTTATACTGTACAAGGCTATTGTTTTCATGGTCAGGTGCTTGTTATAAGGTCTTGAAACAGTTGACTGGTCTGTTCTTGGTCAAATGACCTGAAGGTTTTGTGAAACTTGAGACGTGCCTCTTCCTGTTTTTGAAAAAGAATAGCCATAAGGCCGCCTGTGGATGCGGCAAGTAACTTGTCTGCAGGCATCAATGCAAACTGTTCATGCAAAAAACGAAGTTGAACGGCAAAATCGACAAAGCTGCCCAGATTATCCTGTAGTTCCTTCAGTTGCCGGATAACAGGGTTAATAGTTTTATGAGGAAAAATCGAAGCGAAAAATTCAAGCAGATAGCGGAGCTTTTTGCAATCAATACGCAATCCATGAAGTTCAGCGTCAGTTGTTTCAGGGCTGACAAGACGGCCTCGACGTATTACTTTTTTCCATGCTTTTTTTATGGTTTCAACGGCAACACTCCTGGTGGAAAGGAAGGCGTATGGTATTTGTTCTGGTTCAGGAGGTGTCGGACGGTTGAGATATGCTTCCCACTCTTCCAGAAATGACTTATAGGCATCGGAAGAAAGATAACGGGAAAATTGTCTTTGCAGCATTTTTCGGGATGCGGCAATGGTATCGAAAAATATCTTCAATGATGGCTGAAGGGTAGGGGGGAGATAGTGTAAATAGGTTGCCTGCTGGAGCAGATAGACATCCCGGTCGCGTAATTCATTGGTTTGTTTGCCAAGTTCCCTGAATATGTTGAGATAATATGCCGTTTCACCTGCGTCAAAAACGCTCTTGAGTTGCTTGAGTATTGAATGTGTTCTGCGTATGGCTACCCGATAGTCATGCAGAAATTCGGAATCAATATTTTTTTTGATACCGGTTTCATTCAGACGCATGACAGAAAAAGTGAATTGCAGCAGGCGTTGGGCGCTCTCACGAATGGGAGCATCCGGATCAAGCGTGAGACCGATTTTTGAAGAGTAGCCCTGAACAGTATGTCCTGCGGTCAGCATCATCAGCTTGAAACGATCCCTGAATTCAAAAGTACGGTCAATATCTTTGTTGTTCATCAGGGACTTTTCAACCTGCGCCATCTCATCTTCATATCCCCTGTAGGGCGAGAGAGCAAAAAAATGTGTGAAGGGCTCTTGAACATGATGATCAACAATGCATAAGGATTCCGATGTCAGAACAGCTATAGTTTTTTCGTTTTCATCAAGAATTCGGTATGAATCCATAAGTGCGTCAACTGCGCAAAGCTTTATGAATGCCCTGATAGTGCTGCACGAGTTCAGCTTTTCTTTCAGTTCGCAAGGAGGAAGAGTGCCTGAGAAAAAAAATGAAGGGTTCCAGGAGAATGGGAGAGAGTCAGTTTCCACACCGGTATCGAGGTCGGCAAGAAAGAGAGTTCTCTTTTCTTTGACAATAATAATCCCTTTTTGGAAAGCTTGCCACTCGAACGTATCGTAGAACTCACGCCGCTCTTTCGATGAACCAAGGGCTTTAAGCCTCCATCCTTCGGGGAGAATATTAAGGATGTTTTCGAGCAACGACTCAACTGAGGCGGCACTACCGAGTTTGAAATATACTGTTTTCGGGATGGAGCGCATTCTCTGCTTGCGTTAAATGGAACAGTCCCTATTCCAGGGTGTTCAAGCTTTATGTGCCATAATAGTCAGAATTATTATATTTGCTGCTCTTGATATCGAAGAATATTGTATCAGCGAACCATTCGTTTCCTCATTGGGGTGAAATAGTTGTCGATAATTTCTTCAGGGTTTTGAACCAGGGCTTTTGCTCCGAACTCAACAAGTTCGCTTTCTGGTCTGAATCCCCAGAGTACTCCGAGAGGGAACATTCCGGCTCTTGTTGCGGTCAGCATGTCAATGCCGCTGTCTCCGACATAGAGAATTGATGAAGGTTCTTCTCCCAGCATCCGGGCGACAAGCAGTGCGCCTTCAGGGTCGGGTTTATGGGCAATGCCGCTGTGGTGGCCCATGACAATATCAAACTTCCACTCTTTCAGCAAAAATTCTGCACAGAGACGGGTGAAGTGATCAGCTTTGTTCGAAAGAATAGCCATTTTTACTCCCTGTTCTGCAAGAGTGTCGAGCATGGTGCTGACGCCTGGGTAGGGGCGTGAGTTCATGTTCCAGTTGTCAGCATAGTGTGCCATAAATTCCGGCAAAAGAAGGTCAATAGTTTCCGGGGTACCTACTCCGTCAGGAAGTGCTTTTTTGACCAACTCTCTCATGCCGTGTCCGACAAGAAAACGGCACTCATCAATGGTATGCTCGGGATAATCGTGCAGGGCAAGCACCGTATTGAGGGTGTTGACAAGATCCTGAAGGGTGTCAAGAAGGGTTCCGTCAAGGTCAAAGATAACAGCGTTGCAGGTCATGAGGAGAATCTTAGCTATTCTTTAAAAAGTTGTCTTAGTCAGCATTTGTGGTATAAAAAAAGCACCCTGCACGGTATGCGCAGGGTGCTTTTTGCACTTCAACTGCAGCAGCTTACTTTTTAGGAGCAATTGCTGACGAGATGCCCTGCAATGCCTGTCCAACAGTGTTTGAAGCACTTCCAACAAGATCAATTGCTGTTTTAGCCAAGGGCTCCACAATCTGAGCGACTGCTTTGACTCCGCTGCTCAAAAGATCAATCTGCTGCTGGGCAAGTTTACCAGCGGTATCCAGAAGGTTGCTGAGCGCGACCGAGAAATCATTTGTTTCGTTTGCCATGGATATTATTATTTAGGGTTATGGATGAAGAATCTATTGGTACAAATAGTATTTTACAAGCGTCAGGTATGGTGACAATGAAAACAGGCAACTCATCAAATTTAAAGCAACTTACTAAATTAAAGTAATAGATACCAACAGAAAACTTTTCCATCAAGGTTGTCATGCCGATTCTGTTTCAAAATTAACCCGCTGGTGATTATCTTTTACCGAAATTATAACAATAACCGGAACTATGATAAATAAACTTCTGCTGCTTGTTGTTCTTCTTGCTTTTGCTGTCACAGGAACTGTAGATGCTGCCGGGAAGACGCTTGTTTTGGATGGTTCAACCACTGTTGGGCCTGTTGCGAAATCTTTGGCAACCTATTTTACGAAAAAATATGGTATTCGTGTCATGGTGAGCGAGTCGGGAAGTGGTAATGGCGCAAAAAGCCTGATTAACGGGTCGTGCACGATTGCTGCAATGTCGCGTGTCATGAAAGATGCAGAGATGGTGGCGGCCAGGAAAAAAGGAGTTAATCCTGTTGCACATGTTATTGCGCTTGATGGTCTTGCCATGGTTGTCCATCCGGCAAACCCCTTGCGTTCACTTTCAAAAGTTCAGATCAGCGGCATTTACCACGGTACCATTACCAACTGGAAGGAGGTTGGAGGAGCCAATGCCCGTATCGTTGTTATACAGCGTGAATCCAACAGTGGAACCCAGGATTCCTTTAAAGAACTGGTTACCGGCAAGAATACGCAGATTACAGGAAGTGCTGAAACCCAGTCGAGTAACGGCGCGGTAAAAACCAGAGTCAGCACAACTCCTTCCGCTATTGGTTTTCTTGGTTTGGGATTTGTTGATAGTTCGGTAAAGGTACTTGCTGTAAATGGTGTTTTGCCCAATGTTAAAACCGTGAAAAATGGCACCTATTCGGTATCAAGACCTCTGTATCTTTATACCAATGGCCAGCCATCCGGGCCGGTGAGGCAGTTTATCGATTTACCAAACACTGTTGAAGGAAAAGCGATAATAAGTGAACTTGGTTTTGTTAACCGCTAGGTTTTCCCCTTACAGATACTGTTATTTACAAAACCGGTTGACTGATGAGCCGGTTTTTTGTGTTTACCTACTTGTAGCAAATGTTTCATACTTGTAACATAAGCAGTGTTGGTTTCTATGCCGAAAGCCCATAGATTAGCGTCATCAAAATTAAATCACAATGACGGGTAATTGATCAAAGAAATCATTCAAGACTATGGCTGAAGAGAGTGTAGGGGAGCGCAACCGTTCGAATGCCTTCGTGATAAGCGCTCGCAAACGTACCTTGCAGAAGGTTGCAAAAACAGCCGGAGAAGGGATGCTCTTTTCTGTAGCCTTTTTTGTGGCTGTGATTGTTCTTTTTATTTTCTATTTCGTGGCACGCGATGCTATTCCGTTTTTCCAGATCCGCGGATTCAGCGAATTTTTTACCAGTACCAACTGGTATCCAGCCGACGAACCTGGTGAGTTTGGTGCTCTTGCCATTATTTACGGCAGCTTGATGGTGACTCTTGGTTCCGCCTTGATTGCCGTCCCCATGGGTGTTGCGGCAGCAATATGCCTCAGCGATATTCTTCCTTTTTCGATCCGGCAGTATGCAAAACCGGTCATTGAAATGCTTGCGGCAATTCCTTCGGTAGCCTTCGGTTTTTTTGCACTCGTTGTTATGGCTCCTCTTATGCAGGATCATGGTGGCCCAATGCTGATGTGGGCATGGTGGATTCTCGTTTCACCATTTATGCTTCTTTTCGTTATTGTTGTTTCCGATCTTATGACCACCAATATCAAGGATGAGAAGCGTCGTCAGCATTTGCAAAGGCTGTTGATGATTGTTCTTGGCCTCTTGTCGATTTTTCTGTTGTTCAAGGTTGGTTCTGTTCTCAATGGTATCCAGATTCTGACTGGTACCAACGCACTGAATGTCTCTATTATACTGAGCTTTATGGCATTGCCGACTATTGTCAGTGTTTCCGAAGATGCTCTTCAGGCTGTCGGGCGCGATATTCGTGAGGGGAGTTATGCGCTTGGAGCGACAAGGGCTGAGACGATCATAAAAACGATTCTTCCCGCAGCAAGCAGCGGTATTCTTGCGGCGGTCATTCTTGGCATTATGCGGGCTCTCGGTGAAACGATGGTAGTCTGGATGGCTTCGGGCAACTCCTCCCATATTCCCGAACCATGGTTTAATTATCTCGAAGCAATCCGTACGCTGACGGCTACCATCGCTGGCGATATGGGCGAAGCCGACCAGGTGACCGGATCTGCCCGTTTTCATGTCCTGTTTGCCATGGGTCTGCTGCTCCTGATTATCAGTTTTATCAGCAATCTTGTCAGTGAGAGAATTGTCGTTCGCCAGCGTAAAATTTTGTCCGGTCAGTAATATTTGCCCATCAACCTTTTTGTTATGAATATTGGAACCAGGAAGATACTTGATCGTTCGTTTACCGCTGTTGGTATCGGTTCCATCGTTGTCATGGCTTTTGCCCTGATGATTGTTGTGGTACCGATAGTCTACAATGGTATTGGCGCTGTATTTTTTACTGGTACGGTCGAACATCGCAAAATGTTACATACTGAATTCAAGAGGGGCGACAGCCAGGATCTTTCGAGTGCAGTTGCCTCATCAAATCGATACCGGGCTAAAGTATATGATATGCTCACCAGTTTTGAGACGGAACTTGAAACGATGGCGCCCGAAAAAAAGGCAGAATACCAGTCAAAATATTCCCAGGTACGGACGACCTTGCAGGTACTGCTTGGCCCTCTGCCGGGTGATCCTGAACCGATGCTGACAAGGTTCAAATACGGCCAGACTCGATGGGAGAAAGCCGAGGAAAAGTTGCACGACCTGCTCTATGAGTCAAGGTGGGATAATTCCAATCCCAACGTGATGAGCCAGGAGTACTTTGTAAGCCGTGCCATTGGCTTTGAGGGCACCTCTCTTGTCAAGCTTTTTCCTTATGTCAAGGACAATCTTGAGAGCATGCTTCTTCCCGAGTTTACTGTGTATTGGGGATTTATCACTGACAGTTCGGTTGATTCGCACTTTTTTGGAGGAATCTGGCCGGAAATTCAGGGTACCTTTTTTCTTGCTATCGGTGCAATGCTTTTTGCTTTTCCTCTCGGTGTTGTTGCTGCGGTTTATTTCACAGAATATGCCAGACCGGGTTTTTTAAACAGTATGCTGCGCAGTGCCAACAGCACTCTTGCTGGTGTGCCGAGTATTGTTTTTGGCATGTTCGGTCTTGCTTTTTTTATCAATACCATGAAGGTTTCTGAATCAAAAAGTGTTATTGCCGGTGCACTGACGCTGGCCATTATGATTCTTCCGACTATTATTCGCGCCGCCGAAGAGGCTATTCTTGCAGTGCCTAAAACGTACAGAGAGGCATCGCTCAGCCTTGGTTCCACCAAATGGAATACTATTGCGACCGTTATTTTACCTGCGGCCCTTCCCGGTATTCTGACCGGAGGAGTTATAAGCCTCGGCAGGGCAGCAGGCGAAACGGCACCAATTATTTTTACTGCGGCGGTCAGTGTCGGTTCAGCTATAGGGCTTGCGGATGTTTTTTCATCTCCGACACCAGCTCTTTCATGGAACATCTATAATCTTGCCAGTGAACATGAAGCAGCCACTCAACTCCGCCATGTCCAGTATGGTATGGTGCTTGCCCTGGTCACTGTTGTGCTGTTGCTGAACTTGTCAGCAATTGTTCTGCGGGCTCGTATTTCGAAAAAATTAAAATGCTAACAATCCAATGCTTATGACAACTGATGTGAGAAAAACTTCAGAAAGTCTGCCTGTACAGAAAGCAACACGAGAGATCTATCTTCCTCCTCAACGCAGCACGATAACTGGAGGAGGAGCTGCTCATATCGCGGCAAAGGATTTTTCCATCTACTACGGTGAATTCGAAGCGGTAAAGAAGGTCAGCGCTGATATTCTCTCAAAATATGTGACTGCAATTATCGGACCAAGCGGTTGTGGCAAGAGCACTTTTTTACGTGCAATTAATCGAATGAATGACCTTATTCCAAGCTGTCATACAACCGGAGCCCTGCTTTTTGATGGTGATGATATCTATGGAAAATTTACTGACGAAGTATTGCTGCGTAAAAAAATCGGCATGGTTTTTCAGAAACCAAACCCGTTTCCGAAATCTATTTTTGACAATATTGCCTACGGACCTCGTCTGCACGGGGTTAACGACAAGAAAAAACTGATGGAAATTGTTGAAGGAAGCCTTAGAAAAGCCGCAATATGGGATGAAGTCTGTGACCGTCTCGACAAAAATGCTCTTGGTTTGAGTGGCGGGCAGCAGCAGAGGCTCTGTGTCGCCCGTACGCTTGCTGTCGAGCCCGAAGTGCTCCTGCTTGACGAACCGACTTCTGCTCTTGATCCAAAAGCTACCGCAAAAATTGAAGATCTTATCCAGGAGCTGCGCGGTAGTTATACTATCATGATTGTTACGCACAACATGCAGCAGGCATCACGGGTATCCGACTCCACCATGTTTTTCTATGAAGGAGTTCTTGTTGAGCATGCGCCGACCGCGCAGCTCTTCACTAATCCGAAAGATCCGATGACGGAAGATTATATCACCGGAAGATTCAGCTAACGAAACCATTGTAATGTTATGTCATCACGCCCGGTTCATGTGCTTATAAAAGAACTCTCGCAGATTCTTGTTCAACTCTCCGAAAAAGTAGTGGAGAATTTGTTTAATGCCCTGAATGTGGTGAAACATCAGGATGAACAAGGCGCCCGCCAGATCAGGTTCATCGATCATGAAATTGATGAGGCTGAGGTCAATCTTGAAGAGCGCTGTCTGGCATTTCTTGCTCTTCAGCAGCCAGTAGCAAGAGATCTGCGTACCATCGTCACCATTATCAAGATTAACGATGACCTTGAACGTATCGGTGATCTGGCAGTTCATATTATTGACCGTATGCCTGACATCAGTATCGAACTACTCGAGTCGTTTGCCTTTGAGGATATGGGTATGCTTGCTGCCGGGATGATTAAAAAGTCGATTGAGGCATTTATTTCAAAAGACCGTCTGCTCGCCGACCAGGTTTGTGCCCTTGATGAAGAGATTGATATGATGCATCGTTCGGTCTTTAAAAAAGTGACATTATTAATGAAAGATCCGGATTCGGATGTTGATCAGCTCATAACGGCCTTAAGCATCTCAAGATATATCGAACGTATGGCTGACCATGCGTCAAGAATTGCCCATGAAGTCATTTATCTCGTGACGGGCGAAATTGTTCGACATAATGGCGGTTTTTATGACAAGCTTATAGAATCAATAAAAGAGTGATTGTGCCAGGAGGGGTGCTTCAGAAAATGGAAAAATCATATACTGAGGAAACGGTAAATTTCTGAGCGCTCTGAAGTGCCTTGTTTTGCCTTTAAAGCGGCTAAGCCATATACGATCCAGATCCAGTATTTTTCCGTCTCACTATAATCGCGTCAGCGTTGTTGAGGGTTTGAAGCACCTCACTTCAGGGCACATCACCTTTTCAGCCATGGTTCGTAATTCTAATGAATAAATCGTCTTATTGCGGCTTTGGTTGGCGTTGCCATCCCGGCGAATGAAACTGGCGACAACTCCTGGTATTGAGTTTGATGTAATTTTGTGCGCTATTTTTTCCGGGATTTGGAACACTAACTATAAAATGTAACGAAACAACTGTTTTCTTATGCCAAATCGACCGATTCATGTCCACATACAAGAGCTTTCGCAGGTTCTTGTTGACCTTTCTTTCAGAGTAGTTGCGAATTTGTCTGACGCAATATATGCGGTTAAATACCAGGACAAGGATAGCGTTTCGCGTATCAAAGATGTGGAAAATGAGCTGGAAATGGAGGAGATTGACATTGAGGAGCGATGTATTCAGTTTATCGCACTTCAGCATCCGGTTGCAAAGGACCTGCGCACTATTCTTGCTATCATGATGATGAGTGATGAACTTGAACGTATTGGTGAAATATCGCTTCACATCGTTGATTCTATGTTTGCAATAACCACCGCCACGCTTGATTTGCTTGAGTTTGAACGAATGTTTACGCTGGCCGGAGATATGGTAAAAAAGTCGATTGATGCTTTTGTTTTGCAGGATCGTCATCTTGCCGATCAGGTTTGTGTTCAAGATGATCAGGTTGATTCGATGCATCATACGGCAGTTAATAAAGTGACGGCTTTAATGAAAACTGAAGATGCCGATGTGAGCCAGCTTATCAATGCGTTAAGCGTTTCGAGGAATATTGAGCGTGTAGCCGACCATGCCACAAAGATTGCGGAAGAGGTTATTTATCTCGTGACTGGCGAACTTGTCAAACAGAAGGGTTTCCTTGATGATTTCATATAAACAGATTCACAGTGAACAATCGTGAGTAAGTTAACTTGCTTTTGTTGTTTTATTGTCAGGAATATACAGGAAATAAATTATCTGAGGAGGTAATGATGAATAAACCAGTTAAGGCAGTAACCTTTACCGATGTCATGGATATTGGTGATGGAACGGCTGATATTGATTGTTCAAATAAGGGGTTGACATCGCTTGAGGGTTGTCCGGAGAAAGTTAACGGAAATTTCAATTGTTCAGGGAACAAACTCACAACTCTTGAAGGGGCTCCTCAAAAGATAAAAGGGGATTTCAATTGTTCGTGCAATCTGCTGACAACCCTTGAAGGAGGCCCGGAGGAAGTTAACGGTGATTATGATTGTTCAAGCAATGATCTGAAAACTCTGGAGTATTGTCCGGTTTTTGTGACTGGTGATTTTTCTTGCGCAGGAAACCAGTTGACAACGCTTCAAGGAAAGATCTATTCAAGTAAAGGTATCGAGGAAGCGAGGTGTCTGGAAATAGTTGAGGGAGATTTTAATTGTTCCGGAAATCAGTTGCGAACCCTTGAGGGCTCGCCAGATATTGTGGGTGGAGATTATGATTGTTCAAACAATCAATTGACCTCTCTTGAAAAGTGTGCGGTTGTTATTTCAGGCGATTTTTCCTGTTCCGGAAACCAGCTTGTATCACTTGATGGCGCTCCTCCACATGTTGAGGGTAACTTTGATTGTTCAAAGAATAAACTTGCCAGCCTCAGGGGTTACCTGGAAATGGTTAACGGTGATTTTAATTGTTCGTGTAACGAGTTGACCACTCTCAAAGGTGCGCCTGAAAAAGTCAAGGCATTTGATTGTTCAAATAATAAGCTTACGTCTCTGAAAGGCGCTCCGGAAAAAGTCAAGGGTGATTTTGATTGCTCAAGGAATCAGATAACCTCTCTGAAGGGTGCACCTAAAAAAGTAAAAGGAGATTTTAATTGCTCCGGTAATCAACTGACAACATTGGAGTGTGGGCTGAAGAAAGTTGGCGGAGATTTTATCTGTGCAGATAACGCCATGCCTTTTACGGAAGAACAAGTTAGATCGGCATACAAAATAAAAGGAATCTTTTTGGCGGATTAACAGGAGCGATTCAGGAAACAGATCACCGTACAGTCCTGGTTAAGAATTGGGTGGTAAGGTCTGGGGAATCCCGGAATTGTTTTTTTGTTTTTTTCTTGCATTTTACCTTGCAGGTCTGCTAAATTAAGGCCACTTTGTATCTTTTAAATCATAAGCATGGTGTTTGAACTCTATGGCTAACCTGTTAGGAAAAATTTTCGGCGATTCACCGAAAGCAACAGAAACTCCGCAAGCTTTTACTATCAAGATTGATCCCGCAAAATTTGCTCTTTCCACTAAACCCCAGGGAACAGTCTATGTGCAGCTTGAATCACTCAAGCAGAAGCTTACCAAACTGTCCTCGAATGTTGAGAATAATCTGATGCTCAGCATCCGGGCATCAACAAAAGGAAATATTGAACTTGCCTCTTCAGCATTCAAGTTTGATGAGGCCTATATCAGGAAAGGGAAGTTTGAGGTTGAATATCTTACCCTTGCGTACGCATCGTTCCAGAATCTTGGCGCAGAAGATCTCAAGGCGATCAAATATGCCAGAATGATTCTTCGCGACCTTGAACGGCTGGCCCAGTTGGCGCTTAATATTGCAGACAAGGCAGAGTATGTGCAGTTTGCCAATGTTGAGGATTTGCACAAGGATGAGTACGGACTGAAGCCGATGGGCGATATTACGGCCGAAATGATCAAGAAATCGGTTGAGGCTTTTGTGAGTGGTAACTCGAAACATGCCAGTGAAACCCTGGTGATGATGAGTGAGATTCAGGCGCTTTATGACGGTGCTGCAGCAAAGATCAAGGCTTCGGTTAATGACCAGAACATTATCAATCTCACCGGTGTTCTTTCGATTATTGAACATGTCAAGGCTTCGGCGGATATCTCCTGTTCTATTGCCAGTAACTTCTGCTGAGATTGCCTTTGTTATTATGACAAAAAAAGCGGGCCTCGGTTCGCTTTTTTTTGTCGTATAGCTTGCTCTCATTTTATTGTAGAATTCCTGACAATGAAGAAAATTCAAAAGTTTGTTTTTCCTGTGCTTTTGCTGCTTTTGCTTCTTTTTGGATTGTTCTGGGTGACCCGGCGTCCTGAAACGCGCAAAAGAGTGGACGCAAAGGTTATTGACCGTATTCCGGTCTCGGTTGCCCGCGTCTCGAAAGCAGCCGTTCGTGACAGTTTCAGCATCACAGGAACAGTTGAGGCCTTCAGGGAGGCGGATATCTTTTCTGAGTCTGCGGGTATAGTTCGCAGGGTTTCTGCAGAACCGGGCGAGCAGAAAAAGCAAGGAGATACGTTGTTGATTCTTGATAATGAACTTGCCACTGCCCGCGCGAAGAAGGCGGATGCCCATTTCAGGCAGGCGAAACGGGATGTTGATCGCTACAGAACCCTCTACAAAGAGGGAGCTGTAGCACTTTCAGCGTATGAAACTGTGCAGTTGCAGCGTGAAGAGGCGGAAGCGGAGTTTGTTGCGGCTGACAGAAAATTCAATGACACAAGAATCAAAGCGCCTTTTTCCGGCGTTGTAACCTCGCGTCTTGTGGAACAGGGAGAACTCGTTCACGAGGGCATGAAGGTTGCCCATATCGTCGATATGTCGAGAGTAAAGATCATCATTTTTGTGCATGAAAGAGAGATGAGGAGGTTTGCAGAAGGTACATCCCTGACGGTAACCAGCGATCTTTATCCCGGAGAGATCTTCATGGGCAAGGTCAGTTCAGTGAGCGACAAGTCGGGTCGTGATCATACCTTCAGGATAGAAGTGCTGTTGCAGAATACCGGTAAAGTCACCTTCAGATCGGGAATGTTTGCCAGGGTACTCTTTTCGGGAGAAGGGGAGCGTCAGGCAGTTCTGGTTCCCCGCGTTGCCCTTGTTTCAGGGATAAGAACTCCTGAACTTTTTGTTGTCCGTCGAGGCAAGGCTTTTTTGAAGACGTTTCTTGCCGGTGTGGAACTGCAAAAGCAGGTTGAAGTTCTTGGTGGATTAGCCCCCGGCGACAGTGTTGTGACAAGTGGCCAGAACGAGCTGCATGATGGAGCCGATGTTCTCGTTATCGACCAGCAGAAGAATTCTGTACGACCATGACGCTGACTGAGCTCTCCATAAAAAGGCCGACGCTTATTGTTGTGCTTTTTACCGTGCTTGGTATTCTCGGTCTCTTCAGCTACCAGCAGTTGCAGTATGAGCTGTTGCCGAAGATGACCCCGCCAGTTGTTACTGTTTCCATCCGCTATCCCGGGGCGTCGCCGGGAGAGGTTGAAACATCGCTCACCAAACCTGTTGAGGAAGCTGTTTCGGCCATCGAAAAAATATCATCCATCACCTCTACCTCGACCGAAGGATTGTCGGTGGTCGCTATCGAGTTTTCCAATTCGGCCAATATTGAAAAGGCTCTGCAGGATGCCCAGCGCAAGATCAACGAGGTGCGTGATCGCTTTCCCGTGGAAGCAAAAGCGCCGGTTATTACCCGTTTTGCTCTTGATGAAGTACCGGTGCTGCGCATCGGGGCAACCTCATCATTGCCGGATGCTGAGTTTTACCAGATGCTCAAAGATGACATCAAGCCACTGCTTGCCAGTGTCGGCGGGGTTGGCCAAGTGTACTTGCTTGGAGGTCGTGAGCGGGAAATCAGGGTTAATATTGATCTGGCAAGGCTTCAGAGCTATGGTTTGACGGTCACTGATGTTTTCAAAGAGGTTGGAAAGGCCAACAGCGATTTTCCGACCGGCAAAATTGATGACCGCGACAAGCAGTTTGTGGTCAGGCTTGCTGGCAAGTTCACCACTCTGGAAGAGCTGAAAAACCTGGTGTTGCGCTCTTCCGCTTCAGGAACGGTTGCACTGAGGGATGTTGCCGAAGTCGAAGATGGCTTCAAGGAGATCACCACCCTCACCAGGGTCAACGGTCGAAGTGCGGTGGGTATTATGGTTATGAAGCAGAGCGATGCCAATACCGTTGATGTCAGTCGCCTTACAAGAGCAGCGCTCTCAAAGCTTGAAAAACTCTACAGCACCCGCCACCTCCACTTTGATATTGCACAGGATGCTTCGACCTTTACGCTTGAAGCGGTTACTGCAGTGCAGCATGACCTTCTGCTTGCCGTGCTGCTTGTTGCGCTCGTCATGTTGCTCTTTCTCCACAGTTTGCGGAACTCACTGATTGTGCTTGTTTCCATTCCAACCTCTCTGGTGACGACCTTTATCGGGATGTATCTTTTCGGTTTTTCCCTCAACCTCATGACGCTGCTCTCACTGTCACTGGTAGTAGGCGTTCTGGTTGACGATTCCATTGTGGTGCTTGAAAATATCTACCGTCATCTCGAACGCGGCGAAGAGCCACGGAATGCTGCCCTTGCTGGCAGAAACGAGATTGGGTTTACGGCACTCTCCATTACGATGGTTGATGTGGTTGTTTTTCTGCCGCTCTCGCTTGTCAGTGGTATTGTGGGAAATATTCTGCGGGAGTTTTCCGTTGTTATGGTGATTTCTACTCTGGTCAGCCTTTTTGTCTCCTTTACCTTGACTCCGTTGCTTGCGTCGCGCTTTTCCACCGTTGAAAAGTTTACCGGAAAAAATGTTGTAGAAAAGTTTGCCCTTGCTTTTGAACGCAACTTTCAGCGCCTTCGCCAAAGTTATATCGATCTCCTTCAATGGAGCCTCAAAAATCCCCGAAAAGTTTTTTTCAGCGCAATACTGTTGTTGTTTCTCTCTTTCCTTTTTCCATTTTTTGGCTTTATTGGTGGAGAGTTTATCTCCGTGTCTGATCGCGGGGAGTTTGCCGTCAAGCTGGAGCTTGAACCGGGAACACCTCTTCAGGAGACCAACCGGTTGACCAGAAGTGTGGAACGTCGTCTCACCTCAATGGCAGAAGTGACAAAGGTGATGGTTAATGTTGGTGCTTCAACGGAAGGCTTTTTCAACCAGAGCGCCGACAATATTTCAGAGATCAATGTGAGGCTGACACCCAAAGAGGAGCGTATCCGATCGACAGATACCATTATGCAGGCAATTCGCCTCAATCTGCAGGATATTGCTGGTCTCAAGGCAAGCATCAACCCGATTGGAATTTTTGGAACAGCCAATGAAACGCCAGTTGCTGTTATTATCAGCGGCCCACTGAGAAGTCAGGTTACCCGTGTGGCCGAAGCATTGAGAGACAGCCTCAAAACCGTTTCAGGGACAGCCGATATCAAATTGACCTCACAGGTAGGGAGTCCCGAAATGCGCGTTATCGTTGATCGTGAAAAAATGGCCACCTTCGGTCTCTCTATTGCTGATGTGGGAGCCGCATTGCGAACGGCCTATGCCGGAGATGAAGCCGGAAAATACCGTGATGGAGGCGATGAATACGATATCAGGGTGATGCTCGACAAATACTATCGTCAGGATACCTCAACGCTTTCCGAGATCACCTTCCGTACTCCGCAGGGCGATATGGTCCGTCTCGGTCAGTTTGTCACTTTTGAACAGGATCGGGGTTATACGCAGTTGCAGCGGAAGGATCGAAACAATGCTGTCTGGGTTAAGGCACAGGCGGTTGGTCGTCCTGTCGGGAGTATCGGCAAAGAGATTGAGAGGATTATGGCGAACATGAAAAAAAATGCTCTCATGCCTTCGACGGTGAGCTATGCCTATGAATCGGATCTCAAAAGGCAGGGAGAGTCAAACTCAACCCTTCTGCTCTCTTTTCTTGTTGCCATTATCTTTGTTTATCTTATCATGGTTGCACTCTACGATTCCTGGATTTGGCCGATGGTGGTGATGTTTTCTATTCCGCTGGCCATTATCGGAGCGCTTTTCGCTCTGGCCATTACCGGTAAATCACTGAGTATTTTCACTATTCTTGGTATGATCATGCTTATCGGGCTTGTTGGAAAAAACGCTATTCTGCTGGTTGATTTCATCAACAAGTTCCGCGAAGAGGGGATGGAGCTTTCTGAGGCAATTCTTGAAGCCGCAAAAGAGCGGTTGCGTCCAATTCTCATGACCACGTTGACCCTGATTTTCGGGCTTCTCCCTATTGCGCTCTCTCAAAGCTCCGGATCAGAATGGAAGTCCGGGCTTTCCGTTGCTCTTGTCGGCGGTCTCTTCAGTTCAATGTTTCTGACCCTGCTGGTTATTCCAGTCGTTTATGTCTGGTTTGACAAGATGCAAAGCAAGTTTTCAAAGCGGAAAAGGAAACAGGCGGTATAGCTATTTTTTAAATTTCATTAACCTGCGGTCGGTAATGCGCTTTTTTTCAAACCAGACTCCGGTTCTGTTATTGTGCCGTGCTGCACTATCCTTTTCATGGGTTTATCAGGGTGCTGTTCCCAAAATAGTTTGTCAAAGCAGTGGAGAAACAGAGCTGCTGGGCCATATCATTCCAGTGTATCAGTGGGCGTGTGAAGCGGTATTGTGGATGGGGGTTGCAGAGATTCTGTTCGGACTTTTTTTGCTTGTGGCCCGATGGATCTGGGTGTTCTGGCTCAATGCGGCGGCTTTGGTCGGGCTTCTTTGTTTTGTAGCCCTGTTCGAGCCAACAATGTTCTCTTTGCCATTCAATCCCCTGACATTAAATGTTTCGTTGATAGCGCTCTCTGTGATTGCCATACTGGAATTGAATAAAATAAAAACCCTGCGCTGAATGAAGCCGAACCGTTTTGATGGAGAACTGAGCAGTGTTGCCAGGCTTTTCCTCTCTGTTTCAGTCACTGTTGTGGCACTTGCCTCTCTTATGGGAGCGGCTGGAGCTGCGACAGGTAATATGCTTCTCCTGAAGCTTCATTCGTATCTCTTTTTTATTGGATTTGGCAACCTTGCCATACTTATTCTCAATCGCTACCTGACTGCTGCAATTTATCCCGAACTGAAGATTGATCCTGCAAAGCAGTTTCGCTACATCTTGACCGTTCTGTTCTCTCTGGGCATGATTACCGTTGCCGTGACCATGGATTGGCCAATACTGAAAGCTATGACAGGCTTACTGCTCATGATTGTTGTTACTGGTCCCCTCAGGGAGATTTTTACGACACTTTCAGTTCCGAAAATCTGGAAAGAAGTTTCGGTGCGCTACTATATTTTTGATGTTCTTTTTCTGCTCGTTGCCAACCTTGGGCTTTTTACACTCGGTCTTAAAGAGGCTTTTCCTGATCAGAAAATTATTCCTTTTTTTGTTACCCAATCATCCTATTTTCTTGGCTCTTCATTTCCACTCAGTATCAGTGTGATGGGGTTTCTCTATACCTACGCATGGAGCCGGTCATCAAAACGGGAACTGGCAAAACGGCTTTTCAGTCTCTGGTTTTATATTTTTGTCGGTGGTGTTCTCGTTTTTCTGATTGTTATTCTTGCAGAGTACTATCTGGGCATGATGCTGCTCAGTCATTTTCTGTTGTTTGGTGTGATGGCGCTGCTTGGCAGTTTTGCTATTTACCTCAATAACTTTTTCCATACCAAATTTCATCATCCGGCTCTTGCATTTCTGTTGAGCGGACTTGCCCTTTTGTTTGCGACAAGTGGTTATGGCATCATGAATATTTATTTTTTGAAAGGGATTCATTTTGGTACGGTCCCTCCCTTGCGTTTCGACAGGATGTGGATTTATCATTCCCATACCCATGCGGCTTTGCTCGGCTGGATTACCTTTTCTTTTATTGGGATGATCTATATCGTCATCCCGTCAATTGTCCGCACCAATTCCCTTGAAACGCTCAGAAGTGAGACGGCGCTTTCTGCGCTGCTTGGTGAGCCGGTGATGAAAAAAGCCTTTAAACAGCTTACTGTGCTCCTTCTCTCGGCGACCGCAATTCTGCTTGCATTTTTTCTTGAAAACAATTTGCTGCTTGGCGTTGCAGGTTTTTTCTATGGTTGTTCGGGTTATTATGTGACCTTCAACCTTCGGGGTGACATAAAAACAGTTTAATAACGAATCAATATATTCATACATATTATGCAACTCACCGCAAAGTTGTCGGCAATTCTTCCTGAACAGACAGGTACAGGCAAGAATGGAACATGGAAAAAACAGGATATTATTGTTGAAACTGAAGGGCAGTATCCGAAAAAGGTCTGCATTTCATTGTGGGGCGAGAAGTATGACAGAAATTTGCTGAAGGTGGGATCGAAGCTCACAATCTCGTTTGACATTGAAAGCAGGGAGTTCAACGGGAAGTGGTATACCGACGTCAAGGGCTGGAAAGTAGAGGGGGTCAATCAGCCGGAGACCTCCTATTCCGAAGAACCTGGATCCTGGGAGCCACCGGTTTTTGAGAGTCGGAACGAGAGCGTTATTGCAAATGATGATTGTCCGTTTTGAGATCGCTGTGTAATGTTTTTATAAAAAATGTATCTATTTTTTGATACCGAGACCACAGGGCTACCCCGCAACTGGCGAGCGCCGGTGACAGATGTCGATAACTGGCCAAGGCTGGTACAGTTGGCATTTTTATACTCGGCTGCTGATGGAACGATTCTGTCTTCCGGCGACTATATCATCAAACCAGAAGGTTTTGTGATACCATCTGGCGCGTATCGGATTCATGGTATTTCGACGCAGCGAGCTCAACTCGAGGGCCACCCCATACAGGAGGTTCTTCAGTTATTTCAGGAACTTGCAATTGAGGCGCAGGTTCTTGTGGCGCACAATCTGGGTTTTGATGAAAAGATTGTGGGCAGCGAATTGATTAGAGCAGGAATGCGTAATATTCTATCATCAAAAAAGAAGATATGTACGATGGAGAGTAGTACTGATTTTTGTGCTCTTAAGGGCCCTTATGGCAATAAATGGCCGAAATTGAGTGAGCTGTACCAGATATTGTTTGGCACAGAATTTGACGAGATGCACAATGCGGCAAATGATGTTCAGGCCACAGCGAAGTGTTTCTGGGAATTGAAGAGAAGGGGAGTAATCGGCTAATCAACTTTTTGGTAAACAGTTAACTACTATGCGTCTAATTGGGAAAATTGCGCTTGTCACCGGAGCGGCAGGTGGAATCGGCAGGGCAGTGGCACTCTGTTTTGCTGCGGAAGGAGCTGCTGTTATTGCCAGTGATATCAATGTTACCGGCTGTACGGAAACCCTTGAGCTTCTTGAAAGCAGAGGCGGGAGCGGCATGTCTCTGCTGGCCGACGTAACGCGAGAGGATGAGATAGCGGCGCTCTACCGGCAGATAGCTGATCGGTATGGCAAACTGGATATAGTGGTGAACATTGCCGGTGGCGACAATGAGCCGTCGGCCGATGTCGAGGAGATTGACTACCTTAAAATGAGCGCCAATCTTGATTTGAATCTCAAATCCTGCATTATCTCCTGCCGTGAAGCCGCCAAAATGATGAAGCCCCTGGGGTTTGGAAAAATTGTGAATATGAGCTCGCTGGCTTATCGGGGGAGTCCGAACCAGTTTTCCTACTCAGCGTCTAAAGGGGGCATTTACTCCTTTACCCGTTCACTTGCCATGTCGCTTGGTCGGTACGGCATAACGGTCAATGCACTTGCGCCAGCTCTTGTAGAGGTTCCCGCCTTTGTGAGGGCTCTCGGGCCCGAACGGTGGGAGATGCTCCGCCAGGAGTGCGCACAACGTTATCCGCTCGGTCGTGTTGCAACACCGGCGGACGTTGCCAGGTGTGCTCTTTTTCTTGCGTCTGATGATGCCGCGTTTATTACAGGGCAGATTATAGAAATTTCCGGGGGCGCAAGGCTTTAAATCACTATGGGACAGTTTCTGCCTCACAGTCACTAATCTCCTGGTCGGCACTTGGTCTGAAAAGATCGCCCGGTTTGACCCACATTTCCACAAACCTTGTCTTTCGGTACTCGGAGGAAGTCCCAAAAGCTGTTCAAGGCGCAACTCTATTTTTCAGGGAGTTACAAAAATTCTTTACTTAAGGTGTCGTTGCCACCCATACATCTCTTGACAGATTGAGAGATTGACCGATTTTATAATCAGAGCCATTGTCGTCAGTTCAGGTGACCACCAACATTCCTTGATTCTGAGCTTAAAAAGAGTGTGCCTCCTTGCAGGAGAAAAGCTGTTTCTCATCGTGATCGCTCTCTTTATTTGTCGGGAGAAACATCAATACTGACAATATCGGCATTGTCATTAAAGATACTGATTCCTTTCCCAAAAGCCTGTCGTCCCGAGTGTACAGATACTTGCCGGATGTTCGGGTGGTTACTCTCGAGGCTGACAGTGATCACACCTTTTGGAGGAACATGTATCCTTTTGTCAATAATCCCCTTTGCACTTGTGGCATTAGCTCCTTCCGGCAGCAATCTGACATACACCCACTTGGCACTACCCTTGAGCGTAATCTTCAGTTGCTCTCCCTTCATAAAGTTACGGGGTGCGGTCAAATTCATATAACTGGCATGCCAAAGTTTCCCACCAAACGAATCAGCCTCCCCCTCGATTGACTTGATAATCTCTCCTTCAAGGGGTAGCGCATAACACGATACGTAACCTAAAAGAGTCAGGGTAGTAAAAACGAAAAAGACCAGAATGTTTTTCATCATAAGATACTCCTTTCCATTCGTGACAGTGAAAAACGAAAAAGACCAGTAACTTTCAAAAACAATAACACCGGATATGGCAGAGAGCAACACTTGCCGCGAATAACAAGCCTCCCGGCGGAATGAAGCAAACCGGTACGAATCTACCTATACCGCTCGTAAGTGCACATTAGAACGTCATAAGAGTATCAAAAAGTTTCCCAATACATGCTTTTTTTGAAGCAACTTTTATGCAAACGTTCAATTAATGCTATGATTTCTTTACCGGGGCAGTGGCGGTGTAAATTTGTTTCTTTAGGAACTGATCGTTTTCTGTGGCAATGTGAAAGAGTGTCGGGCTGGATTTTTGACTATCCTGATAGTAGTAGAGAGGAATAACATTGGAAAAGACGATATAATGGTAGCATAAGGGCGTAACCCATTGGAAATGAAGATGGATAGCATTTTTTGCCTTGTCAGGGTGAAGAATTGTTTTTATTATGAACGTGGAAGAACACAAAACTTTTCAAACGCCGTTCAGAATGCGGCTGAAACTTGTTACAGATTAAATGCAATGAATATACTGGTGACTGGTGCGGCGGGATTTATAGGATTTCATGTCTGCAAGCGGCTGCTCGAAAGGGGAGAGCTGGTAACCGGAATCGATAACCTTAACGACTATTACGATGTTTCACTCAAGCATGCGCGACTTGCTCTGCTTGAGCCTTATGAGGGGTTCACGTTTGTGAAGCATGATATTGCTGACCGGAGTGCCATGGAGGAGCTTTTTAAAACAGGTGCGTTTGAGCGCGTGGTCAATCTTGCCGCCCAGGCGGGTGTCCGTTATTCAATTGAGAATCCCCATGCCTATGTTGAGAGCAATATTGTGGGATTTCTCAATATTCTTGAGGGGTGTCGCTATAATGGGGTGAAACATCTGGTCTACGCCTCTTCAAGCTCGGTGTACGGCGCTAACGAAACCATGCCTTTTTCGGTTCATGACAATGTCGATCATCCGCTTTCACTCTATGCTGCCAGCAAAAAGGCCAATGAGCTGATGGCGCATACCTACAGCCATCTCTACAATCTGCCGACAACCGGTCTCCGCTTTTTTACCGTCTATGGCCCTTGGGGAAGGCCCGATATGGCACTCTTCCTCTTTACCGATGCCATTCTGAAGAATAAGCCAATCAAGGTGTTCAATTATGGCAAGCATCGTCGCGATTTTACCTTTATCGACGATATTACCGAGGGGGTACTGAGAACACTCGATCATGTTGCCGAACCAAACCCGGAGTGGTCAGGCCTCAAGCCCGATACCGCCACGAGCAAGGCTCCATGGAGGGTCTATAACATCGGCAACAGCAATCCTGTTGAGCTGATTGATTACATCAAAGCGCTTGAAGAGCAGCTTGGCCGTACGGCCATCAAAGAGTTTCTGCCTCTCCAGCCCGGTGACGTGCCTGATACTTATGCAGACGTTGATCAACTGATGCAGGATGTCCACTACAAACCAGAGACCACCGTGTCGGAGGGCATCAAGCGTTTTGTGGCCTGGTATCGTGAGTATTACGGGGTGAAGGGTGAGTCGTGATAGCCGACATCGGTCACTTCGATCGTGCTTTGCGCTACTCAGTGACTGGTATTGGATTGTGCTTATTCATAATGAGTCCAGAGACGAATGATTTTGACAGTCGTAGTAGTCATAGCGTTTCCTCTTTTTCATGAAACGTACCTCTTTGAGTACGCATTGTCAAATTTTTGACGCTGCTTGCAAGCTTGTATTGTGCTCGTCTGCTTTCAAATCCCGCATCCCCACCTGGGAACGCCGAGCTCCAGCTCTGCATTGTGCTGTTTCCACTTGGAGGCATCGCCGCTGTGCCGCTGGCGTTTCACGTTTCAGCCCCCAAAGCATCCAGTCTTTGACATTGAAATGATTACTGCACGTTTGGTTTAACCATCTGGATGACCAGTTTCATCCCGCAGGCGCTTGCATACCTGCGCAAGGTATTGAGCGAGGGTGAATGATCCTGCTTTCCAAGACTGGACTCAATGCGGGCAAGAACAGGCTGCGACACTCCCATTTTCGAGGCTGCTTCTGCCTGTGTGAGTCCTGCCTGTAACCGCGCATCCAACTGAGCGACCAGTGCGGCAAATTCATCTTCAAGTGCATCATAGGCTATCCTGAATTCGGGATCATTGGCGCGTTTTTCGGCGACCTCTTCAGCAGGTTTAAGGCGTACAGGGTTATAGATGTTATCAGTATTCATGAGTTTATCAAAAACGACAAAGTTTCCGAAAAGAAAGAATGATAATCATGGATGAAGGCTAAAGTTTTTTTGGCCAACAACCCGGATTTCGAGCATCATGTAACACCGCAAAAATATGTACAAAATTACTCCGCACTACATAAAATAAACCGTAAGGAAAGCGGGGAAGGAGAGCACGGCGCACATTTGGGATAATCTCGGAATAAAGTAACGGAGCTTGCTCAAGCTGTTTTAGTTGTAACTCCAATAAATTCAGCACCGAGGCCGGGGCTCTGTAATTCGTACCACTCTTTTCACGTAACGCTCGTGCAGAGAATTTCAGACGGTACGCCATGAACCCATTTAAGTTGCGATTTCACTTGATCCCAGGAGTAGCCAGCTTCAGGGTTTGTTTCGAACTCCGCAAGGCGTGTTTCAAGCTCAGCCTTGAGCGCAGGCGAAATCTCCACAGCTTCAGGCAGTGCGGCAACACTATCCCGGATAAGCTCAACGAGACGAATGCGTTCCTGCACCGGTAGCTCAAGAATGTCGGCAATAGAAATTGTGCTCATATTGGATAGGGTGTTCTTCTTTTTGAGAAACATTTGCGAGGTTAACTCACCCTGAAAAGTACGAAAAAGGTACAGATAATTTGGCCAAACATAAAAAACAGTGCCACCATGGGAACTGTCAGCCCTGACGGCATATAATCGTCTGCTTTCACTCAATGAACTTTTTCGTTTTCACTACAATTACCACGACAACCTCAGCTCCGGCAATCCCTCCACAGTCTGCACGCTCACGCTGATAACGCTCAGCAGCAGGTCAAGAATGTAGCGGGGGTTGCCGACCTCTTTGGCCCAGTCGTTGGGGTTGTTGGTGATGCTGCTCTCTTTGTGGTTGGTGATTTGGTAGCGTTCATGATCCATTCGATGGCGCTTTTGCCGTTGACGGTGTATTCCAAGGCTTTGGCGGGGATGTTCTGGATGGTGATGGCGCTGTTGTAGATGATGGTCTCTTTCTGCCATTTTTTGGGGAAGCGCATTTTTTCGACGGTGAAGTGGCCAGTTTCAGTGCCGGTGACCTCCTGGGAGGGTGGGACGGTTTCGTAGTCGAGGTGGAGGTTGGCGAG
>JBAXBW010000006.1:0-30822 GCA_037141805.1 Chlorobiaceae bacterium | reverse complement strand
GTGATAATCAACTTTTCGTAAAACAGACCGACAAGGGAAGAATCTATATTGGCAAACCTGTTGAAGCTCCACCATATCCTGGGGCTAAGCTGTATTTTCTCGTTGAAGATAAATTCGAAGATCGAGACTGGATTTCCGAATTAATAAGAATAACCTATCGAGAACTTCCTGATTCAAAGAAGAAGCAAAAAAAAGCTAACTACCCGACGACGCTAACTTGAAGCGTTATCAGAAAAAAATAGTATATGGATGAAATAATCAAAACGGTGAAAGAATTCGGGATAGCTCTGGTGGAAAAGCAACAGAGATTCTTTCAAAACGAATGTATAGACAACTCAGAACACGTAGCCGCCATAAGGCGAATTGCCGATACTGCCTATGCCTACATAAAACGAAAAGGAGAAACCCCTGCCCCTGTAAATCATGAAGTTAAGCCACTTGGGATTATCTACCAGCGTTCGTGCAAAGCTACAAGAAGTGGTGGCAAAAGGGAGAGATTGGCGAGCGGGTTATCGGCCTCAAACACTGTTGTATTTCGACGATGGTTTGAAAGCAAAGGACATCGCGGCGTCGCAAGACCTGAATATCAATACGGTTTATGACCACCGTAAGAACTGGTAATAAAAAGGGTTTGCCTGTTTGTACGATGTGCATCGAAGCGACGCACCACCGAAACTGAACGTAATTCATCTTGATCAGATTAATCGTTGGGTGGAAGAGGAAGCCCTGACAGCCCCTGCGATAGTTTTGGCACGGATTACGGAATGGCTTTTTGTTGACCGCTTAGCCTTCGGATTTTCCGATTCCAGATACGCCACATCATACATGAAGTGATAACCCGCTTCATCTTGTGGAAGCCAGCCAGCGGTACGATCCTGATACTGTATTTCAGCTTTTTTCATCACCTATTCCCCCCGTTCCTGCTTGACAGGGCCAAGTTCGTAACCGAACAACCCAAGGAGCTGATTCACCTTATCCATACGCAACGTTTTCTTCCCCTGTTCGAGATCACGGATGAAACGCAGCCCTGTACCGGCTTTTTCTGCCAGTTCTGGTTGGGTCATGCCGAATGACTTTCGTTTTTCACGAACAAATTCAGAGAGATTATTCATAGGTATAAGATACCTGATCGGGTATAATAAATATCACAAAGCTAACAAACTATACCATTTCGGGTATAAAATAATATAACAACAATTATACCCGTTCGGGCACATATCAGGAAAAGATTCGGGAACTACTTCTTCTCGGTGAAAGTCAGCGTATCAATTTCAAGGCATTTGTAAAAAACTCTCTGTGTCATTATGCTCTGCGGCTTTCTCAACACAGTCGTAGAAAAACGACAAGGCTTGAAACTCTCTCTCAGCTACTTCATTGTTGAGCATTGCTTTTTTTTGTGTCCATGAACAAGCTTTTTTGTATGTTTGCAAACAAGGTATATTATACCTCTTGTAACGCTTTTGTAACGAAAAGAATGTAACTTATTGCAGGATATAGCAAAGGCTATAAATGCGTTACATTTAATACTCACCAAAAAGCTGTTATGTTTTATTAATATCACGACCCTGTTATGCACAATACTGTACTGTCACTCCTTCTTTTCGCACCTCCCGTCGCAGGTCAGGCGGCGCCGAACCCGTTGATTCAAATTGTTCCGTTAGTCCTTATTTTTGTTGTCTTTTATTTCTTCATGATTCGCCCTCAGCAGAAAAAACAAAAAGATCGTGAAAAAGTGCTCGACAGCCTGAAACGAGGCGACAAAATTGTCACTATTGGCGGCGTTCATGGCACTGTTGCCGGAATTGATACCGAGAAGAAAACTGTTCTTGTTCAGGTCAATGATTCAACAAAAATCACGTTTGACCGCACCGCCATTGCCAATATTGACAAGCAGGATTCGGGCGATAAACTCACGACCAAAGAGTAAGATAGATATAATGCAGCCAATACGAGCAAAACTGGTACTGGAAAACGGCTCTGTCTATAGAGGTACCGCATTCGGCCATATCGGAGAAGCAACCGGTGAGGTGGTCTTCAATACGTCGCTGACCGGATACCAGGAAATTCTGACAGACCCGTCCTATGCCGGTCAGATGGTGATGATGACCTATCCTCTGATAGGAAACTATGGCATTAATCCAGCCGATAACGAATCGGGAAAAATATGGGCCTCTGCCTTTATTGTCCACGAAGTATCACGTGTTCACAGTAACTATGAAGCGTCGCAAAGTCTTGACTCTTTGCTCAGGGATTCCGGGGTCACGGGTCTTGCCGGTATTGATACCCGCAGGCTCGTGCGCGAGATCCGTGAAAAAGGGGCTATGCGGGGCATTATTTCCGTGCTTGACGAGAGCGATGAAACGCTGAGAAATCGAGCGCTTCAGAGCCCTGAAATGTCGGGCCGGGATCTGGTCAAAACCGTTACCACCACCGAAAATTATATCCTTGAAAAAGAGGATGCCAGCTACCATGTCGCCGCAATTGATTTTGGCATTAAAACCAATATTCTTCGTATGCTGCACCAGGCGGGATGCAAGGTGACGGTGTTCAAGGCTGGAACATCTGCAGAAGAGATAATCGCACTCAACCCTGACGGGGTTTTTCTCTCGAATGGCCCTGGCGATCCCTCTGCGGTCGGTTACGCCATTGAGACCATCAAAAAACTTGTCGATTATAACCGCAGCACGAGGCCTTTGCCCATCTTCGGTATCTGCCTCGGTCACCAGTTGCTTTCGCTGGCTTTCGGAGCTGAAACCTACAAGCTGAAATTTGGCCACCACGGTGCCAATCATCCTGTTAAAAATCTAAAAACCAGTCAGATCGAGATAACATCACAGAATCACGGTTTTGCGGTAACCATGGATTCGCTCCCTGAAGCGCTTGAAATGACCCATCTCAATCTTTATGACAATACCGTTGAGGGGATAAAACACAAACAACTCCCCTGCTTTTCGGTACAGTACCATCCCGAAGCCGCACCGGGACCACATGATTCGAACTATCTTTTTGAGGAGTTCACCTCGCTTATGGATTTAACTCAACCCATTTTATTAAAGAGATGAAAAAAAGATTATTTACTCCGGGGCCAACCCCGGTGCCCGAAAATGTCATGCTTCGCATGGCTGCTCCGATTATTCATCACAGGAACCCCGAGTTCATGGAGATTTTAACCAGGGTTCATGAAGATCTCAAATACCTTTTCAGAACAACCCAGCCGGTTGTTGTGCTCAGTTGCTCTGGAACCGGCGGTATGGAAGCCACCATTTCAAGCCTCTTCAAACAGGGCGACAAGGTTATCACTGTCAATGCCGGTAAGTTTGGTGAACGATGGGGTGAACTGGTGCGCGTCTTCACAGGCAACTGTATTGAGGAAAAAGTGCAGTGGGGTTCGGCCATTCAGCCCGAACGACTTGCGGAACTGCTCAAGGAACACCCTGATGCCAAAGGAGTCTGCCTGACTCACTCCGAAACATCAACCGGCACGGCTGCCGATATTCAGGCTCTCAGCGCACTGATTCGCGAACAGTCGGAAGCGCTGGTTATTGTTGACGGCATTACTGCGGTCGGAGCTCACGAGTTCCTGTTTGACGATTGGGGTATTGATATCTGCATCACCGGTTCCCAGAAAGGGCTCATGATGCCTCCGGGACTGGCTTTGGTTGCCATTTCTGAACGGGCGCAGGATCTCATCAAAGGCCAAACCGGCATGACACAGTACTACCTGAGCCTTAAAAAAGCTCTGAAAGCCCATGCCGGCGACGATACTCCCTTCACCCCTGCGGTCTCATTGGTCATCGGGCTTGATGAAGCATTGCAGATGATCAAGGCTGAGGGCATTGAAAATATCTGGAAACGGCATGAAAGTCTGGCAAGTGCCTGTCGTCAGGGATGTAACGCTCTTGGCATGAAGCTGTTCAGCAACTCTCCGTCGTTTGCCGTTACTCCGGTATGGCTTCCTGAAGGAGTCAAATGGTCAGCGTTCAACAAGGCGCTGAAAAAAAGCAACGGCATCACTGTTGCTGCTGGTCAGGATGAGTACAAGGACAAGATTTTCCGTATCTCTCATCTCGGCTTTTACGATGAACTCGACATGCTGACCGTCATTGGCGGTATTGAACGTGCACTGAAGGAGATCGATTTCGCTTTTGAAATCGGCGCTGGTGTCAGTGCCGTCCAGAAGGCATTCCTCGGCAACTAAAGCCACGGGGGCACCTTCATCATGATATTCCTGCACTCTCTCCTGCTTGTTGTTGCGCTCGCATCTTCAATGCAGGAGATGCTCAGGGATTATCGTCTGCAACTGAAAGCTGATGCTCTCTACGAGAGCCGCGCCTACAGAGAAGCTGAAACCGTTTTTCGGCAGCTTGTCTCCCTTGCTCCTGAACCCAAAGAGAGAGCAACCGCCAGTTTCAATCTTGCTTGCGCTCTCTACATGCAAGGGAAATATCCTGAAGCAGGCACACTCTTTGCCAGCAACACCAAACCCCGGGAGAACCGGCTGAAGGCAATATTTAACGAAGGCAATACTCTTGCCATGCAGGCTCTCGGAAACAGCGCAAAAGCACAAAAAAGCGCGTTGTTCCGCCAATCGCTCAATTGCTTTAAACGTGTACTGTTAACCGACCCTGGTGATGGCGATGCCAAAATCAATTATGAAATTGTCCTCCGTTATCTCAATGAACTCGAGAACCCAAAACAATCATCTTCGTCAACAAAGAATAATAAAAGCTCTCATCAACCAGAGTCCGGCATTAGCAAGGGAATTGCGGATCGACTGCTCGAGAATGCTCAACAGGATGAATCTTCACTGATGCGAAGGCTTTCAGGAGCAGGGAAATCAGCATCACCGGGCAGCAAAAACAAACAGGACTGGTAAAGCGCGATATGCCCCCGACAAAAAAAGTCCTGCTGGTTTTTCTTCCATCAGAGAGCGGTGTTGATGGAGCCCGTTCACTCTACAGCGAAAAAGAGATAAACCCTTTTTTCAAATGGTTCAACCGTTCGCTCAGAACTCTCATCAAGCAAAGCCAGTTCGCCATTCCTCCACTCTCGCTCATGATTCTCAGCTCTCTTGAGGTACCGGGAGTTGAGCAGTCGATTTGTGATATGCGGTTTGAAGAGTTTCCCTTCAACGAACAATGGGATCTGGTCGGAATCAGCGTCCAGACCGGCATGGCAAAGAATGCGTTTGCTCTTGCCGACAAACTTCGTAGCACCGGAATCCCGGTCGCTCTTGGAGGCGCCCATGTAACGCTCTTTGCTGAGTCATGCCGCCCTCACGCTGATGTGCTTGTGCAAGGAGAAGCAGACGACCTTTGGAAAGAGGTGCTCACTGACCTTGTGACCGGAAAACCCAAACCGCTCTACCGCTCTGACATCTTTCCCGATCTCGGAAAATCACGAACAGTCAGTAAAACATCGCTCATCAAAAGCCGATACTTTACCACCAATCTGATCCAGACTGGACGAGGATGTCAGTATAGCTGCGATTTCTGCAATGTTCATCTCCTCAACGGTCATACTTTGCGAAGAAGAGCGGTCGCCGATGTCGTCAGTGAAGTTGCCCGCTTTCAGCAGGATGACCACCGAATATTCTTTTTTGTTGATGACTCCATCAATGCCGACCCTGTTTATGCACTTGAACTCTTTCGAAAACTCACTCCACTGAAAATTCGCTGGTTCGGGCAGGCAACCACAACTCTCGGCCAGCAGCATGAGTTACTTGAAACCTTCGCCAATTCAGGATGTCAGGCACTTCTGGTTGGTATAGAGAGCATTGAAGCAAAAAGCCGCAGCGCCCACAAAAAAAATCAGAACAGGGCAGGAGAACTCGTCAGGGCCATTACATCCATCAGAGATGCAGGAATCAGCCTTTACGGCAGCTTTATTTACGGCCTTGACGGCGATACTCTCGATACTCCGGCAGCAATTCTTGATTTCATCGAAGAAACAAAACTTGACGTGCCGGGCATCAACATTCTGCGACCTACTCCAGGTACACAGGTTTTTGAGCGGCTCCGGGAGGAGGGGCGACTGCTCTTTGACCCTCTCGACATCACCGCATATCGCTACTCCTTCGGCCAGGAGATGCTTTACCTGCCGAAAAACATACCACTCGACGCCTTTATCGAGAGCTACTCCGCCCTGACGCGCAAAGTGTTTACCATGAAAAACTCCGTCATAAGAGGCCTGTCGTCCCCCAGGGCGAAAAGCGCTGTACTGCTCTTTAATCTCTTTTACACGCACCTTTACGAACTCTCCCGTCAAGACCTGCAGCATCAACGTGAAAAGAGTCGTGCATAAAATACCATTTTGCCTTACGCTGAATAATTTTTAAACTGTCAATCAAGATTTTTCAATTTGACACCCGGCACAACAACCTAAACCTTTATCAATAATGACCATGAAGCCTTTTCTTCCTTTTTTGAGCGTCGGTCTTTTTTTTCTCGGCGCATGCGGTCTTGAGAAACCACCTGCATCACTCAAATTTCCTGATGACAAGAAAGAAGTGGCAGCACCTGCACCTGTTGCTGCACCAGCCGCTGCTCCCGCCGCAACTGAAGCTCCGGCAGACCCTAAACTGGCAGCAGGCAAAACGGTGTATGATGCCAGTTGTGCGGGATGTCACGAGGCTGGCATGATGGGCGCGCCGAAACCTGGCGACAAAGCGGCATGGAGCGCACGCATACCCCAGGGCCTGGAGGTAATGACAAAAAAATCACTTGAGGGATTTCAGGGTAAAGCGGGCATGATGCCGGCGAAAGGTGGAAATGCGAGCTTGACCAACGAACAGGTGAGCAGCGCCGTTGCATTCATGGTTGAGAAATCAAAGTAAAAAGGAATGCGGGGAGCAGGAGCACTTTCACTCCCCGCTTTTATTTTGCCCACACGGCTGAAAAAAATTTGGATACAGAGCGACGACAATAAACATCTGAGCGTGAAGATTGTTTCATGATTGTTATGTCGATCACCTGCTTTTCTTCTCTCAACACACTTCTCACCCCAATTTTTTTACCATAATGACCCATCTTCATATTGGCTTTGTCGGAACAGGTAGAATTGCTCGCGCCCTTATAGGAGGTCTCAGCAAAAGAGAAAACACTGTTATTTCTGGCTTTGACAAGGATTCTGCTGCGCTGGACTCCATTTGCGCCGATTACCTCGTTCAGCCCTGTCTGTCGATTGAAGAGGTTGCCGGTAAGGCGCAAGTCATCATTCTTGCGGTCAAACCATACCAGATTGCTGAAGTCCTTGGCGAACTGAAGCCCTCATTCTCCGCCAATCATTTGCTGATCAGCGTTGCTGCGGGTATCTCCTCGGAGTTTATCAGAACAAATGCAATGGAAGAGCTGAAAGTCATCAGAGTTATGCCCAATACTCCAGCTTTCGTTGGCGAAGGCATGACCGCTCTCTGTCGTGGAAAAATGGCAACGGATAAGGATCTCGCCCTTGCCAGTGAGCTCTTCAGTTCGATAGGCAAGGTGCTCATTCTTGATGAATCGCAGATGGATGCAGCAACCGCGATTTCCGGCAGTGGACCAGCCTATATGTTCTCTATTCTTGACTCGCTGGCAAAAGGGGGACGTTTGTGCGGCCTCTCATACGATGACGCGCTCCTTCTTGCTACGCAAACCATGATCGGTGCGGCAAAAATGGTGCTCTCAGGCACAAAAAATCCTGATGAACTCAAACGGGATGTCACTACTCCGGGCGGCACAACAGAAGCCGGACTGAAGGTCATGGATGAAAAAAATATCGGACAGATTCTGGTAGAAACAGTGGCTGCCGCTGCGGCCCGTTCCAGAGAACTCATGAAATAATTACTATGGCCAACGGCTTTGCTCTTAACCGGTACTGCACTTTTTTCTGGCTTGTCATTGCGTACCTTTGCGCTCCAGCAATTGCAGGGGCATCCGGAAATCTGGATAAACCATTCCTTATTTCTTCAATAAGCAGTACAAGCCCTTATGTTGGCCAGGAAATTCTCTTGACGTACACACTCTATTTCAAGAAGGTTGCACCAAAAATATCCTCAGAAACCAACCCTTCGCTGCAAGGTTTATGGGCAAAAGAGAGCGTGCCTGACCACTTTATCAAAAGTATTCCAACAGCGATTCAGGGAGAAAGCTTCAGAAGCGCTATTGTCAAGCAGTTCAGACTGGTGCCCATCCAAAGCGGCACGTTCACAGTATCAGGCTACAACATGCAGTGCGTTCTGCCGCAGCAACAGGTTACGGCTAATGGAAATGAGTTGCCCGATACCCGTATAAAAATCACAGCGCCTGCCATTATCATATCCGCACGTGCTCTTCCCGAACCAGTACCAGAAGGATTTTCAGGAGCAGTCGGTGATTTTTCGCTTACTGTCCTCACCGATAAACAGAATTTCAGGATTGGAGAACCATTATCGGTGAAACTAACGCTCACGGGAACAGGCAGCCTGATGACTCTTGAACTTCCAGCGCTTCATCTCCCCGAAAGTTTTCGACAAAACCCGCCCGACAGAACAACAACCCTCAATAAAGAGTCATCGCTCAGCTCTGGCTCCATAACATCAACAATAATTGCCTGGCCTCAATTGGAAGGTGATTTTAACATTCCGTCGTTGTCTCTTGTGGTTTTCAATCCTGAAACCGGGCAATACAGTACACTGCTTTCAAATCCACTTGCCATAACAGTGTCAGGGACAATGCAAGGTGCCATGACGAACGAAAAAGAGCCTTCGGATACGACCCGGGGAACGAAGAGAGGCTTCTCCCTGTTGCCGACAACTACAGCAATCATTATAGTATTGCTGCTCTTTGGTATTGCAATAGTAATAGTAAGAAAAAAACAACTCCAAAAGAGAGCCTGGGCACAACTTGATCCGGAAGAAGCGGTCAAGCCTTATAGTAGCAACTCTGCCGGAAAAATGAAGCAGCAGCTTTTCACTGTGCTTGAAGAGACGGGAATAAAAAGTCCGGGAGGTTTGACACGGAGGGAGCTGAAACAGGCGCTTCTGGAGATCGCGATTACCGATGAAACCCGAAAAGAGATCCCGACTGTGCTTGACGCATTAGACATGATCATCTACTGTCCCGCCGGAAAAAAAGAGGCCGAAATCCCTGAATCGGTTCCAGCAAGAGTTAATGTTCTGCTGAATGAATTGAAAAAGGCGGGAGTGACTCGCTGAAAAGAGCAATGGCTCGTTCAGGGTAATCAGTGATAATTCCATCGGCACCAAGGTGTTTCATGGCCAGCATCTCTTCGGCATCATTCACCGTCCAGGGAATCACCAACATGCACTGGTTATGGAGATCTTCCATCACTTCCCGGTTAACAAGAGAAAAATGGGGATTAACATATTGAGGCACAAAGCCAAGTGCTTGCAAAGATTTCGGGATATGTTCCCCCTCATCAATCAGCAGGCCATAGCATAACCGGGAGTTCAACTTCCATGCCTCCCGAATCACCCGACTGTCGAAAGACTGTATCCTTACCCGGGATGACACCCCCGCTGCCTGAACAAGCTGGAGAACAAGCGCTGCATACTTGTTCGGGCGTGGATGAAAAACAGCGTCCTTATCGGGCCATGACTTTATTTCGAGGTTATAAATCATAGGTTCCTTCATCCCTGAAGAAGCCATAAAGGTGTCGACCTCCCTGAATACGGTGGCAAGGAGCGGTTTGCACACGGTAATCCGTACCTGATCGGGGAAAGAGGGATGAGGCAGACCACAGTCAAAAGAAGCAATATCGGCATACTGCATATCGTACATGATATAGCGCCATCGGTCTTCCATGCTCAGCGGATGCCCTTGCGGATCAGAACAAAGTGGCGCAGAAAGCCAGGGATCATGAGAAACAACAAGCTCATGATCTCTCGATACCACAAGATCAAGCTCCAGAACCCTTATACCAAGAGCGACCGCATGACAGAATGCCTGAAGAGTATTTTCGGGGAAAAACGATCTCGCGCCCCGATGTGCCTGTATCTCAAAAGCCATAGTTTCAAACTCCCACGCCGCAGGATCGCTTATGGGTTACGTTTGCCGGAAGCAGGACGCGATACTTTTGAAAAAGTCTTCTTTTTCGGCTTTCTTTTCTGAGGCTTGTTTCCGTCCGCATTTTTCGAAACCGGATGCGCTCCACCACCACTCACACTGAAATAGTCTGAAGGGCTTTTGGCTTTACTTTTGTTAAAGCGGTTTTTGCGGTACTTTTTTTCAAGGTCAGCATAAGGGCTGGGCGGGTCTGGAGAGGTATTGTGATTATTAAAATTCGGTTCGTCAATGACCTCATCAACATCATCCAAAACCACGTCGGGATGAACTTTAGTAAGCAAGTTATTTCAATTTATGTTCAACAAATCAAGAGCACTCTTTTTACTCCGTGATTATTTTCTGAAGGGAGTTCAATTTACAATTTTAGAATCAAAATCCAAGCAATACCATAACTCTCTGCTTGTAAATGCCTGCATAAAGCGTTTTGCATTGCTTGTTGTTGGTATAAGTCGTAAATTCTGAATTATTTCACCCAAAAAGGAGATTGGACAATGGATATTCGCAGATGGATTCTGGCCGTTATTCTTCCCCCTGCCGCAGTAACGAACAAAGAGGCTGGCACCATTATGCTGACCGGGCTTTTGACGGCTTTCGGCTGGTTGCCCGGTGTAGCTTTTGCAGTTTTCATGATGCTCCAGGAGAAACGCCAGGAAAGCGCCTGACACTCTTCCATGAAGCTTCTGGTTGTCGTTGACTTCCCGGTACTTGCCGGGCTGGTTGGATGTTGTGGTATCTTCAAAAACGCAGTAAACATCCAGCCGCAGCATGCCTGGCATGTTGCGGCTGGACATCTTGGCTCGCGCCGCCGGAAGAGCTGCGGTTACGGGAGCCTGTTCAGGGCACTGACCGTCGCCTTGATTGATGCAAGGCTGATATTCGAATCAATACCTGCACCATAAGAGAGACTTCCATCAGCACAAACAATCTTGATGTAGGCAACGGCAAGGGCTCCGGCGCTTCGCCCGATAGCATGTTCGGCATACTCGTCAACGCTGAAATCCAGTCCGCTTTCCCTGATATATCCCTTGACAAAGGCATCAAGAGGGCCATTTCCCTGAGCCTCAAAGCTGAACTCCCGATCTTTGGTCTGCACGACACAACTGATGGTGGTATCCTCTTCATCCTGACGGCGCGGTTCCTCATCATCCCAGGTGATATGACACTTTTTGAGAGTAACCGGTTCCCTGAGTTTCACATACTCCGTATGAAACAGGTCGTGAATCTGATCCGGCGTCAACTCAGCGCCTGTTGTATCAGCAACCCCCTGAACCGCCTCGGCAAAATCAGGCTGCATCCATTTCGGAATCTGAATACCGTAATCTTTTTCAAGAACATAAGCGACGCCTCCCTTTCCGGACTGACTGTTGATTCGTACTATGGCCTCATAGGTGCAGCCAACGTCCTGAGGGTCGATGGGCAAATAGGGCACTGCCCATAAGCCACCGGGAGATGACGGTTGCGCTTTCATCCCTTTGCTGATAGCATCCTGGTGCGAACCGGAAAACGCCGTATAGACAAGATCACCGGAATATGGCTGGCGGGCATGAATATCCATACGGGTACAACGCCGGTAAACATCCCGAATACGGGGCAGATCAGAAAAATCAAGTTCAGGATCAACTCCCTGGGTAAAGAGGTTCAGCGCCATGGTGACAATATCCATGTTGCCACACCTCTCACCATTGCCGAACAAAGCCCCCTCAACACGGTCAGCGCCAGCCAACAAGGCCAATTCAGCCGTGGCAACCGCAGTGCCGCGATCATTGTGGGCATGAACACTGATCAGGACAGCATCTCTCGCCTTGATGTTGCGACAAAACCACTCAATCCGGTCAGCATAAATATTCGGCTGCGACATCTCAACCGTGGAGGGAAGGTTCAGGATAATTTTTTCATCCGCAGAAGCTCCCCAGGTATCCATAACTGCATGACAGACATCAAGCGCATAATCAAGCTCCGTGCCGGTAAAGCTTTCAGGACTGTACTCCATGCGGATGCCCGCATTGCCACTCTCATCCTTCAGACGGCGAACAAGCGCTGTCCCCTCAATCGCAATTGCCTTGATCTCCTCCCTGTTTTTGCGGAACACCACATCCCGCTGCAAGGTCGATGTCGAGTTATAAAGATGCACAATGGCATGTTTCGCGCCGCTGATGGCATCGAATGTTTTACGAATCAGATGTTCCCGCGCCTGGGTCAACACCTGAATGGTGACGTCGTCAGGAATCAGGTTGCCATCAATCAGCCGCCGGGCAAAAGCATACTCCGTTGCCGATGCTGAAGGAAAGCCAACCTCAATCTCCTTGAAACCAATTGAAACCAGAAGCTGGAACATGGCGACCTTTTCATCCACGCTCATCGGCACCGGTAGCGCCTGATTGCCGTCACGAAGATCAACACTGCTCCATATCGGGGCTTTTGTAATTGTCTTGTCTGGCCAACTTCTATCGGCAAGAGCAACCTGTGGATATGGCGCATACTTTTTATAATTCATCATGGTCATCGCTCCCTTTTCTTCTTTTATGAATGGATATATAAATGGATAAAGCCACCAATCCCGGAGGGACTGGTGGCTTTCACAATGTTCTCACTGACGGCAAAAACGAACTAAAAAGCACCTCCCCCACAAACGCGAATACCTGCCAGAAGCAGGTTCAGAATAAGCAGAAGGTTGTTTTTGTTCGTTATACGCATCGTTATCACCAAAAGAATCAACAGATGAAGTGAGTATCCTACTTTCTCTAAAGATAAAAAAATAACCACTGCCTGCAAATCTCCCCTGAACATTTCTCTGGTTGCCATGATTACTCTTCCATAATCCCAAAAGACTTCGCAAGTCCTGCAACACGCCATAAAGCAAAATTCAATGACACATCAATGACACGCCGCGTTTTCCATCCTATTAGCCAATAGATCAACATGGAACAGAACTATCGCAACCAGCTCCGTAGAATCCGGATAATCTCCTTTTTGCTGCGAGAGTCAAGCATCATATTCCGCCAATGGCTGTCTGCGGCCATCTTGCTGATGGCGCCAAGAAGTCGAATGTGACTATCAGGATCTGAATTCGGGGAGAGCATCAAAAACATAATCCTGGCTGTTTTGCCTGATTCCGCATCATAAATGCCTACCCGATTGACACCGATAGCCAGAACCGGTTTGTTGAGATTATTGAGTCTGGCATGAGGAATAGCGATATCCGCACCAACAAAGGTACCGCCCTGCAGCTCCCGGTCAAGGATGCTCTTGAACGCACTCACTTCGTCAATACCCGGATTGGCAAGACAGCATTCGTGCAGCAACTGGCGAAAAGCCTCTTCCTTTTCAAGAACATTTTCCCAGAGTACAACCATGGCGCTTCTGATCACTCCTTTCCACCCATAATGCGACAGGCTTACCGCCGTAAGGCTCCCTTTAAAGCCGGAAAAGAGTTTTGCCTTTTGTTCAACACCCTCTTCCCTGGTATCGACGACGATCACGTTGACACCCCGGCATTCGCTGATCAAACGCTCAATAATGGTCTGCCGGCCCTGAAGACGTTGCCATATCGAAAGTTTTCTTCCTGAATTGCCGATGATAATATGTCCAACACGATATTCCCTCGCAAACTGCAGAATGGTTTTAACCACATCGTCACCTTTATAGGTAAAGACGGTAGCGCCAAGTTGTTGGGCAAGAGCAAGTGTATTTGAAAGCAAGCGTTGTACTCTTGCATCAATATTGGTTGGACTGTCGGAAAGTGTCTGCACATAGACCGCATACCAGTCTCTGTTCAGCCTTCCTGCTATACGTGATGCGTAGCGGAGAATGGTTTCACAGTTCCGGGTTTTTGAACTGAGGCAAACCATAAGCTGATCGGGATTGGAAACCGACTCATCATGAAAGTGGTTGCGCCGCTTCGAATCAAGCTGTGCTGCAAGCTCTCGCAGGGTCAGCTCCCTGAGCTGCTCAAGATTTTCAGATTGAAAAAAGTTGGACAGTGCCGCCTCCAAACGACCGGGAACATACACTTTTCCTTCGGAGAGGCGCTGACGCAGATCATCGGTTGTAATATCAACGTTGACAAGCTGATCGGCCAGCACCAGAATACGGTCAGGCACCCGTTCCTTCACCTTCACTCCAGTGGCATGTTCTACCATTTCATAAAGGCTTTCGATATGCTGAATGTTCAGGGTGGAAATAACATGAATACCGGCAGCAAGAATCTCTTCAACATCTTCATATCTCCTGGAATTTCTGTTTCCCGGTACATTGGTATGGGCAAGTTCATCCACAAGCACAACGGCGGGATGACGTTGGAGCACAGCATCAACATCCATTTCGGTAATTTCTATACCCCGATAGAGCAGGCTTTTTCGGGGTATAATCTCCAGCCCTGACAGCAGCGCTTCTGTCTCCTTCCTGTTATGAGTTTCTACAAGACCAACAACAGCATCAATCCCTTTGTCTTTAAGACGTCTTGCCTCTTGCAGCATTTGCCAGGTTTTGCCGACTCCGGCGCAATAACCGAGATAGATCTTGAGTTTACCGCGTTGTGAACGCTGAATCAGATGCAAAAAGCTGTCGGCTCTGGTGCTCTCTATCGTTTTCTCTTCCCTTGATTCCATCTTTTTGCAGATCTATTGTTGCATTCGGTCAAGCGACCTGTTGAGTTGCAGAACGTTAACCAGTGACTCATTCAAGAATGGAATGGTGGTTGTTCCACTTGCTGGATTATTGATGACACGCATCACCTGATCGCGGGAGATACCTCGTGCACGGGCCACTCTCGGCACCTGAAATATTGCCGCCTCAAGCGAAATATGAGGATCAAGACCACTGCCTGAAGCCGTAACAAGATCGGTTGGAACCTTTTCCCCTTTTTTGGGTGCAAGCACACCAAGCAGTTTTTCTGTCCTTTGGCGCATTGCAAGAGATGCTGGCGACAGGTTGCTGCCTCCGGATCCTGAGGCATTCCATGAGACTGCCGAAGGTCGGGGCCAGAAATATTCTGGACGGATAAACTGCTGGGCAAGAAGTTTACTGCCGATAACCTCTCCGTTGTCGTCACGGACAAGGGAGCCGGATGAAGAGTATGGTATTGCTTGAGCAGCAAGAAGAATAATTCCGACATATAATCCACTGCAGGTTAACACGGTTAATGGAAGAAGACGTAATGAGACGGCGAATTGCCGAGTCAGAGCCCTGAACGATAGTGTCGTTTTCATGTTTGCAATACGTTGGTTTATACAAGACCGGTTAATGCGATAACCATATCAATCAGTTTAATTCCGACAAAAGGCACCATGACGCCACCCAGACCATAGATGATCAGATTTTTCCTGAGCAGGGCATCAGCTCCCATCGGACGGTATTTAACTCCCCTGATAGCAACAGGTATCAACAGAGGAATGATGATGGCATTAAAAATCAATGAGGAGAGAATGGCGCTTTCGGGTGTCGCCAGATGCATGATATTGAGCACCTGCAAACCCGGCATGGCCAACACAAACATGGCAGGAATAATGGCAAAGTATTTTGCGACATCGTTGGCGATAGAAAATGTCGTCAGCGCACCGCGTGTCATAAGCAACTGTTTACCGATCTCTATGATCTCTATGAGTTTTGTCGGGTCACTGTCGAGATCAACCATATTACCAGCCTCTTTTGCTGCCTGGGTACCGGAGTTCATGGCGACACCGATATCGGCCTGGGCAAGCGCTGGCGCATCATTGGTGCCATCCCCCATCATGGCAAGAAGTCTTCCGCTCTGCTGCTCTTTTCTGATATACTGCAGTTTGTCTTCAGGTCGCGCTTCAGCAATGTAATCATCGACTCCTGCCTGGGCGGCAATTGCGGCTGCTGTAAGTGGATTATCACCCGTCACCATAACCACACGCAGACCCATTGCTCGCAGACGGGCAAATCGATCAGAAATTCCTGGTTTGAGAATATCGGCAAGTGCAATGACACCAAGAAGCTCATTGCCTTCTGCAACAACAATTGGTGTCATACCTTTGCGGGCAACGTCGTCAACCAGCACCTGCAACTTTTCCGAAACACTCCCGCCCTGTTTTTCACAAAAACTGATGAGGGTATCCGGCGCACCCTTGCGAAGACTTTGTCCATCAGGGAGATCAATACCGCTCATTCGGGATTGGGCAGAAAAGGGTACTACTTTTCCCTCAACTTCGTCAGGAGCCTTTATGCCCAGCATCTTTTCAGCGAGGGTAATAATTGATTTTCCTTCAGGAGTCTGATCACCGAATGATGCCTTCATGGCGGCCGAAGCAAGCCGCTCTTTCTGGATACCCGGCAGCGGAAAATAGTCGGTTGCCTGACGGTTGCCTATGGTGATCGTGCCGGTCTTGTCAAGCAAGAGTGTGTCAATATCGCCTGCAAGCTCCACGGCTTTGCCGCTCTTTGCCAGCACATTGGCTGAAAGTGCCCGATCCATACCAGCAAGCCCTATAGCAGAGAGCAAGGCACCGATAGTGGTTGGAATAAGGCAAACAAGAAGAGCAACCAGCGTCGGTACAGGCAGCGTTATCCCGAAATATCTGCCGATGGGCCAGAGCGTCCCTGTTACCAGCAAAAATGCCAAGGTAAGACCGGCAAGAGTCACGGTCAGGGCAAGCTCATTCGGGGTTTTCTGTCGAACGGCCCCTTCTACGAGAGCAATCATTTTATCAAGAAAGGAGTGCCCTGCCGAAACAGAGATGCGGACAACGATAGAGTCAGAGATGACTCTTGTTCCACCAACGACACCCGATCGATCGCCGCCAGCCTCTCTCACGACCGGGGCTGATTCACCAGTAATAGCCGATTCATCGACCATGGCAGCACCATCGACAACCTCTCCGTCTCCAGGAATAATTTCGCCCGTCAAAACAATGACCAGATCACTCTCTTGCAGATCGTCAGAACCTACAGACTCTTCCTTGCCGTTTGTTACTCTTCGGGCGATGGTATTCTGTCGTGACCGCTTGAGAGCATCAGTCTGTGCTTTGCCACGAGCTTCCGCCAGGGCTTCAGCAAAATTGGAAAACATCACCGTAAGCCACAGGACAAGCATGACTGCAACGGTATAAAGCTGGTGCCCGGCTCCGGTAAGTGCATTTGAAACAGCGATAAGGGTTGTCAGCAAAGCCCCGGCTTCAGTGACGAACATAACCGGATTTTTTACCATTGCCCTCGGATCAAGCATCATTATTGATCGACTGAGAGCATTCAACACAAGCTTTTTTTCAAAAATAGATGCTTTTCTCGCCTGACGGTGCCCGGATTTTGCCTGATCATAGTCGTCCGGAATGGAATTACTGTTCATCATGATGTTATGATTAATGCGTTCATAAATTTCACTCTGATTCAATGCCTTAGTGCGGCAAGATGATCAGCTACCGGACCAAGCACAGCTACCGGCAAAAAAAGCAGTGCACCTATAAAAACAACGCTGCCGAAAATAATGAAGGTAAAAAGCAGGGTATCGGTGCGGAGAGTACCGGCAGTTTCCGGAACCGGTTTTTTTGCAGCCAGAGAACCGGCAATGGCAAGAGGCAGAATGATCGGAATATAACGACCAAGGAGCATCACGATTCCAGTTGCGATGTTCCAGGGAACCGTGTTATCTCCCAGCCCTTCGAAGCCTGAACCGTTGTTGGCTGCGGCCGATGTAAACTCATAGAGAATTTCAGTAAACCCATGAGCCCCGGTGTTGAGTACGGTCGCTGCACCTGCGGGAGTCGCCGCAAAAAGTGCCGTACCGCCGAGAATCAGTGCAGGATGCACCAGTAGCGCAAGCAGAGCAAGCGTCATTTCACGGGTTTCAACTTTACGCCCAAAATATTCCGGGGTACGACCAACCATCATGCCAGAGATAAAAACGCCGACAATAATAAAAATAAACATGTTGATGAGACCCACACCAACGCCGCCAAAAACGACATTCATCCACATGCCGGCAAGAGGAACAAGTCCGGTCAGCGGATTAAGGCTATCGTGCATACAGTTAACAGAGCCATTACTGGTAGCTGTCGTCACAGCGGCCCAAAGTGCGCTGGCCCCAGAACCGAAACGCAACTCCTTGCCTTCAAGATTCGATGATATCTCAACAGGTAGTCCTGAAAATGCGGCTGTTGGATCACCTTCAAGCCACACAGCCGCAGCTCCTTTCAACAGAAGCAGCGACATCATAACCGCAAAAATAACCGCTGCATCACGCATTCGTCCCGTTATCCGCCCGAACATCCATACTGCAGCCATTGGAAGCAAAACAATACTGAAACACTCGACGATATTGGTATTGAACGAAGGATTCTCAAACGGATGAGCTGAATTGCCAGCAAAAAAACCTCCGCCGTTTGTGCCAAGCTGCTTGATCGCTACCATGGCAGCTACGGGCCCGCGGGCTATGGTTTGTGTTGCATGTTCAAGAGTATGGACAATTACTGCACCATCAAGGGTCATAGGAACTCCTCCGGCCAGAAGAAGAATGGCAACAAGCAGAGCAAGCGGCAGGAGAATAAAAAGAGTGGTTCGCATCAGATCACTGTAAAAGTTACCAACCGTCTGTCTCCCTCCCAGAGCTCTGGCAAGAGCCGCAAGGCAGGCAATTCCTGTACCGGCCGAAACAAACTGCAGCCACATCAAACCGAAAAGCTGAGAAAAATAGCTCATGGATGCCTCTCCAGAGTAGTGCTGGAGATTGGTGTTTGTGACAAAGGATGCTGCAGTATTAAAAATAAGGCTTGCCTCAAGCGCCCCCTTTCCGTCGGGATTGAGGGGCAGCCATTGCTGCAGGGCAAGGACAATCGTTACAAAAGCAAACATGACAACATTGAATATCAGCATAGAAAACAGATAGCCCTTCCAGTCCTGTTCTTCAACGGCAGCAACCCCACCTGTTTTGCTGAAGATACGCGAAGTCCAGCGACCATAGTTCGATGGTTGAGCAGGGTCTATCAAAAGTGCCATTGCACGACCGAGAGACCACGACAACAGTGCTGGACCAATAAGCACCAATAAAAACAGCAGTATCATGAGTTGATAATTTTAAAATTTCTCAGGATTGACAATGGCATAGACCAGATAAACCATGCAACCAAAAAATGTGAGCAAGACAACGAAATCCATGTTAACCTCCGATATGAAAAATGAAGCCAATCAATCCAGCCACTCCAACAAGCATCAGAAAAATGAGTATTCCGGGATACTGGTGATGGTACACATTCGTGACAGTCCCCCTTCTTCTGTTGAATACCCCTTTTATGATGATTGGTTGTTCTGTCGAACGGGCAGAGTAAAATAAAATACCGACCCCTTTCCTGAGACATTTTCGGCACCAACCGTTCCGCCGTGAGCTTCAACAATCTCCTTCACAATCGAAAGTCCGAGGCCGATACCGCTGCTTGCTTTTTGGCCCGGAACCCGGTAAAACCTTTCGAAGAGATGCTCAAGATGTTCAGATGCAATACCGTTCCCGGTATCTTCAACGGAGAATCTGATTTTCTCATCCTCTTCAGCAGCACTGACGGTTACTTTTCCGCCCGGCGCGGTAAACCGCAAGGCATTCGAAAGAAGGTTCGCAAAAACATGCTTGATGCGTTCCGGATCTGCTATCACGTCAGGCAATCCCTCATGAACAGTATTGACAATAGCCACCCCCTGATCAGTAGCATGAACCATGAACGGCTCAAGACCTTCGCTACTGAGACGAAAAGGAGAAACAGGAACAATGTTCATGGGGGCCTTTCCCGATTCAATCCGGTTAAGCTCCAGAAGATCATCAAGCATACGTGCAAGCCGCTCACTCTCATCACGTGCAGACAACAACAGATCTGCCTGCTGTTCGTTGAGATGACCTATGCGTTCTTCAAGCAGAAGATGAACAGACATTCGAAACGAGGTTAGAGGGGTTCTCAACTGATGGGATACCGTAGCAATAACACTGCGCTTGAGTTCAAGCTGTTCGTGAAGCTGTGTCACATCCCTGAAGATCAGCGCTGTTCCGGCAAATTCCTCACGCTCAGCGCTAAAAGGGACGGGTACTGCCACAGGTTGAAAAAAGTACTCACTCCTCCCGTCAAAATGCTGAATGTAGTCATGACCCTCTTCCAAGTCAGTTGCGGAACCCTGTCGAACCGCTTTCTGCCACACTCCCTTCAGCCAGTCATGACCGATATCCTGAACAAAAACACCCGTTTTCAAACCAAAATATCGTTCCGCAGTTTCAGTGGATACTTCAACTTGTCCATTCGCATCCAGCACCGCAATTGGCAAAGGTAGAACCTTGAACACCTCCTGCGTTACCCGCCGACTACGATAAAGCTTCTCCAGATCGCTTTTGCGCATTTTTCGGAGAGTTGCTGTCATATCGTTAAATGATTGTGAAAGCTGCCCGATTTCATCCTTTGATGTGGTATCAAGAACAAGATCAAGATTGCCATTCCGAATCTCTTCGACTGACGCGCTCAACTTTTTGATCGGCATGAGAATCCAGCGATGAGATCGAAAGCTGAACAAGAGAGCAATAATTGCACTGGCAAAAATAGCCGACAGCATGGTATTGTGCGCCGATGCCGCCATCTGGCGAGCATTATCGTTTGCTGCCTGCATGTTCGCCTGGTTCATCTCCAGAACCTGGGCTGAGAGTAGCTTAATTTGCTGAGAAAGCGGAAGCAGGTCAGTAAAATATCGCCGCTGGCGTTCGGGCAAAGAGGTAGATTGATTTGTAACCTGTTTAATAATTAGATAGTATCTAAAAAAAAGAGTATTGATTTGCATGGCTTTCTGATGTTCACCGGGAAGGGTGATATTGCCAAGCTCCACCTGCAGTGCATGACGAAAGTTTTGTTCATTTTCCCGAATAGTGCTCATTCCTTCATCGTAATGGCCTGCAAAGGTAAACAAGGCGCCACTGTCAATGCGATCAAGAGACTCAGTCATTTTCTGGCAGGCCACCACACTGCGATAGTTTTGCCTGAGAATAACATCAATAGCTCCGCCAAGGGCATCAATGTGGCGTATTGTAAGCACGCCTATTGCAACAACAATGATGAGCAGACCACCGAATCCCAAAACAAGCTTTTGTCGTATACCAATCATCTATAACCTCCTGAGAAGTTCATATTTAAACATTAAAGCAAAAAGTGTACCAATAAATTTAATCCCTTATAAATTAACAGAAAAGCCGGGCAGAGTAGCGGCTATCCCTTGAAATAATCAAGGGCGCACAAATTGATAGCTTGCATTTTTCAAGCTGTCAGGGGTGGGAATATTCGGTGCTTATATTTCGTACTGTTTCCGTTTTCTCCAGAGAGTGGCCTGATCAATACCAAGAAGGTCTGCTGCCTCCTGAAGAGATTTTGTTGAAGCAAGAATAAGACGTATGTGATTTTCCTCAATTACAGCGAGGGTTAAGGGGTCACCAAGACGAGCAGGATGTCTTTTGGACACAATGCTTTCAGGAAGAAGTTCAAGACCAATACTATCTGTTTTGCTCAAAATAACAGCTCGTTCGATAACATTGCGCAATTCACGAATATTGCCCGGCCACGAGTAGGTTCTGAGTGCTTGCATAGCCGTATCCGTAAACCCTTCAAGTTTTTTGTGATTCTGGGCCGCAAAAAACTTCAGCATACTCACTGCAAGCTGCTCAACATCATCAGGACGGGCTGCAAGAGGTGGCAAATCAATCTGGATAACATTCAACCGATAAAAAAGGTCTTCACGAAAACGTCCCTCTTTTACCTCTTTTTCAAGCTCTTTATTGGTTGCGGCAATAATCCTGACATTGGCTTTGCGTGTTTGATGATCACCTATCCTTTCATACTCCCGATCCTGAATAAAGCGAAGAAGTTTTGGCTGAATTGAAAGAGGCAGGTCTCCGATTTCATCAAGAAACAGGGAACCCCCTTCACAGGAAAAGACTCGTCCCGGATTATCCCTGACAGCTCCGGTAAATGAGCCCTTCACATGCCCAAAAAGCTCACTTTCAAGCAGCTCATTGCTTAATGAAGGACAAGAGATAACACCGAATGGTTTGTCAGCTCTGCTGCTCCAGTTATGAAGGGTACGCGCAAGCACCGTTTTGCCGGTGCCGCTCGGGCCACATAAAAGAACAACAGCTTCAGACGAGGCAACCTGACGAGCCAACTCAACAAGCCGTTGCATAGAGGGATAACGGGTTGTAAACGTAATTTCAGGATGAATGCTGCTCAAATCTTCCTTCAAAGTCACAATTCGCCGCTCCATCTTACTCACTTCAGCAATACGTCTTATAACAAGATCAAGTTGATCTGGTGTAAACGGCTTGGCAATAAAGTCAGAGGCACCCCGCTTGATAGCTTCGACAGCGCTCTCAATCGAAGCATAGGCAGTAATCACCACAACCTTGATCCATGGATAAGTATGAAGCATCAACTGCACCAGATCAAGCCCGTTAGCTGTTCCCAAACGCAAGTCAATAAAGACAAGATCAAACACATGACGATCAGCCTCTGCCATAGCATCCCTGGAATTGCTGACCGCTTTCACAAAATGGCCACGCGATTCCATAAAAACCATAAGAGTTTTGCGAATGTTAATTTCATCATCAACAATGAGGACATTAAGCATAGTGCAAGAGATTTATTGTTAACTATTTACAATTCATCCAATCGGGCTCTTACAATAAAGATGACGCATAGTTGGTATAAAAACAAAAAAGGCAGCACACCGAATAATGTGTGCTGCCTTTTTTCTGGCTCCGCGGGCAGGACTCGAACCTGCAACCCTGCGATTAACAGTCGCATGCTCTACCATTGAGCTACCGCGGAATATTTTGTCGGCTAATATACACCTGTTTTTACAAAAAGCAAACCCCCACAAGCATTTTTTATGCGTTTTGGCGAAACTTGTACTGCTGACGGCTTTCATTTTCCGTATTAATTTTTGTACATTGATTCTCTTTTATCGAAAAGATGGTCTATGCATAAAGAGAAATCGCTGATAGAGATTCGAACCAGTACTCTTTCAGAAGGAATCAACAGGCTTGATTTTACCTGTCAAGCAAGGGATTTCGAAGGAAGACGGTTAGCTGAGGCAGGTTTTACGGGAGCAATTACCGTTACTGTCACTGCCAAAAAGAGTGACGACGAAATAGCGGTCACCATCAACACATCAGCAGTCGCCGATTCTGCCTGCGACCGATGTCTTGCTCCGATAGCAAAGGTTCTGACCGGCACTCTTGATCTTTTTTATACCTTTGGAACATCTCTTGAAAGGGAACATGACAAGAATGACGAGTATCGTCACATTGAGAAGAGTACCGAATATATTGACATTACTGAAGATGTTTGTGACACGTTAATCCTCTCGGTGCCAATGAAGATGACCTGCACAAACAACCCTGACTGTCGGCTGTTCAGCAGCCATGAACTCTCAGGAAGCAGAGAAGAAAATGAAGCGCCTCAGGCCGGACAGCAGACCTCATGGCAGGAGTCACTTGAAAAGCTGAAAAAAAGTATCGTTAACTGATTTATAAATAAAGAGCAGCACCATGGCCAATCCTAAAGCCAAAATGTCGAAATCCCGCAGGGATAAAAGACGCGCCCAATTCAACGCCCGCACAAAACCGGCAACAACGGTCAATTGCCCTCACTGCGGAGAACCAACCCTTCCGCACCGTGCGTGCCGCCATTGCGGATTTTATCGCGGCAGAAGCGTCGTCAATAAATTAGCAAAGAGCTGATCAACCAAAACAAGACAAAAACCCGATCATGTTGACCATTGTTGTTGACGCCATGGGTGGGGATAATGCGCCTTCCTGTGTGATAGAGGGAACTGTTCAGGCATTGCAGGAAAGCGGCAACAGGTTTGAAATTGTGCTTATCGGCCAGTCGGACAAGGTAGAACCCCTGCTTTCGACTTATGACACAAGCGCGCTTAACCTGAGATTTCTGCACGCTCCCGAAGTGGTGACCATGGAGGATATTCCGGCCACCGCCGTCAAAACAAAACAGGAGTCATCCCTTGTCAAGGGTTTGCAACTTTGCAAGGCAAAACAGGCAGATGCCTTCGTCAGCGCAGGCAATACCGGCGCACAAATGGCGGCTTCTCTCTTTGTGCTTGGCCGACTTCCCGGTGTGCTTCGTCCGACAATCTATGCCTACTTTCCGCGCCTGGAGGAGGGACTGACCAATATTGTAGATGTCGGAGCAAACGTTGACTGCAAGCCTGATAACCTTGTGCAGTTCGCTGAAATGCTTACCATCTATCAGCGCTATGGTGCGGGTATAGAAAAACCGGTTACCGGCCTGCTCAATATCGGAGAAGAGGAGGGCAAGGGATCAGAGGTACTCAAGCAGACATACCGTCTTCTGAAAGAGGCTGACAGCAAGGGAAAAATAACGTTCATCGGCAACATAGAAGGACATGATATTCTGAAGGGAGAGGCCACAATCGTCGTTTGCGACGGGCTTGTGGGCAACACCATTCTGAAATTTGGTGAAAGCATTCCTGAATTTCTTGGCAAACTGTTCAGGCGATCACTGGAAAAACTTGTCATATCCGGTCAGTTCAGCCCGGATATTGCTGCGTTGACGACAGGCATGTTCAAGGGAATGTTTGAGCCCTTTGATGTTGAAATATTTGGTGGCGTACCATTCCTTGGGGTTGACGGCATCTCCATCGTCGGCCACGGACGCTCTTCTTCAAGAGCAATAAAGAACATGATCTATATGGCTGAACACATGATTGAAAAAAGAGTTAATGAGCATATCGCGGAAGTCCTGTCCGAACCATAGAAAAACTGCATACCACGAATGAAAGCTGCAATTACGGCCACGGCCAACTATTTACCTCCCGATATTCTGAGCAATCATGACCTTGAGCTCGTGCTCGAGACCAACGACGAATGGATTCGTTCAAGAACAGGCATCAGCGAACGCAGAATACTCAAGGATCCCGAAAAAGCAACCTCCTTCATGTGCGGTGAGGTTGGCAAGCAGCTTCTTGAAAAAAGGCAGATTGCGGCAGATGAAATAGAATTGATCATTGTTGCCACCATGACTCCCGACATGCTCTTCCCTTCCACAGCATGTTTTACACAAAGCATTATCGGAGCAACAAAAGCGTGGGCATTTGATCTCAACGCAGCATGTTCCGGATTTCTTTACGCACTCAACACCGGCGCCCGCTTTATCGAAAGTGGCGCTCACAAAAAGGTGATGGTTATTGGCGCCGACAAGATGTCTGCCGTCACTGACCCAACTGACCGGTCAACTGCCATTCTTTTTGGAGACGGAGCGGGCGGAGTAATCCTTGAACCAGCAAAAGAGGAGGGGTACGGAGTTCTTGATGCTCGCATGTACGCCGACGGAGCAAACGGCACTGATCATCTTCTCATGTCTGGCGGCGGCAGTCGACATCCGGCAACTTATGAGACCATCGACAAAAGAATGCACTACATCCGCCAGGATGGGCGACAGGTTTTCAAGGCCGCTGTCACTTCCATGGCAGAGGTTGCCCAAGAGATCATGAATCGCAATAACCTCAAAGCTGAGGATGTTGATTATCTCGTGCCCCACCAGGCCAATCAACGCATTATTGATGCAACGGCAGAGCGAATGGGTGTTGACAAGAGTAAAGTTGTTTCAAACGTCGCCATGTACGGCAACACGACGGCAGGAACCATACCAATATGTCTGGCTGAACTTGATGAACAGCAGAAACTGCACACTGGTTCCAACCTGGTTCTTGTCAGTTTTGGCGCAGGATATACCTGGGGCGGCATCTACATAAAATGGCAATAAAAACTTCATGAAAGCTTTTGTTTTTCCGGGACAGGGTTCCCAGTACTGCGGCATGGGCCATGACATTTTCGACAACTTCCCCGCTGCCCGCGCCATGATGGAGAGGGCCAACGGGATCCTGGGCTATTCCATAACCGATATCATGTTTTCGGGCAGCGAAGAGGAGTTACGTCAGACAAAATATACGCAACCGGCTATCTTTCTTCATAGTATTGCTGTGGCAACTCTCATCGGAAAACAGGATATTGCCATGACTGCGGGCCACAGCCTCGGTGAATATACCGCGCTCTGTTTTGCCGGGTCGCTCAGTTTTGACGATGCCATGCGCATTGTGGCAAAACGGGGGGAGCTGATGCAGAATGCCGGCCAGCAAAACCCTGGAACCATGGCCGCCATTATCGGTATGCCCGACAGCGCACTTGAAGGGCTTCTTGAAGAGGCTGGCTCAGAAGGCATTGTTCAGGCCGCAAACTTCAACTCTCCCGGCCAGGTTGTCCTTTCCGGGGATATTGCTGCCGTCAAAAAAGCGGTTGCGCTTGCCCCCTCCAAAGGGGCCCGCATGGCAAAAGAGCTTGTGGTTTCAGGCGCATTTCACTCCCCTCTCATGAAACCTGCCGAAAAAGAGCTTTCTGTGGCGCTTGATGATATTGAGATAAAGAATGCCGTGATTCCGGTCTGCATGAATGCCGTAGCCCGTCCGATAACTGATGCCGCAGAGATTCGCCAGAATTTGATTCTCCAACTGACCAGCTCCGTACTGTGGTCGCAGTCAATCGAGGCAATGGTGCAAAGCGGCATGACCGAATTTATAGAAGTCGGCCCGCAGAAAGTGTTGCAGGGTCTGATCAAAAGAATTGACAAAAGTGTGGCTATCCGTGGCATTGATACCGCAGCGGATATTCAGGCACCGGTGTAGGTGCCATTAATGGCTGTGAGATAATGATCTCTCTGAGGAGAAGCCCTGTCGGGGCGACCTGCCGGAGCACACGACGCATGAGAAAAGAGATATGTTGGCACCCTTACTATTTAATATCAAACGACTGAAACTATGTTTGAAGGAAAAATCGCTGTTGTCACCGGATCAGCCAGAGGAATCGGGCAGGCTATTGCCTATAACCTTGCCGCCAGAGGCGCCGATATTGTACTGTGCGACATCAAGGCTGAATGGTTGTCGGAGAGTGCAGAAGGGGTTAAAAAGCTTGGCAGAAAGGCTTACTGTTTTGAACTCGACGTCACCAACGCAACAGCCGTACAGAATGCCTTTAATGACATTGCAGCCGAGACTGGTCGAATTGATATTCTCGTCAACAATGCCGGCATTACCAAGGATGGCCTGCTGATGAGAATGAGCGAAGAGGATTGGGATGCTGTGCTTACCGTCAATCTGAAAGGCACTTTTGCCTGCACCAAAGCCGTCAGCCGCATCATGATGAAGCAGCGTTCCGGCTCAATCATCAACATCGCGTCCGTCGTCGGACTCATGGGCAATGCCGGTCAGGCAAACTATGCCGCATCGAAAGGGGGCGTGATTGCCTTCACCAAATCCGTTGCAAAGGAGTTCGCCTCCCGCAACATCAGGGCAAACGCTGTCGCTCCGGGCTTTATCTCCTCGAAAATGACCGACGCACTCTCCGATGAAGTTCGTCAGAAAATGCTCGAAGCTATCCCGCTTGCCAGCTTTGGCACTCCGGAGGATGTAGCCAACGCCGTGACATTTTTGGCCAGCGACCAATCCTCATACATCACTGGTCAGGTCATCAGCGTCAATGGCGGTATGGTTATGTGATTTGGGTAAGCATGTTTTCTTTGTATATTGACTGACTTTTTTAAAATTTTTCATTCTAACAACCAACTCTTAATCGGGAGAACACACTATGACTCAGGCAGAAATTAAAGATAAAGTATACGATATTATCGTCAGCAAGATGGGCGTCAACAAAGATCAGATCAAGATGGAATCGAAGTTTTCTGATGACCTCGGTGCTGATTCGCTCGATACTGTGGAGTTGATCATGGAACTCGAAAACGAGTTTGGAGTACAGATTCCTGATGAAGATGCAGAGAAGATCGGCACCGTGCAGCAGGCAATCGACTACATCGTCAACAAGAAGTAACCTGCATACCTGTAAAAAACAAACGGCAACAAGTTAAAATCAGAAGCAATGGCTCAGGAGCGCAAAAGAATCGTTATTACCGGAATAGGTGTCTTGACTCCCGTAGGTCTTTCCAAGGAGGAGTTCTGGAACTCACTCTCTCAAGGAAAGAGCGGTGCTGCACCGATCACCTATTTCGATGCGTCTGATTTTGCCACAACCTTTGCCTGCGAGCTGAAAGGATTTACGGCTGCAGACCATATCGACAGAAAATCCGCCGACCGGATGGATCCCTACTGTCAGTATGCTGTTATCGCAGCAGATCAGGCGCTGAAAGATTCAGGACTTGATCTGAAGGAGATTGACCCGCTCAGAATCGGTGTGGTGCATGGCTCGGGCATAGGCGGCATGACCACGTATGAACAGCAGTTCAAGACTTTCCTGGAAAAAGGGCCGAGACGCATCAGCCCCTTCTTTATTCCCATGCTTATTCCAGACATCGCAGCCGGACAGATCTCTATCCGGCATGGGCTCATGGGACCAAACTATGCAACCTCTTCCGCATGCGCAACATCACTTCATGCCATTATGGATGCCTACTTGCTGATTCAGGCAGGTATGGCTGATTATATGGTGTGCGGCGGTTCAGAGGCACCAATAACACAGATGAGTGTTGGTGGTTTTAACTCAGCCAGAGCGCTCTCGACGGCCAACGACCGGCCACAGCAGGCTTCGCGCCCTTACGACCGCGATCGTGACGGCTTTGTGATGGGCGAAGGAGGGGGATCGCTGATTCTTGAATCTCTTGAGTCAGCAAAGGCTCGTGGTGCAAAAATTTATGCCGAAATCGTTGGAGTGGGTGCAACCGCCGATGCCTATCACCTGACAGCTCCACACCCTGAAGGACTCGGTGCAGTCAATGCCATGAGAACCGCCATAACGATGGCTGGTATTGCGCCCGAACAGATCGACTACATCAATACCCACGGCACCTCGACACCGCTCGGTGACCTTGCCGAAATTGCTGCCATCAAAACGCTTTTTGGCGAGCACGCCTACAATCTCAGTATCAGCGCAACCAAGTCAATGACGGGGCACCTGTTGGGCGCTGCCGGAGTTGTTGAGTCTATTGCCTGTCTTCTTGCCTTGCAGCACCAGACGGTTCCACCTACCATCAACCTCGACAATCTTGACCCGATGGTTGACCTGGATGTGACGCCGAACACGCCGAAACAACGGACCATAGAGTATGCACTGAACAATGGGTTCGGGTTTGGCGGGCACAATGGCTCTATCATTTTCAGAAACGGCGCTTCGCTCTGAGGAAGACAATTGCCCGTTTTGGATCAGTTGTGGCAAAAGCTGATGGCTTTTGGGAGTTCCGGAAGTTTTGGGGGAAGTCCTGAGAGAATTGATGGTGCTTACGGTACAAATTGCACCCTTTCAGCCGACACTGTTGCCTATGTGACCAATCTTCTGGGAGAGGCTGGCAACAACTTGCAGCTCTACCAGACCGCGTTAACTCACCGCTCTTATGTGCATAACCCTGCCACACAAGAGCCATTGGAATCAAACCAGCGTCTCGAGTTTCTTGGCGACTCGGTGCTTGGGCTCCTGATCTCCGACTATCTCTTCAGAAACTTTCCGGCGAGCGCTGAAGGTGAGCTTTCGAGTACCCGTGCAAAAATTGTCAACAGCCGCTCTCTTGCAGGATTTGCCCGTGCCCTTGCACTTGGCAACCACATTATCCTTGGCGATTCGCCCGATCACCAGAACATCAGGGGTAGCGAATCAGCCCTTGCTGATGCTTTTGAATCGCTCATTGGCGCCATTTACCTCGACAAGGGTCTCCAAAAGTCTTATGATTTTGTTATCCGGCACATCATTGAACATGCCAACTTCAACTCCATTGTAGCCGCTGAGTACAACTACAAAAGCCGCCTCGTTGAGTATACACAATCGCTTCATCTGCCGCCCCCACTCTATGTTGTTCTTGCCGAAGCCGGGGAAGAACATGCAAAAACCTTTACGGTGACGGTAACCTGCAATGAACAGCTCCTTGGAACAGGGACTGCAAGACGCAAAAAGGATGCGGAGCAGCTTGCCGCCAAGGAGGCTATGGAGAAAATTGGCGAACAACGTGTGTCAGAGGAAAATGCTTGAGCCTTGACGCCTGGGAACGCTGAGCTGGAACTCGGCATTCCCGGGATAGATACCCCAGAGAAAAATAATTTCTGATTGTCTTGAGCTTCTCTTTCCCATCTTCTATATTGAAGAATAGTATATAAATTCAACCGCACTCCTGAAGCCGCACAAGCACCATGAGAGAAAAACTTATTTTTGATCTTTCCCGCGAGGGACGCAAGGGATACAGCCTCTCCGGAAACGATTGTCCTGAACTCCCTCTTGAGAGTATCATCCCCTCAACGTTTCTGCGCAAGGCGCCGGCCGATCTGCCGGAGGTCTCGGAGAGTGAGGTGGTGCGCCACTTTGTACGGCTCTCGAATCTGAACCACCACGTTGACAAGAATATGTATCCTTTGGGAAGCTGTACCATGAAGTACAATCCCAAGATAAACGACTACACCTGCGACCTGCCAGGATTCAGCGCCCTTCACCCCTTGCAGCCATCCTCAACGACGCAGGGAGCGTTGCAGCTCATGTACGAACTGGCGGAGATGCTTCGCGAAATTGCCGGTATGGCCGCCGTCACGCTGCAACCGGCTGCAGGAGCGCATGGAGAGCTGACCGGCATTCTGTTGATCAAGAAATATCATGAGGCACAGGGTGGGGCAAAACGGCACAAGCTGCTTGTGGTTGACTCGGCGCACGGCACCAACCCCGCCTCTGCCGCACTGGCAGGCTATGAGATTATCTCCGTCAAGGGCAATGCCGACGGGCGTACCGATCTGGATG
>JBAXBW010000005.1:0-31703 GCA_037141805.1 Chlorobiaceae bacterium | reverse complement strand
CCACCGTTACCGCACTCAACGTGCCGCTGATTGTCTGCGATGCTGTTTTGGTTATAAAGTCCGTGCTGATCGTACCCGTATCAGCGCTGAACACCAACGTGCTTATCGTCGTGGTCGGTACCACCGTGTCGAGCACATAAGCCTGACTTGTGGCCACCCCAACATTGCCTGCCGCATCTTCAACCTGTACCTTCAGTGTATTACTGCCCGTCAGAGTGACTCCGGGCATGCTAAAGCTGTTCTCTCCTATAATGTTCGTCGCTGTCGTCCATGTGGCCCCATTGTCCAGACTTACCTTCACAACGTCACCCGCCACTGTTACCGCACTCAACGTGCCGCTGATCGTCTGTAACGCCGTTTTGGTTATGAAGTCCGTGCCACTTGTTCCGGTATCTGCGCTGAGTACCAAGCCACTTACGGTTGTCGTCGGTGCCAGCGTATCTATTCCCTGACTGTCCTTACCACTCAGGTTGGCTGAAACAACCGTATTACCCGCAGCATCGGTCAAACCAGTGCCAACAAGGCTCAGCGCTACATTCCCGCTGGCCATTCCCACAGTCGGGCTCACTACAACGGTATAGGCATTGCCGCCCGCTGAGGTCACACTGTTCACGGTTCCGTTCGTTGCGGTGAAACTACTTGTTCCTACCGTGCCAACAACAGCTTCGTCAAAAGTGACGGTGAATGTTATCGCATCTTTCGTTACACTGGCCGCAGTACCATCAGTTACTGTGCTCACACCTGGCGATGTCGTATCCAGCACATACACCTGGCTTTTGGCAGTACTTGCATTACCTGCCGCATCTTCAACCTGTACCTTCAGTGTATTGCTGCCCGTCAGCGTCACTCCTGACACGCTGAAACTGTTCTGGCCTATAGTGTTCGTCGCTGTCATCCATGTGGTTCCATTATCAATACTTACCTTCACCACTTCACCCGCCACCGTTACCGCACTCAACGTGCCGCTGATTGTCTGCGATGCTGTTTTGGTTATGAAGTCCGTGCCACTTGTCCCCGTATCCGCGCTGAGTGTCAACGCGCTGATTGTGGTGGTTGGCACTGTCGTATCAACCATTACAGTGGTTGCCGTCGTGCTTGGAGTGCCTAGGGTGCCCGATGAAGTGCTGAACTGTGCTTTCAGGGCATGTGCACCTCCACTCAAGTTACTCAACTTTATATCTTTTGAAGCAAGACCACTCGCATCCTGAGCGATAATGGTATACGTACCAACCACGGCATTACTGTAACTGGTATCTATGACCTGGAGTATATGACCTGCGATGAGTGTTTTACCGGTCAGATAAACAGTCACCGTTGGCAAGGTAATATTGGTGATATTATCAGTATCCAAAGTACCGCTATCACTGGTACTCATCAAATCCACTACAACATCGGCTAAACTGGTTGGTGGTGCCACGTAGGTTCCGCCATCAAGGAAATATTCAATGGTTGCATTTGAAACACGATTATCACCACCAGTAGTAGTTCTACTTTCCAAAGAAACCGGAAAACTATTTCCATCTACATTTCCGGTAACATACAATGTTATTGTAAGTACGTTTCCACTTGAATCAATAATAGGATTATTGCTATAAACCGCATTTGTAAAATCGGGAGCAACAATAACACTGCCATTGGCTGTGTTACCATCTAAATTTGGTGTAACACTACTCCACACATCTTTTGTATAATTTTTAGGAACCGGTGTAGTAACACTATAAGTAAATGTTGGAACCGTGATCTCGCTACTAATTACCTTCGAGTATTGATATATAAGATCAATTTTGGCTCCTGTAATTTTAGAGTCACCTATTTGACCTGATAAAAAATGCACTTCGAATTGAACTGCAGTGAAATTATTCGCCACATCGTAAGTATAACTTTTATTAGCAAGCGTAATAAAATCAGACATAGTATTTTTACTCCTTTACTTAAATGTTAAGTCTTGATAAAAAGACATTGAAAATTTGCTATATCAACTACATCAATGTAAACTTGCCCACGATCCATCCACATCTCCACGTAATACACCTATTAGCTCTACTGTTGTATCATGTGTTACCTCAACAGGTAGCGAACTAATCGGAGTATGTGATGTATCGTTTTGATCAACAAACACCCAGGCAGGGGTAGAACCGGGTAATCCAACCAAATATTTCAAAACACCTACAGCATCAAGCAACCCGATGCTTCCCGAACCATCATAATCAGCCGCAATTTGTTGATATGAATTAAGTGTAATTAATCCAACAAGACTTTTGAGAATACCAACAGCATCTAATAAACCAATGGCAGTTTTATCTGTTGAAGCAAAAGCCAATTCTGGATTTATCGTTTTAGTACCATCCGGAACATTGTTAAATATCGCTGCTCCCAAATTATCAGTTAAGCTACCTGTCTCTACCGTTACTCCGGACATTACTTTATCGTTATTCCAATAGTTCGTATCCACGGTCAGGGTATAATGATCTGGTACTGGAATCGGCACAGTTGTGATACTTTCATTTCCAGCGGTATCCGTAACCTTAAGTTTAACCACAGAGTCATTGGCAATCGTTAAACCGCTCCAGTTGATAGCCGTGCCAGTAACTGCAATGTCGCTCCAGTGTGACCCATTATCAACAGAACCATAGAGCTTGTCGCCTGTTTCAAGCGCTGCATCTAACGTCGCGGTAACGACACCTGACGCATAAGCAGGATGAGTGATGGTTGGAAGGGTAGTATCTACCGTTATAGCCGTAATGCTATTACTGCCTAGCCCAGCATGACCAGCACTATCTACCAACTGCACTTTTAAGGCATGTGTATCATCAATAAGCCCTACTAACGAAACTAATAGATCAATGTCTTGAGCTGTCAATATCGTAAGATCTTGAGTAGTTATAGTGTGGCTACTTACCACAGCATTATTGTGGTTGCTATCAATAATTTGAATGATCTCACCAACTTCAAGCGCTTTATGAGTTAAATCGACGGTTACCGTTGGTTTTGTATTGTTGGTAAGGTGATCGGCACCAACTACCACATCAGAGAGACTGGTTGGAGCATCCGGAAGCAGTGCTGTGGGATCACTATTCACGATCTCTTGATGTCCAGCACCATCGGTATAACTTGCTTTTACCGTAATTGCGTGACCAATATCGGCAGCAGTTAACGCATACGTTTCATGGATTGCTGCGGTGATTGGAGCACCATTGCTCAGCCATTGATAACTGATGGCGCCAACACCTTCAACATCAACCAGTGAATTGGCTGCCGTAAGCGTTTCGCCCGGCATGACGACACCGCTGATAGTAACGTTTCCGGTTGGCTGGTGGTTAACAAATATGGTTTCAACTTGACCGGAAGCCTCTGTCAGCAGCGCATCAAAGTTCGCGGTGTTCGTTGTTACCACTCCAGCGTCATTAGCGGCGACTGCGGCATACGCGTCGGGGACAATAGTATTTTGTGCTACAATTTGAGCCTCTACAATAGCAGTAATGTCTGCAACTGCGGAGGCGGTGGTACCAGTGGCGGTGTCAGCAGTATGCGCAATGTCACTGTTTGCCAATGCTAAAGCTGTAGCAATAGCATTGACAACATCAGCACTTGGAGCATGTGTTGCTCCTGATGGAATTCCTGCTGTAATCGCCGTTGCAATAACAGCGCTGCTTGCAAGATTAACTGTGCCTGCACCTGCCTGTGCAAGCAATGATTCTGCAACATGTTCAACAACTTGAGCTGTATTTGCCGTTGCACTTGCAGCTTGTGCGACACTTACAGCAACATCCATAATGTTGTTTACCTGAATCGTGGCACTCTGCGCTTTGATAGCCACAAGCCTTGCTGCATCGTTTGTTGTTGTTTTTGAGGCTTCAGCTATAGGGTCGTAGCTGGTTATGGTTACAGACGCATCAAGTGCAAGCGCTGTTTTAACTTTTGCAGCGGCTGCGGCAGCATTGGTAGTTCCGTCAATTGCAGCAACAACAAGTGTTGTTAAGGCACTGATAACCGTAGCGTCGGATGGTGCAGCAAAACTGCCTGTAAAGTCGTTACCCGTGGAGATATCAATGGTTCCACCATTTAGATTTGCCATTATACGAATAGCTCCTGTACCCTCTAAACCAGTATACTGACCAGTGCTGTCAGTTAACGTCCACGATTCGCCTTCACCTTCATCCCAAATACCGTTATGGTTCAAGTCAGTCCAATCACGCACGGCATTATTATTGTCATCAATCCAGACAAGAGCGTTGACAAGATATCCGTCATGAGCAGATCCTCGAATAACCGCTTTAACGGGAGTCGTTGCTGAACCGGTGACGTTCTCTATGGTTCCATGACCATCGGTATAGCTTGCAACAACACTCATCGTTTGACCTTTCTCTGCTGTCGTTAACGTGTACTCACGGTCAGTAGCGCCATCAATATCCTGGCCATTTGCTTTCCACTGATAGCTTATGGCACCTAAACCATCGGCATCAGTAAGGGTGTTATCGGCCGATAATGTTTTACCAACCTTAAACACGCCTGAAATGGTGACTTCGCCTTGTGGCGCGTCATTCAGGTTTTTAACTTTTGCCGTGTTGTTACTGGTTACACTTTCTGCATGACCTTGCCCATCAGTATAGCTTGCAACAACGGCAATTTTTTTACCTACGTGTGATTCTGTTAACGTCAAGCTGCTTCCGTATGCCCCACTGATATTGCTGCCAGCAACCGTCCACTGATAACTGATAGTGCCAAGGCCGTCAGCATCCGCCAGCGTGTTCATTACCATTAACGTTTGCCCTTGCGTTGCCGTACCACTAACCGTCACACTGCCAGTTGGAGGATCGTTCACATTGGCAACCAGTGCTGTTACGGCACTGAGAATACTTTCGAGTGTTCCTTGTCCATCAGTATAGCTTGCAACAACAGTTATTCTCTTACCAACTTCATCCTGTGTTAACTGACAGGTTGCTTCTGTTGCGCCATCAATAGTTTCACCATCCGCTTGCCACTGATAGGTTATAGTGCCAAGACCATCAACATCCGCAAGGGTATTGCTTGCGGTCAGTGTTTCGCCTTGTGTTGGTGTTCCGGTAATCGTTACACTGCCCGTTGGAGCATCGTTCGTATTCCTGACCAATCGAGTTTGACTGCTCATAACACTTTCCGCTTTACCAAAACCATCAGTATAGGAGACAATGACTTTAATTGGTTTATCTACTTCTGAGTTTGTCAACGTATAACTGCTGTTTGTTGCCCCAGTAATATTCACGCCGCCAGCTTGCCATTGATAAGAGAAGCTTCCAAGTCCGTCAACATCAACAAGAGTCGTGGTATTTGCTGTTAACATTCCTCCCTGTGCAGCGTTACCGCTAATTGTGACGGTGCCTGTTGGAGCATCATTTATGTTCGCAATAGCAGCAGTTGCAATGCTGCTGACATGTTCTGCCTTAGTAAAGGCATCAGTATAGCTTGCAACAACAGCCATACGCTTACCAACGTCTGACTGTGTTAATTCATAATAACTATCAACTGCTCCAGCAATATCAACACCATCGGCTTGCCATTGGTAGCTTATTGCAAGAGTAGGTGGTCCATCACGATCGACAAGGTTGTTGGTTGCACTCAGTGTTTCGCCCTGTGTTGGAGTTCCTGTAATGGTTACCGTGCCTGTCGGGAGATCATTCACGTTAGCGACGTTTCCTGTAGCACTGCTCCGTACACTTTCAGATGTACCTTGAAGATCGATATAGAAAACTTTTACAGTAATGGCTTTGCCAACTTCCGTTTGTGTTAAAAGGAAGCTGCCGCTATTTGCGCCATCAATATTCAAGCCGCCCGCCTGCCATTGATAATTCAATAATGCTTGATCAGGAATGCCATCGGCATCATACAGCGCACTGGTATTTACCGTAAGCCTTTGCCCCTGTTTTGCTGTGCCATCAATTGTTACGCCACCTGTCGGGCGATCGTTTACATTGAGAATTGCACTCGTTGCCGCACTTCGTACACTTTCAAGAGTACCACCACCATCGGTATAGCTTGCTGTTACGGTAATAGCTTTACCAACTTCTGCTTGTGTAAGCTGATAGGAATCATTCTCTGCACCACTGATATTCACGCCATTTGCTTGCCACTGGTAGCTTACGGTGCCCATACCATCGGCATCAGCAAGGGTATTGCTTGCTGTAAGCATTTCGCCCTGCTGCCCGCCACCAGTAATTTTTACAATGCCTGTTGGCGCATCGTTCAAATTTGTTACCGCTACAGTTGACACGCTTGGTACATTTTCTCCATATCCATGACCATCGGTATAGTGTGCAATAACAGTAATGGTTTTACCAACTTCTGCCTGCTTCAGGGTGTAATGATCTCCTGCAGCACCTGCGATATCAGAACCATTCGCTTGCCACTTATAGGTTATTGCGCCAGCAGGAATGCCGTCGAGGTCTGCAAGTGTATTGCCTGCAATAAGCGTTTCGCCCTGCTTTGCCGTGCCACTAATCGTTACGCTACCTGTAGGAGTGTCATTAACGTTAGCCACAGCCGTTGTTGTGGATGAATCAGGACTTTCGATGGTACCGTTATTATCGGTATAGCTTGCTGATACTTGTAGTTGCTTGCCTACCTGTGCTTCTTTCAGGAGCAAGGTCGCGCCTGTAGCACCAGCTATGTTCGTCCACTCTGGCGCTGCAGCACTCCCTGTGTTTACTCGCCATTGATAGGTTATTGTCCCAAAACCATCGCCATCAGTAACAATTGCTGTCAGTGTTTCGCCCTGCGTAAGATTTCCGCTGATCGCTACACTACCATTCTGTAAATTAGCATTGGTTACAACTGCTGCCGTAGCTGCACTTGTAAAATGCTCCAGATTATTAAAAGCGTCAGTATAGGTTACGGTAACCGTTATGGCTTTACCTGCGTCTGCTGATGTTAACACATAGGAGCTTTCATTTGCTCCATTAATATTGGTACCATCCGCTTGCCATTGATAACTCGTGATGCGAAGGACATCAGGACCATCTTCATCAGAGAGCACACCGCTATTCACGAACAGCTCTTCGCCTACTACAGCGCTGCCAATAATGAGCGTTTCGCCCGCTAAAAGAGTTGGCGCATCGTTCACATTAGCAACTGCTGCGGTTGCGGCACTTGACTTGCTTTCAAAGGTACCATGCCCATCAGTATAGCTTGCAACAACGGTAATCTTTGCGCCAACTTCTGCTTGTGTTAACGTATAAGAGCTTTCGGACGCACCAGCTATATTTCCACCGTCAGCCTGCCATTGATAGCTTATTGCTCCAAGTCCATCGGCATCAGTAAGTGCACTGATATCTGCGGTAAGTATTTGATCTTCCGCTGCTGCTGTTCCGTGAATGGTTACCGTTCCTGCCGGGCGATCATTCACATTTACTACCGCCCTAGTTGCTGAACTGGTTAAGCTCTCATGATAACCAGCATCATCGTTGAAGCTTACGGTTACGGTAAGCTTTTTACCAACTTCCGCCTCTTTTAATTGATAATTTCTATTAGTCGCACCAGTTATTGCAACGCCATCTGCCTGCCACTGATACGCATAGACACTCCCGCTAACCCCATCTAAATCAACAATGTTAAAGTTGGCTATCAGTGTTTTGTTTTGCGTAGCTGTACCACTTATGGTCACTGTTCCTGATGCTGGATTATTGGTATTATCAATGACTGGAGAAGTTGCCGCACTCGTTACACTTTCCCACGTATTATGACCATCCCAGTAGCTGGCTGTTACGGAAATCTTTTTACCAACTTCTGACACTCCTGGCGTATAGGTATTATGCGTAGCGTTCAAAAGTTCTTGAGTATCCGCATACCATTGGTAAGAGATATAGCCCAATCCGTCTGCATCAGCAAGCGTACTGATATTTGCTGCAAGCGTTTGCCCTTTAGCGGCTGTCCCTTGTATGGTTACAGCACCAGTTGGAGGATCATTGACGTTTACAATTGTCAGTGATTCATAGCTTGATACACTTTCTTGAGTACCATGAGGATCGGTATAGCTGACATTTACGGTAATGGTTTTATCAACCAATGCTTCGCCCAACACAAGCTTAGTACCAGTTTCATCTTCAATATTCGTACCATCTGCCTGCCATTGGTAGTGAATAGCGTCAGAGGGAATTATGCTATTTTCAAAATCACCATCCCTTAAATCAACCGATACCACTAGCGTTTCGCCCTGTAGTGGATTGCCATCTATGCCTACATACCCGACTGGAGGATGATTAACAGGAAGAGCAAAATCATACACCACGGAACCAGAGACAAATCGGAAAGCCTCAATGGCTGAAAAAGAGAATGACCTCGCATTCTCTCCCGTGCCCAACGTCATTGTGCCACCATAAATTGTGCCACCATACTCTGACATCGTGAGCTGCCCAAGCTCCACAACTGTTCCTGACTGTCCCGCCAACGTGCCTTTCAGCACATAAGCCGCACCATTGTTCACGATTTCCAGAGTGCTGTACACTGGCGCAAGCTTCATTGCCAGCACATCATTACCGGTATTACCCCACACATACCCCTGCGTAACCGCAGAGACAGTATCAAGAACAATGGTGTCGTCCCACGGCGTACCATTGACATAACCATACTCTGTGTTATACTGCACTTCAAGATAGACCGGGTTATGACCCGCAGAGAGTACTTCTGCATTGCTTAACTGCATCGTCTGCGTCACAGCCGTGCCAGCACTATCCACTTTCTGAATCTGGTACGAAGTGTCAGAGAACTTGCTGACCCGGTAGAGATCGGTACCCATCCCGCCTGTCACGGATTCACCACCTGCCGTGATATGTAGCACGCCATTCGCATCAAGCTGATTCATGGTGTACATCATGGTCGTCACCGGCAAATATTGCCTGTCGTAGCCAGGTCCGGCATCTATCGTATCATTGCCGTCCGACCATTGAAGTATATCGTCACCAGCACCAGCCGCAATACTGTCATTGCCGGATGTTCCAGTTACCCAGTCGGCACCCTCTGTGCCTGGGCTATTGGTATGCACCACATTCATTGGCGAGAGCGCATAACCGCTGTTGCTACTCATGCTCCCCACTTCCCAAGCCTTGAAGAGATTCTCTGTCTGACCAGCAACAGTACCTGCAGGAACCTCGACAAACAAATCGGCATCGGTAGAGGAATACAAGTAATAGGGATTACCGGTCACCGCATCCGTTCCCGACAGTGGTACAATAAGCCAGGAACCATTAACGCTCAGGGCAGACACCGGAACATTTGCCCCGCTCATACCCATATAAGAGTTGGCAGACTTTACAACAACATAGCCTGAAGCAGCAAGCTGGGGGGCTGTAATACCAAGATTAAAGGTCAGCTCATTGTTTATCAGAGTATCTTTATCGGGCACGTACCACGTAACATACAACCCCGCCGGATTGCCTGATGCGTCAACCTGAACACGACCTGAGACTGTTTCAGACCTTTGGATGATCCAATGGTCTGGTTGACCATCACTGTTGGTATCAGCGAAACTGAAGGGAACATTAATAGTCCTGGTTCCAAAAGTTGCCGTCAAGTTGTCCGGTTGATTATCACCATTGGAGTCTTTTAACACACCACTGTAAGTGAGATCATTGTTGTTCTCATCTTTTGCAAGGACAGAAAAAGTCGCAATAACGTTGTTTGCATCTTTTGGTTGCCACACCAACGGAACATTGACCCGATTGTCCATATAATCATTAACCACAAAGCCGTCAGGAAGTGTATCCGTATCGGCACCATCGGCAAGAAGCAATCCGTTATCAACCGTAAATGTTGCACTCCATCGCTCCGGACCAGGCCTGGAAGTATCGGTATCAAAAAATGTTAGTCCACCTGTACTTGTGTCACAGACATCACCTGAATTAAAACGCCTGCTCCAGTTTGCCTCAAAGGTAAGCGGATTATTATCACCGTCAGAATAAAGATCGAGGTAAAAATATTCATCATTGATTCGCGCAACAGCACCCGTGCTGGAATCGAATTTGTAGTAACCTTCTCCTGTATGCGGTGTACCATCGACACTGCCGCTGGTGTTAATGGTGATATTGTTATTATAATCGGAAGACGGCACCAAAATGGTTGTCGGGTTGCTGTTTGTTCCAATCACCATACCACTGAACAGATCTTCCGAGCTGGTATCGGATGTAACGACTATATTTACTCCTGTTGGATGGTTATTGGCATCAAACGTCCACCCGACAAGATTAGCATATTCCGTAACAGTCCCATCGGTGTACATCACCTGGTCCGGCTTATTATCGGCATTGGAATCTATCAAACTCAAAACGGCTGGCACAGTAACACCATTTTGCTGCGTATTGAAATTGACCGTGGCAACAATATTATCGTTTCCCTTCGTTTGCCAGGCAATAGTATGCTCACTACCATCAAACCAAAGCGTTGCCGGGCGACCATTATCATCGTAAGTCGAACCAAAAGTCCACGCTTCTGTATAATGCGCAGTCCAGTGTACTGCATCTGTCCAGGTTAACTGATAATTGTTTGTATTAGTATGAGATTGACCTGACTGATCGGTCCAAGTCTCAACATCCTTCATTCTGTCAATAACGCCATTGCTGTCATCATCATAAAGATACCCCTTATCGGTACTTGATATCGTGAAGGTTGATACCAGCTTGTCGCCGCTGTTGGTATCAGGTACCAACGTATATGGTGTCAAATGGAAGGCATACAGACCTACCACATCTCCCTGTGCATCGTAAGCAAGTCGTCCGTATATGTCTTGGGCAGTCGCCATATCTCCAGCCGTCTGGTGACTATAGACTATGCCATTAGCATTCCAAATAATTGTCCCTGAATTATTTGTCTGAGTGCCTGCGTGCGTATATGTTTCAGTATAACTATCACCAATACCGTCTCCATTTGTATCAAATACACCCCATGTAGATGTTACATTTACACCTAAAGCGTCTTTCCATATGCTCTGAAAAGATGCCTGATAGCCAGTCAAGCTCGGCGTTGGAGTTGACTGATAAAAGTCCTGGAATACTTCATAGCTGGCTGGGGTTCCTGTAGGGGAGCCATTGAAGTCAATGATTATGCCTGAATTATTACTATTTGCCAAATAAAGCCCCGCAGGATTGCCCGATGCGTCCACCTGAACACGGCCTGATTGTGTTTGGGATTCAATCATTCTCCAATGATCAGGCGTGCCATCACTATTGGTGTCCGTGAAACTGAAAGGAAGATTAAACGTCTCGGAGCCCCATGTTCCGGCTATGGTATCTGGTTTAGTGTCACTGTTGGTGTCTTTCAACACGCCGCTGAAGGTAATATCGGAGTTGTTCGAGTTCTTCACTGTTGCTGTAAAGGTGGCAACAACATTGTTAGTGTCTTTTGTCTGCCACACTAACGGAACAGTGACATCGTTACCCATATCATCCCCTACCACAAAACCATCCGGTAGAGTATCAGCATCAGCACCATCCGCAACGAGTACTCCGGTGTCAACCCTGTTGAATGTTCCACTCCATTGCTCCGGGCCAGCTTTGGTGGTATCAGTATCCTGGAACGTCAACACGCCAGTGCTTGTTTGAGTGATTTGTCCCGAAGAGTTCAGCCAGCTCCAGCTTGCATTGAAAGTAAGGGGATTGTTGTCGTTGTCGTTCGTCAGATTAAGGCTGAAACCATTATCTCCAGCAGTGGCAAGAACGCCTGTGCCTGAATGGAATTTGTTGTAGCTTTCATTTGGAAGAGGAGTGCCACCGACAAGGCCGGTGGTGTTTAAAGTGATATTGGAAACATCATTGCTCGATGGCAATAAAATTGTTGTCAGGTTGCTGCTTGAGCCAAAAGCAACTCCACTGAAAAGATCCTTAGAGCTGGTATCGGATGTAATAACAATAGTTACTGCTATTGGTCGGTTATTGGCATCAAACGTCCACCCGACAAGATTAGCATATTCCGTAACAGTCCCATCGGTGTACATCACCTGGTCCGGCTTATTATCGGCATTGGAATCTATCAAACTCAAAACGGCTGGCACAGTAACACCATTTTGCTGCGTATTGAAATTGACCGTGGCAACAATATTATCGTTTCCCTTCGTTTGCCAGGCAATAGTATGCTCACTACCATCAAACCAAAGCGTTGCCGGGCGACCATTATCATCGTAAGTCGAACCAAAAGTCCACGCTTCTGTATAATGCGCAGTCCAGTGTACTGCATCTGTCCAGGTTAACTGATAATTGTTTGTATTAGTATGAGATTGACCTGACTGATCGGTCCAAGTCTCAACATTCTTCATTCTGTCAATAACGCCATTGCCATCGTCATCGTACAGTTTCCCCGTCTCCGTACTCGATATCTTGAAGGTAGATACAAGCTTGTCGCTGCTGTTGGTATCAGGCACCAAAGTATATGGCGTCAAATCAAAACCGTACAGACCAACAACATCCCCATCTCCGGTGGCATCGTAGGCAAATCGTCCGTAATGGTCTTCGATTCCGGTAACTGAAGTTGGATGAGTGTACCAAATACCATCAGCATTCCATGTTATGGTACCTGTCCTGCTTCCATCAGTAACATGGTCGGGCATGCCATCATTATTTGTATCGGTCAGATAGGCATAAACGGGATTACCATTACTATCTTCATCAACTTTAAAAGATGCCAGATAACCCGAGACACTCTGCTGTGAAGGATCAAGAACGAAGTCCATGAACATCTCATAGCTTGCCCGAACAGGAGTCGAAGCAGGAAGACCATTTACATCAATCTTTATATCTGGAGAAGTAACAGAGAACGGCACATCAAGAGCAGCTCCGTTATTGGTATCCGTAGTGTTGTCATCAGCAAGCAAGCGCAACACATAGCTACCCGCTACAGCCTGCAGGGGCACAGTCGTGCTGCCTGTCAAATGGCCGTTCGACAAGGTAAGCGGAATTTGTGGAACCCCGGCTACGCCAAAAAATGTTGTGCCGACCATCTGCCCCACAGAAGCCTTGTAGGTTATGGTACCCCCATTCGGATCCGTCGCATGAACCGGAAAATCAAGAGCAATCGTCGCTCCGGGGGCGTAGCTCAATTCACCTGGTGGTGTAAACGTCTCCCAGACCGGAACCGATGAGAAGGTGATGGTATCCAGTGTCGGAAGTGTGCCTAATACCACATGCGAATCACCGAGCCCAAGTCCAGTTTCACTCGCCAAAGATGCTCCGAATTCCGTGCTTCCCTGTTGAAGCGTGAAACTGATTCTCGCCAGGACAATATCAGAAGTACTGTTTATAGAAGTTAAGCTGTAACCATCTATAAGCAAATGGCCAGGGGATGCAGGATCAGTATTAGACAACCAGGTCCATCCTGTTAAAGCAGGATTGCCAATCGCTCCCATATAGGTTGCCTTCGCAGGGTCATAACTCAAAACAAGATCCGCGTTATCAATAACAGTACCTGCTGTCAACCTCACCTGAACATCTACACCTCTATCGGTAACTACCGATATCAGTTTCAGCGCTGAAGCTGGCAATGTATGCGCATAAGCCAAAGCATTGACAAAGGGAGGCGCAACAAGCCCTGCATCCCCTGAAAATACATCAGGCAACCAACTGCCACCCTTGTTGCCTGCACCAACCAGACCGGTGAAGGCTGTCACCACGGTACCAAAAGCCTCCGCTATACGATGAACGAATGCCCGCCCTTTCGACCCGGCGCCCGTCATGCACGACCAGAAGTGTATGGATGGCTGCCCGACCTGCGCACCTGACAGTGCAGTAAAATCTTCAACATCACACACCTTGCCAGCAAAAGTTATCCCACCCGGCTGGCCATGCGCAAGAAAATGCAGGCGCTCATAACCATAAGAAATGGCAGAATGAAGCATACCGGAAAAATCCGTTTCCGCATCAACACACCAAAGATCAGTTCCTGACTGAAGCTGACCAAACAGCACATCAGCATCATCTATGCCAGCATCAGCAATAACCAGCTCGCGAATCACCCGGTGTCTGACAGTAGCCAACAAATCAGTACCATACAAAACAGCCCGATTGGACATAACAACAGATTCGATATTCATAAGGCTCCTCTTAAAATTTTCACGTTAAAGTGACAAAGAAATGTGTTTGGAGTATACGCCGAACCGCCGTTGCAGCGACAAAAAAATATATTCAAAATCAGAACTGATTATACCGCTAATGTACAAAAATTATTAATGCACTGCAGAAACATATTGCTTTTTCAAAGCAAAAAAGGAGTAAAAATTGGCGTATTTCCCTTTCAGGTTATCATTATAGATGGAGCCAATCAGGTTTTCAATCGAAATCAGCGTATCTGAGCCATCACCGCTTGCGATATTGCTGACCAATGACGCATCTACCGGATTCCAGAACAGCTCAAACGAGGTGGTGTCGGTACCAGCGCCACCATCCAGAACATTTGAGCCACTGTTGCTGATCAGGGTATTGTCGCCATCATTACCGGTTGCATTGATATTGCTCGAACCAACCAGCCGGATGTCCATATCATAAAAGTTATTGAAAAGATTGCTGCTTATATTGGCTTGCAAGCAACCATCCGACAATTGAACGGCACGAGCCAGCAAGCAGAAGTGATTGCCAGTATTTCAACAGGACCAAAGGAGCATCAGCCGAATGAAATACGGCTGTATCGGAATCAGCGTCATTCCAAAGCATAGCGAAAAGTGACTAAAAAAATATAAGGACAACCCACAGAATTACCCTTTTCACTCAACAACAATACACCATAAGGTTACGAAATTTGCGGTTAATAAAAAAATAATACACCTCTATTTCCTGTTCTTTTTCGGCAAAAGATCATCGGTTCTTGACTTCCGGGTACCCGTACCACAACGTTGAGCAGTTGACACAGATGGCCCTCTCGTTTATCATCCTCTTCTTTTTTTGCCTTTACGGGTTTCAGTTGCGCATCACACACTTCTTGACATGTTATAATGGGTTGCTATAACTTTTTGCTTCGCCTAAACTACCGAAAATTTATCACAAAATAAGAGTAGCGAGCGTAGCAATCATGGGAGGGCATTGTTCAATCCCCAAGCACCCGATCCAGCACTGCAACAATTCGCCCGGCAGCGGCTCCATCCCATTTTTCGGGGATTTTTGAGCGGCTTGTGATGTGTTGATGCGAACCGGGATGCAGGATATCGTGAATGCGGCTTTTGATATCATCCTCATCAAGGCCAACAAGCACGTTGGTGCCAATTTCGATGGTGGCGGGACGGAAGGAACTCTCCATGATGGTGAGGCAGGGCACATTCATGACGGTGGCTTCCGACTGCATCTCTTCTATGTCGGTCAGCAGAAGCATGGAATCCCTGAGCAGCTTCAACAGTGAGGTGTGAGCAGGAATTTCGATTATTTTTACTCCCTCTATTTCTCGGAAGGCATCACTCATACCGTGCTGCGGCATGACAACCGTTATGCCACTGGAAATCTCTGCCAGAAGACGACGCATCATTTCAAGCTCTTCCTTCCCGGAGAACCGTCCCGCCGGGTTCAGGAGAAGAAGCGCATACTTTTTCGGTTTGATGTCAGGTACCACGGATACAACACGGTCGTTTGCCTGTTCCATCAGGCCGACAAGGCTGTCGACAATGAGGTTGCCTGCAAAAAAGACTTTTTCGTCGGCGATACCTTCATTGATCAGGTTATACTCCCCACTGTGTTCGCTGACAAAGTGGAAGTCGGCCATGGCATCAATGACGACACGGTTGACCTCATCAGCGTCTGAACGCTCATAGCTCCGCAGCCCGGCATCAACGGCAGCTACGGACAGACCGAGTTTTGCTGCGATAATGGCGGCCCCTAACGCGGCATTGTCGCAGCCGCAGACCAGAACAAGGTCGGGTTGTTCGCTCATCATGATTTTTTCCGCACCGGTCATCACCGAAGCAAGCTGTTCAGCCGGAGTACCTTTTGGAAGCGTGATGGTATGACTTACTTCGCCAAGCCCAAAACGGGCGGCGAGGTCTTCGCTGACTGGTTCAACACCCTCCGGTGCAGCAAGCATCACTATCGGTTTGTAATTCCCGTTTTTTTTCAGTGCATCATAAAGGGGGGCAAGCAAAAGGGTGGCAGGCTTGCCGCCAGCGGTCAACAGTAATTTTTTCACAGTAAAAACAAAGCTTTGTTACATTAGGGGAACGCCATCTCCGGGAGACCGCCAATCATTATCTTTTATCCATGCAAAGATTTTTTTCATTGATGTTTTTGACCGCCTGCACAGCGATGCTTCAGGCGATCGTGCTCCCGGTTGTGAACCATAATACACTACGGGCAGAAAAAAAGAAAATTATTCTCCAACATGCCGATACCATCGAAGGAGGCCAGTCAAAAGCAGGGAACTATCGTATGGTGACCGGCAATGTCGTGTTCCTCGACGGCACCATAACGTTGCGATGCGATCGTGCCACCGATTATGAACAGGAGAACAAAATCGTGCTGGACGGCAATGTTTTTATGACCGACAATTCGGTTGAAATCTACGGGGAACATGGGATCTACTTCTCTGACAGGGAGATCGGTGAATTAAGCGGAAACGTCCGAGGGCGAATGGTGGATAACTCTCTTGCTGGCAAGTCGCGAAGAGCTGTGGTCAATAAGGCAAGCAGCCAAATTTCGCTCTACGACGATGTCCTTGTCTGGCATGGGCATCAGCAGATCAGCGGCGACACTATCCTGCTGCATCTCAAAGAGTCTGACGGGGGCGGAAAACGCAAACACGTTGATGAAATACAGGTCATAAACAATGCTTTTTTTGCAGCACAGGATACACTCTCCCTTTCGCCACTCGTCTATGACCAGTTCAGCGGCAGGAAAATGGTGATCCTGCTCAACAACAAATCGAAAATAACAGGAATAACACTCACCAGTCAGGCCGAAAGCCTCTATCACCTCTACAATGAGAACCGGAAACCTTCGGGAATCAACTATTCGAGCGGGGATATGATCCGCATGTTTTTCACGGATGGCATCCTCGGCAGGGTAAAGGTAACGGGAAATGTTGAGGGAAAACAGTACCCCGAAAGTTTCAGGGGGGACAAGAAGATCAATCTTTCAACATTTTCTTGGAGAGAAAAGGAGAACCCGTTCAATAAACAGAAAAGCCTCCCTTGAGAGAGGAAGGCTGTTTCGTGTTTCAATGATGGCATCAGGCGACGCGATAAGCTCTGCCAATATGCCGATCCTGCCAAGCTGAGGTGCTCTCATTTTGCCATTGGACAAGAAGTCCCGCCGGAACAGGCCGCAGTGGCACAGGGTGGAGCTGCAGGTGCTGCTGCTGGTTTACCCTTGGCATAGTCTGTTTTATAAAACCCTGATCCCTTCAGCACAAATCCGCCTTCGGCCGTGATGATCCGCTCAAACGTCTCTTGTTCACATTGCGGACAGATGGTCAGAGAACCGTCGCTCATTTTCTGGACTATTTCAAGCTCATTTCCGCAGTTATTGCATCGATACTGATAGGTCGGCATCTCTATTGTTCTCCTTAATTAATCGATTTCTTTACTCTTTTATAATTCAGTTTGCCGCACAGTGCGACGTTTTTGTATATAATTATATTTCGCAACATATAAAAGTTCAGGCCGTGATCGTCAAAACCCGGGCCATCATTTTACGGGAAACAAAATACCGTGACCAATCAAAGATCTGCTCAATCTATGCCCGTGAGTTCGGCAAAATGTCGGTTATCATCAAAGGTGCACGCAACCCCAAAAACAAGCTCTCGGGACTTTTCAGCGCGGGTAATGTACTCGACCTTGTCCTCTATAAAAAAAGCAGTCGCGATATTCAACTGGTCAGTGATGGAAACCTTGTTTTAAGCCCAATGGTTCCCGAACCGGATATGGAGCGTTTTGCTGTTCTCTACCAGATCATTGACCTTGTCAGGAAGAGTACGGAAAACGGCGAAAAAAGTCTCCCGCTTTTCACTCTGCTTGCAGAAACCCTTGAGCAGCTCTACCGTACCGGTTTCAATTTTCAGCAGCTTTACGCCTGGTTTCTTTTGCGGTTTGTCTCGGTGCTTGGCTTTCAGCCCTCCCTGCAGAGATGCGTCTTCAGCGGGGAGGAGCTTGTGCCTGCCATCAAAGCCATGCAACTGACAGAGCTTTATTTTGTGATGAATCCTGGCGGTCTGGCGCTGCCTGGTGCAGCAGTGGATAATTTGGCAACAAAACGACTCATTCCGGTGCGCCTTGCCATGCAGTTGAACACTCTTGCTGCTACACGTCATCCTGCAGGGATCTCCATCAACGCCAATGCTGACGATATTGAGATGATCTGCAACCTGCTGCATGAGTACTGTGGAGTGCATCTGGAGCATCTCCGATCGCGCAAAAACCTTGTTATCGTCTCTCAAATGCTTCAGCAATAGCGATGGCTCCATTTTTTAGGGGTTTTATATCTTCTGGAGTATTTCTATCTTGAGCAGACTTTTTATTTACTCTTGTAAACTCTTGTTTAATCCTAAACAGCATTGTCCGACATGCCTCAACTCACCAAATCAATTGAACTCTTTGAAAAAGCAAAGAAGTTTATTCCCGGCGGCGTGAATTCTCCCGTTCGAGCATTCAAATCTGTTGGCGGAACTCCAGTCTACATGGCCAAAGGGTCGGGCGCATACATGACCGACGTTGATGGCAACAGTTACCTTGACTATGTCGGTTCGTGGGGCCCGTTCATTCTTGGCAGCATGCACCCGAAAATCACGGCAGCGCTTGAGTATACCCTGAAAAATATCGGCACCAGTTTCGGCACCCCGATTGAGATGGAAATTGAAATTGCCGAACTTCTCTGCAAAATCGTTCCTTCGCTTGAAATGGTGCGTATGGTCAACAGCGGTACCGAAGCTACCATGTCGGCGGTTCGTCTTGCTCGCGGCTACACGGGGCGCGATAAAATCATCAAATTTGAAGGCTGCTACCATGGCCATGGCGACAGCTTCCTCATCAAGGCAGGTTCTGGCGCCCTGACCCTCGGCGCTCCTGACAGCCCCGGCGTCACCAAAGGTACTGCGATGGACACGCTCAATGCAACCTACAACGATATTGAGTCGGTAAAGCTGCTTGTCAATGAGAACAAGGGTAATATTGCAGCTATTATCATTGAACCTGTTGCAGGAAATACCGGCGTTATTCCGGCAAAACCCGGATTCCTCGCTGATCTTCGCACCCTTTGCGACCAGGAAGGTATTGTGCTGATTTTTGATGAAGTGATGTGCGGTTTCCGCGTGGCACTCGGCGGAGCACAGAGTCTCTACGGCGTCACACCTGACTTGACCACCATGGGCAAGATTATCGGCGGCGGTCTTCCGGTTGGAGCATTCGGTGGCAAACGCGAAATCATGGAGCGTGTTGCTCCTCTCGGCGACGTCTACCAGGCAGGCACTCTTTCAGGCAACCCGCTGGCGCTGACCGCTGGTCTTGCAACCCTGAAAATCCTGATTGAAGAGAATCCCTATCCGGAACTCGAACGGAAAGCTGTGATCATTGAAGAGGGCTTCAGTGACAACCTGAAGAAACTCGGCCTGAACTACGTACAGAACCGTGTCGGCTCCATGTCCTGCCTCTTCTTTACCGGAACTCCGGTGGTTGACTATTCGACGGCAATCACGGCTGATGTCAAAAGACACGGCAAATACTTCCACTCCATGCTCGATCAGGGCATTTACCTCGCCCCGTCACAGTTTGAGGCGATGTTCATAAGCTCAATGCACACCGATGCGGATCTGGAAAAAACCATCAAGGCTAACTACAATGCTCTTGTAGAGTCCGGGAAATAACCCGCCGGGATATGAAACAATGAAAAAAGGGAAGCTTCAGGGCTTCCCTTTTTCGTTATTCCGCAGTTTGCGCTTTGCGCTACCGATATGCCACCCCTACGGGGCTTGTTATTCAATAATTCCCGTGCGCACCAGTTCCCTGGTAATCATCGCACGTGCTGAAGCATCCCTGACCATCTGCTCAACCATCGGCAGAAACCCGTCTATCTTTTCCGCAGAGTCGACAAGCTCAATAACCATGGGAAGGTTCGTGCCCAACTCCATGATTTTTGAGGTCTTGATGTGCATGTCGTGACCGTAGGAGAGCACTCCTTTCAGTACCGTGGCACCAGCCATTTCGTATAACCGGGCTTCACGGACAATCTCTTCATACAGTGGCCGGTGACCGTATCTGGCCTGTTCACCAACAAAAATCCGCAACATTTCTGAACTCTGTAATTCCATAATTGACTCCGTTATGTCCAAAGTTTAGCAAAAAGTGTTCCTGTATAGAGTGCTATAAATCCCCCGGCGACACTGCCGGCAAGATAAATCCCTGCATAAAAAAGCTGACCATCCCTGAGAAGGGCGGTATCCTCAAACATATAGGATGAAAAGGTGGTAAACCCCCCGCAGAACCCGGTGACCAGAAAAAGCCTTGCTTCCGGAGAAACAAGGGTTGTCGCGATTGCCAGTTCACTCAAGAATCCGATCAGAAAACAGCCAAGGATATTGACCGTCAAGGTGGCAAAGGGAAACCAGGGCGCCACAGGAGAGAGCAGCAACGACACCACATAGCGCGCCACAGAACCGAGAAATCCACCCACGCCCACAAGTGCTATAGCTCCGGCATGTTTCATAACGCGGTACTCCCGAAACAGTCTGTAACAGAAGGCATAAGCCTAACGATCATGACCGCTGGTTGCATCCTCAATACGCTTGTGTGCACAACACATTTCATCAAGAATGCCGAGCAAGGTGTTAAAAATACCAACGCAGACAATTGTCGGCGCCCATAACCCGACAAAAATGGCAATCAGCTCATGATTTACCCCCGTACCGAAAAGAAAGAGGTAAATAGAAAGGAGTATTGAAAGAGTTGCCCCAACGAAATAATAATGCGGCTTCATACCCTGAGTTTGATTAAATGATCCCTGCCTTTTCAAAATGTAAGAATAATAAGGCCAGGAAAAAATCTGCACACCGTAACATCGGGAAGATGTACATTGAATGTTGATATTCGACATACTTGATGGTATTGCTGCACTCACTGGATGAATACAAAAAATTACGTTATAAGACCCCAAAAAAGGGTGATTGCCATCGACTATGGCACAAAGCGCATTGGTCTGGCCCAGAGCGATCCCCTCCGGCTTTTTGCCCAGCCGGTCGGTACCTTTGACCGGGCCGGGCTTTCCGGAGTCCTTGCTGCAATGGTGAAGCAGGATGATATTGCGTTGGTTCTTGTTGGATATCCTCTGAGTGACGGTGATGAGAGCAATGCCATGACCGGAGTGGTTGACCGATTTATTGAGGAGCTTCGTGCAGAGTTTCCGCAACTGAAGATTGAAACTGTTGATGAGCATCACTCGTCGAAGAGTGCAGGCCAGATTCTGATTGCCTCAGGACGATCAAGAAAAAAAAGACAGCAGAAAGGGCGACTCGACAGCGCAGCGGCATGTGTGCTGCTCAGCGAATATCTTGAACGTTGCGACAGGAACGGGTAGAAAAAAGCGTTACTATTACTACATTGATACATACAACTTCTGTATGTCAGCGATAACTCAACACTCACTACGGATACAATAAAACGGGAGTATCTCTATGGAATCAGCCATCCCACAAGGGAAATATGTTATAAATACTCAAGGGAAAAAGACAGGGGTACTGTTATCCTTGAAACAATACCAGCAATTATTAGAGGATTTACATGATCTGACGATACTTGCTTCTCGTCGGGATGAAACCCCTTTGACGCTTGAAGAGATGAAACGCAGATTACAATTCCATGAGAAGGTATAGCGTCATCCTCAAGCCATCGGTTGAAAAAGATTTACGAAAAATACCAGCGACGATGGTTGATCGTCTTTTTCAGCGCATAGAGGGGCTAACATCCGATCCATTTCCTCCGCAATCTCTAAAACTTTCCGGAGGAGAGCTGTTTTATCGGATTAGGGTGGGTGATTATCGCATTGTCTATCAAGTCGAAACAGAGGAAAAGCAGATTGTCATCCAGTATATCCGTCATCGGCGCGATGTCTATCGAGACTTGTAGCTTAAAATAACGTGTCCTTTTTTGTTCACTGGTCTCGAATCGTTTTTCCTTTAGCTTTTGGGAGCGGCTTCTTTATCTTTACCATCATTGAGTGAACACATTCACCCACAACACTTTTTTTATGAGTACTCCTGCAATGCTTGATGTTTTTAAATCAACCGGCGCCCTCCTTGATGGTCATTTCAGGCTGACTTCCGGCAGACACAGCAATACCTACTTTCAGTGCGCCAAAGTGCTGCAACATCCTGAACACCTCACGACGGTCTGTAAAAGAATTGCCGAGCATTTTGCTGGTAGCGGCGTAGAGACCGTCATCTCTCCGGCTATTGGCGGAATTGTGGTTGGAACGGAGGTGGGCCGCCAGCTCGGAGTCAAAACCATTTTTGCTGAGCGGAAAGATGGAGTGATGAGCATTCGCCGGGGCTTCAGTCTTGAACCCGATGAGCGGGTTCTTGTGATTGAGGATGTGATAACCACTGGCGGCTCTGTTGCCGAGGTGATTGCGCTCATCAAGAGTGCCGGAGCATCGCTTGTCGGGGTTGGCTCGGTGGTAGACCGCAGCAACGGCAGGGTGAAACTCGCCGACAACCATTTTTCAGTGCTTTCAATGGAGGTGATCAGCTATACTCCGGAAGAGTGTCCACTCTGCAAGGAGAATGTGCCAATTGATGCCCCCGGAAGCCGCGCAAACAAGCAAAATTGAACGGCATGACGGTGGATTCACCTATCAGCAGCATCTCATTTATCGGCCTCGGATTGATCGGCATGTCCCTTTTGCGGGCCTTAAAGCGCTCACCGCTTGCCCGAGAGAGTTCAATTCTCTTTCAGGGATTTGATCCGAACTTTAGCGAGAGTGACCGGCTGTGCGTCGAAGAACTTGGGCTTGACCGGTTTATTGAAGATAAAAAAACTCTTTACAGCGCAGAGCTGATTATCCTCTCCGCCCCGGTTGAGGTCAATATTGCCCTTCTGGATGAGATAAAGCTGTTCGTGTCTCCCTCAACGCTGGTGAGCGATGTCTCAAGCACCAAATCACTCATTGCCCAAAAAGCCCGGGAGCTTGGTCTCCCTTTTATCGGAATGCACCCCATGGCAGGCAAGGAGCAGAACGGTTATCGGGAAAGCAATGAGGAGCTGCTGCATGACCGGCAAGTTATTCTCTGTGACGACAAGGGGCTGCTTGAAAGCAACAAAGGGATTTTTCTCGTCAAGCTGCTTGAATCGGCAGGGTGTACAACACTCTCGATGACACCGGAGAAGCATGACCGTGTTATCGCCAGAATAAGCCATCTTCCCCAACTGCTTTCAACGCTGCTGATGGGCTACTGCGGAGAGTCGATCAGTACCTCCGGCCCAGGGTTCGCAACACTTACAAGGCTTGCTGGCAGTTCCTGGGAGATCTGGCGTGATATCATCGCCACCAACAGCGATAACATTGCAGAAGAACTTGACTGTTTTTCCAAAGAACTATCCCTGCTTGCCAGTAAAGTAAGGCAACGGGAGCTGCAACAGCTTGAATCGCGCTTCAGTGAAGCCAATCGGCTCTATCAAACCCTTAAAGAGATGAACCGGTCATGAAATTTGCGATTGTTGTCAATGTTTTACGAGAGAACGCACTTGTTCTTGCCCGCCAGCTTGCCGCATGGCTTGCCGAGCGGAAAATCGACTATGTTTTTGAAGCGCTCTCCGCAGAAAAACTGCATATTGACTCTTCAGCGCCGATTGAGGAACTCAGCAAGCAGTGTGATGCCTTTATTTCACTTGGCGGCGATGGAACACTGCTCTTTACATCGCATTACGCCGTCACCAAACCGGTTATCGGTGTCAATGTCGGGTTTCTTGGTTTTCTCACAGAGTTTACGCAGGCTGAAATGTTCACGGCTGTCGAACAGGTCGTGAACGGAACCAATACTATTCATACCCGTTCGCAACTTGAAGCTGCGGTATGTATCGACAATGAGGTGCATCAATTCAGAGCGCTCAATGACGTGGTCATCGAAAAAGGGGCCTATCCCCGTATTCCGACCTTTATCATCAAGCTGGACGGAGAGCTGCTCAGTTCGTACCGGGCAGACGGCATCATTATTGCAACATCGACCGGATCAACCGCATACTCCATGTCTGCTGGAGGCCCGATCATCGCACCAAAATCAAGCGTCTTTGTAATCACCCCTATATGCCCGCACATGCTGACGGTACGACCTATCGTTATCAGTGATGAAAAGATCATTGAGGTGTCGGTCGATGCCCCGGACGGCTTTTTCCCCATGAATTGTGACGGCAATCTTAAAAAAATGCTCAATCCCCAGGAGTGCATCACGGTAAAAAAGTCATCGGTGCTTATCAATCTTGTCGCCAATGAAAGCCGGAATTACAGCGAAATTCTGCGCACAAAACTCCTTTGGGGCCGCGAACATCATTTCGGCCAGTAACCGACCGATTATCTTTCCGAACAATTCTGCCAGAACATTTTCATGAGTAACAGTATCAGTTCCGACTCACTCCACGACCTGCTCGGGATTCCTCTGGATACTCCTCTGTCCATCGATGAGATGTGCCGCAGGATGAAGCCGGTCATCTATCCGGCGCCTCTTCTCTCCTTTCGGCTGGAGCAGTTTTGCGATGCTCTTGTCAAGGCAATGCAGTCGCTCGGGATAAAGGTTTTTTCAGAAGGGCAGGCATCCGGAGATGACGGACGGTTTCTGCCGGGAACGGTTATTCTTGCGCCGGGTTATTTTCCCGACAGTCTGCTGGCGATCAACCGAGTGACCACCCTCTACAACAATATCATTGTCGGTATTTATGACGAGGCGGCGCCGCTCACCCACGAATCACTCCCCCAGGAGCGCCTGGATGCCATTGTGGGCAGGCTGGCCCGCGATATGGTTCATATCCTTATTTTTGTAACCGACCACTCCTGGACCATCTGCACCATGAACGGCGGAGTCGTGACGTTTAATTCTCCGTATCCTTCTCAAAAGGATGTCCGTGACACGCTGGTACCAAAACTTACGGCGCAGGTTGTCCCGCCAAAAGCTGAAGAGCTTGACATTGAGCATGGAGAGCTGAAGACCGGAACGGCAGAGTTTGAAGCGGTTGCGGATGATTTTTTACAGTGCAGCGCCCTGTGGAGCAGCAATGCATCTCTGTTAACGCACACATCAACTGAGGGGCTCGAATACCGCAGCGCCTTTTACAAACGAATAGTCGCCCGATATCTCGACCAGCGCAGCGGAATGAGCTATGGCTTTTTTGCCCGCCAGTTGCCGGTAACCGTGCAGCCCGCGCTCGCTGCCGCTTTCGACGATGCCGGGCTTCTTCGTATCCGTCTGCATGAAAAGAGCTTTTTTCTTCCTGTGCCGCACATCAGCGTTATCACCACAAGGTCAGGGTGCAAAAAACATCATCTTGACCCGAAAAAAGATCTTGTGGAAATCGGGCTCATCCAACGGGAAGGAAAGGGATGCGCCTACATGAAAACTCCGGCAGGGCTTTCGCCTGACGCTGTTGCCAAGCCCTCTTTCGACACGCTGACTATTCTGGCTCATGCGCTGGGTAATGCCCTGACAGCAAGCATCCTGATGACCATCAGGCCGGGATCAAGCTTCCCCTTCCATCTCGCCCGACGGGGGGCCTCGATAACCCACTGGCATGATTATCCTGACATCGAACAGGTGCCTGAAGGCTACTTTCTGCACGGAGAGCTTAATCCTCCAGTCGCCTGCTCAACACCGCAATCTGCGGTATACAGCCTGCTTGGAAAAATAGCGGCGCTTGAACAAGCTCTTGAAACGGGAACAGAGTACCGGGGAGATGTGCATGTTGAGCCGAACCACGGCACCAATATTGTCGGTATGCTTTCACTTGCAGAAACGGCAAGGCTCATGAACCCTGCCTTGACCCCTGCCCTCACCCCTGATTTCCTTGCAGAAGGGTGAGAGACTTCAGAATTTATACCTCTTCTTCAGCTCTTTCAAAGTAGGGCCATTTGCCCTGACGGAGAAGAATCATCTCGATCAGCTCCCTGATACACCCCTTTCCGCCTTCATACCCCGAAATATAGCCGACCCGGTTTCTGAGATAATCGGCGGCGTCAATGGCTGCGGCGGGCAAGCCGACTTTTGAAAGCACCTCAATGTCGCCAATATCATCGCCGATATAGGCACAGTCGTCGTCCACAAGATCGTGACGCTGGAGGAAAGCTTCATAGGAATAGAGCAGATTCTCCCCGTTGAGATAAAGATCACGCACCCCGAGCGCTTCAAGCAGGGGACGGTACCCTTCAGCATCCCGTTCTGATAAAACCGCAACAAGCACGCCCTGTTTCAGCGCCTCCTTTATCGCGACGGCATCCCTGACGGAAATTGAACAAATTTCCCCGCCATTGCAGTCAAAGGTGATCCTGCTGCCGTTCAGTACTCCGTCAACCGGAAAAACAAGTGCCCGGACGGCCTGGAGCGCCTGATCTATTCTTGATGATGGATCAGCCTGCGAAGGCTGCATCCCGAAATATTGAAACCCTTCCAAGAGTGTATGATGTTTAGAGTGATTGAAGAGCGTGCACACACCGGTACAGGTGGAGCAATTGTTTGACCATTAACCTGAAATCAGCCAATGCGACCTGTGTGGCGGCATCCGAGAGGGCTGTTGATGGATGAGGATGTACCTCAAAAAAGAGTCCATCAACACCGGCCGCCACGGCGGCACGGGCAAGTGGCATCACATACTGGCGCTCGCCCCCGGAAATACCCTGCCCGGCGCCGGGAAGCTGGAGACTGTGCGTGGCATCATAAAGCACAGGATATCCCGATTCAGCCATTTTTGCCAGCCCCCGAAAATCAACAATGAGATTGTGATAGCCAAAGCTTGAGCCCCTTTCGGTAAGCATGACGCGGCTGTTGCCTGTACGGACAACCTTGGCTGCCGCAAGCACCATATCCTCAGGAGCCATGAACTGCCCTTTCTTGATGTTGACCGCCAGACCGCTCTCTCCGGCGGCAACAAGAAGCTCTGTCTGGCGACAAAGAAATGCCGGAATCTGCAACACATCAACATAACGGGCGGCAAGGGTCACATCTTTTGTTTCATGCACATCGGTTATCACCGGCATATTGTATCTCTGGCGAATCTCGGCAAGCACTTCGAGCGCCTCAATGTCACCAATCCCGGTGAAAGAGGAGCCCGAGGTGCGATTGGCTTTGCGGTACGATCCCTTGAAAATGAAACAAACCCCCTCCTGCTCGCTGATGCGCTGCAGCTCTTCGGCCGTCTCCATCGCCATTGCCCGGTTTTCGATCACACAAGGCCCTGCAATAAACAGGGGACAGGAGTCATCGGGAACTGAGAGTGAACCAATCAAGAACTTTTGCACGTTGTTATTCGTTATCTTTTTATCGGTTAAAGTGAATTCCGGTTATGGCATTCGTGTTTTAAGCCTTAAATTTACAACAATATTTCTTATTCACACTCCGTAATCAAAGGTTAAAAACCATGGGTATTGCTGATACGAAACAACGGTTGGAGGAGATAGAAAAACAGCTCGCAAATCTTGTTGAGGAACAGACTGTCATAAAGGCCAAGTGGGAGAGCGAAAAGGAGTTAATACAGTCATCACGAGACCTGAAATCGCAGATTGAACAACTCCGGGTGCAGGCCGAGGAGTTTGAGCGTCAGGGTGACTATGGCAAGGTGGCGGAGATTCGCTATGGAAAAACGGTGGCCGTTGAGCGGCAACTGGAAGAGAACCGCAAAAAAATAGAAGAAAAAAAAGCTTCCGGCGATTTGATCATGAAAGAGGAGATCGATGCGGAGGACATTGCCGATATCGTCTCAAAATGGACCGGCATCCCTCTCAGCAAAATGCTGCAATCAGAGCGGCAGAAGCTCCTGCTTATCGAAGAGGAGTTGCATAAACGGGTTATCGGACAGGAAGAGGCAGTCAGTGCCGTCAGCGAGGCGGTCAAGCGCTCACGGGCAGGTATGGGCGACGACAAGCGACCGATAGGTTCCTTTATCTTTCTGGGACCGACCGGAGTGGGAAAAACCGAACTGGCCCGCACGCTTGCGGACTATCTTTTTGATGATGAGGAGGCCATGATCCGCATCGACATGAGCGAATACATGGAAGCACATAACGTCAGCCGCCTGGTCGGTGCCCCTCCTGGCTATGTTGGTTATGAGGAGGGTGGACAGCTTACCGAAGCGGTCAGGCGCAAGCCATTTTCAGTTGTGTTGCTCGACGAAATCGAGAAAGCGCACCCGGATGTGTTCAATATCCTTCTGCAGATCCTTGACGATGGCCGTCTGACCGACAGTAAAGGACGGACGGTAAACTTCAAAAACACCATCATCATCATGACGAGCAACATCGGCGCGCAGCTTATCCAGTCTGAAATGGCACGGCTGGAAGGGGAAAACCGTGAATCAGTGCTTTCCGGCCTGCAGGAAAAGCTCTTCCAGTTACTGAAACAAAAGGTACGGCCTGAGTTTCTCAATCGGATTGACGAGGTTATCCTCTTTACGCCGCTCACCAGAGAAGATCTGAAGAAAATTGTTTTGATTCAGTTTGACCACATCAGGGTTGCGGCAATGCGGCAGCGCATCAGCCTCACCATTTCTGATGCGGCAATTACATGGCTCTCCAACGCTGGTTTTGATCCGGCCTTCGGAGCACGCCCACTCAAAAGGGTCATGCAGCGCAAGATCACCAACAAAATTTCAGAACTCATTCTTTCCGGAAAAGTCCAGGAGGGTGAGGGAGTAGCAGTTGATATGTCGGGTGATGAACTGACTGTTATGAAGGCCCCATGAAAAGGGTATCACTGTTGAGCAGCATCGTGCTGCTCCTTTTTTGGCTTCTGACTGCGCCATGTTACGCAGCAGAGCCGGACAGCCTCTCTGTTAAAATCGGCCAGATGCTGATGATCGGCTTCCGGGGGCTCAGCGTTGCCGAAGCTCCTGAGATAGCTGAAGATATTGCAGAGCGTCATATCGGCGGGGTTGTGCTCTTTGACTATGACGTTCCTTCGAAATCCCCTTCAAGAAACATCAGCAGCTCGGAACAGCTCTGCCGCCTGACGCTCGAGTTGCAGAAACTTTCCGGCATCCCGCTCCTTATTGCCATCGATCAGGAGGGGGGAAAGGTGAGCCGCCTCAAACCGGCCAGAGGATTTCCTGCCAGCGTGTCGGCAGAACACCTTGGGCAGCTCAATAATCCCGACAGCACCCGGGCCGCCGCCCGGCAGACTGCCCGAACGCTGAAAGCCATGCACATTGGCATGAATCTCGCGCCCGTGGCAGATCTCAACACCAATCCTGACAACCCGGTCATTGGCAAGCTTTCGAGAAGCTTCTCTTCTGACCCCGCAGTGGTGACCAGGAATATCAACCTTGTCTGCAGCACATACCGGGATGAAGGCATTATTCCCACCCTGAAACATTTCCCCGGTCACGGCAGCTCAACGAGCGACACGCACTGCGATTTTACCGACATTACCACAAGCTGGTCAGACAAAGAGCTGGATCCCTACCGCGACATGATCGCCTCGGATTATCGTGATGCCATCATGACCGCGCATGTGTTCAATGGTACACTTGATTCACTCTACCCGGCAACGCTCTCAAAAGCTACCCTCGACGGGCTGCTGAGGGGCATGCTCGGCTTCAAGGGAGTCATCCTGAGTGATGACATGCAGATGAAAGCCATCACCGACCAATATGGCCTTGAAACAGCCATCCAACTGGCCATTAACGGCGGTGTGGATATCCTTGTTTTTGGAAACAACTCGGCGTATGACCCCGCCATTGCCTCAAAGGCAACGGAGATCATCCAGTCACTGGTTGCAAGAAATATCATCACTCCAGAGCGAATTGACCTCTCCTGGCGCCGGATTATGGAACTCAAACAACGTTATCACCTCGACCGCTCATGAAAACCATCTATCTTGTCCGTCACGCCAAAGCAGGCAGCGCACATTCAGGCGATTTTGACCGGACTCTCAACGACGTGGGCCTGAAAGCTGCGCATTTTATGGCTGAACTTCTGGAGGAGAAGAGTGTTGTGCCGGATCTTGTCATTGCAAGCCCTGCAAGCCGGGCTCTCACCACTGCGGAGATCTTTTGCGACATCCTCGGCTACCCGAAAGAGCAGATCGAGAAGCGAATTGAAATCTATGAGGGAGGAGCTGGACGTCTGCTGAAAATAGCGCAGCAACTCCCCGACAACTGCACAACAGCCATGTTATTCGGGCATAATCCGACCATGACGGCATTTTCAAACCTGCTTTCGGGAGGTGGAATCGACTCTCTGGCAACTTGCGGGATTGCCCGTATTGATCTGGATATAAAATCCTGGAGTGATGCCGATGCTGACACCGGCAAGCTGGTCTGGTACGACTTTCCAAAAAAGCACCAGTAACGAGGGTTAATCCCTCTCCTGCTTCGGGTCGCGCGTCATCAGCTCTAATATTGCCTGCTGCACAGGCTTGGCGTCGAAAAGCATCTCGTAGACCGCTTTTGTAATAGGCATTTCAACGCCTGCGGCCTTACTCAGTTCATAAACCGCTCTGGAGGTGTGAACGCCTTCGGCTACCATGTTCATGGAGCTGATCACCTCGTCGAGCGAACGGCCACGGCCAATCTCCTCGCCAACGGAGCGGTTTCGGCTATGGCGGCTTAAACAAGTTACGACCAAATCACCAATCCCTGCAAGCCCTGAAATGGTGACCGCCTCGCCCCCAAGTTTGATGCAGAGTCTTGATATTTCAGCAAGTCCACGGGTAATGATGGCGGCTTTGGCGTTATCACCAAATCCTATACCATCCGAAATGCCAGCGGCAATAGCAATAATGTTTTTTACCGAACCCGCGATTTCAACCCCGATAATATCGGTATTGACATAGACGCGGAACATGCTGGTATGAAAAATCTCCTGGACTTTTTTTGCGGTAGCAAGCGAAGGGGAGGAGGCAACAACGGTGGTAGGCTGCTCTTTTGAAACCTCTTCGGCATGGCTTGGACCATAGAGTGCGACGACCTGTGAGGCACGCAGGCCCGGAAGCACTTCAAGCAGCAATTCGGACATGCGCTTTCCTGTTCCAATCTCAATCCCCTTGGCAACATTAACCACGATTTTTCCGTCGAGCGGAATATCGGTGAAACCGAGAAGTGTTTCACGGAGGGCCTGGGAGGGTACTGCTGTAACAATCATCTGAGACCATGCAACAAGATCACGCAAACGGGCAACAACCAGCAACGTATCAGGGAAATGAACTCCCTTGAGGTAGCGGCGGTTCTCGCGTTCAGCTTCAAGCTTTGCGGCAAATTCAGGACGGTGGGCCCACAAACGAACCTCATAACCCTTTTTGGCAAGAAGTACCGCAAGAGTTGTTCCCCAGCTTCCAGCCCCCAGTACGGCAATATTCATAAGGATGTCACGGCCTTACGAATGCTTTCCAAAGCTCACACGGCTCTCCGTACCCGAAATCAGTCGTCTGATATTGGCCCGGTGCGTGTAAAGAATGGCAAGCGCGACAACAAACCCGAAAATCATGAGATGATAGTCGAGGCTGTCATGAAAAAGGAGTTGCGAATCAAACAGTTTGATATAATAGTCAAGCCCTCCGCCAAGCTCAAAAATGTATTTCCGAACAGCAATAATCAGGGGAAA
>JBAXBW010000004.1:0-32155 GCA_037141805.1 Chlorobiaceae bacterium | reverse complement strand
ACCCTGGCCATACTGAATGGTCGTTGAACCACTGTTGAACCCGCCCTCCAAACGCAAGGTTGCTCCATTGCGAACACCGACGATGTGCAGTTCACCACTACCGCCAGCAGACGTATCATTAGACCCGTCACTCACGACCAGTTTCTCGATGGAGGTGGCTCTGCTCAGGTCGATCCAACTGTCTTGATCAGGAGAAGTGGTGTAAAAATTCGGCAGCTCATTGATACGAACTTCCTGAATGTTCAGCAATTCTGCTGGTTGGGCGTACGTCCCCTTGGCATCGATTTCCAAAATATTGTAGCCAGGACCGCCGTCAATGTAAGCCTGATCCAGCAGCTCAAGACGACCCGCCACGATAGTGTCATTTCCTGCAGAGGTGTACCCTTTCTCCAGAGTTCCCCCATTGTTTATAAATGGTGTCAGCTTGATGGGCTGCAGAGAGGCCTCAGTCGCATCAGTACCACCCACTTTCACTTCATACAGGCGGCTGTTGCCATCCTTGTCGAACAAAAGATTATTCAGGAAAGCGAAGTATTCTTCACCCAGCCTGGCCTTAGCATTCAGGATGGTACCATCAGCAAAACTGATGGTCAACGTATTCGTCGCTAAAGCAGTATCAGAGGCAGTAGCGTTGGCATCAGTGGTCAGTGGATTGCTGAGTGAGAGACTGGTAACATTCTGGAACGGATCAGAGCCGTTTGCATCAATCAGTCCAAGTTCTTTAATATCCAGACCCGTGATAGTGGTCAGGAATTTGACCAGTTCCGAAACAGGAATACCGCCATCTGCAGCAGCGCCATGTGAGCCAGCATTATCGTGGGGATTGTAGCCCCAGTACACAACCGTCTCACCAGCAACGGCTTCGTGACCACCAACAAGGCTTTCAGTGAGCGTGTACGTATAACCAACTCCTCCGTCTACCGTTACCATCTTTCCTGGCGGTACAGGAGTTGGCACAATACCCTCAGCTTTACCATAGGCTTCGTAATGAGTAAGGGCAGTGAATCCATAGCTCTTGAACACCGCTTGAAGATCGGCAACAGTTTTGGTACCCCACTCAGCTTTTGTCGCGATATCCGCCTGCAACAACGCGAGCTTCGCGGAATAATAGGCAGATTCATCAAATGAATTTGAAGGATTGAGACCTTCTGCGGCACCATACTGGAGATAGTGCTGGTACACATCACCACTCCACGCAGCCTTGAATGCAGCCTCTGCGTCTTCAATCGAGGCATAAGTATTCTTGTGCGTAAGCAGAGCGTCATTATAAAGTAGTGTTGCTTTAGCACGCGAATATTCAGCAGCATTAAAATAGGCATTAGGAGACAGATTTTCCTGATACCCCCATGTCATGTAATGGGATTCAGGGGTAAATCCTGCATGGGTAAGTGCAACCTGAAGCTCGGCAATCGTCTTGCCTACCCATTCACTTGACTGCGACTGCAAGCTTTTCAGCTTTACGCCAAGATAATAGGTTTCGTCAAATCCTTGTAAACTCATGGCTTCAATTCCTTTATCAATTATAATTTGTGCTTGCAATATGAACTGATCACTGATTTTTGTGCAACATAGACTTATGAGAATAATTATACTTCTTTTTTTGTTATTTCTAAAGTTTTATCGGATTTCAACACAGTGGCGCGCCACTGTACACGTTTTTTCAATCGAAGGTGGTCTCAAATAAACCCATGATTTCCGATTGCGCTTATAGCATTCCGCACTTTATCCTTATATTAAGTGAACAAAAACATCATTGCACCTATGGAACAACAACAGGACAAGTTTTACAAGGGGCTCTTTTTTGGAGCCGCGCTGGGCGCAGCAGTAGGAACTGTTATGGGATTACTTTTTGCGCCTTACAAGGGAAGAGAGACTCAGCAGATTATTTCTGGCAAGGTCAAGAGTATGCTCGACAAGGCCAACGACTTTTACGAGAGCAGTGAGCATGACGGAGTTTACAGCAACGAGGCCAAAACCCGATCTCAGGAGATCATCAACACCGCCCGTGATGAAGCAAAAAAAATTCTGAACGAGGCAAACAATATTATCCGCGATATCAAAGGGTATCCGAAACCCAAGGAAAACTGATTGATGCTGACATACCTCCAGGCGAACACAGCCAAGAATAGCGTGGAAAAACATGCCATCCTGTTTTTGCATGCTTTTCCGCTCTCGGCCGCTATGTGGCAGCCTCAGATTGGGGCACTCGGCAAGGCAGGATATACCGTCATAGCACCGAACTCTTTTGGTATTGATGGATCTGCGGAAAAAGAGGAATGGACGTTTACCGATTATGCTCATGAACTGGCATCTCTTCTGGATTCACTGAAGGTGGAGAGAGCAACGGTTGTCGGCCTTTCAATGGGTGGATATCAGGCGTTTGAATTTTACCTGCTCTATCCCGGCAGAACGGCATCGCTGGTGCTGTGCGACACCCGTGCTGAAGCTGATGCTCCGGCTGCCCGATCGGCAAGAGAGGACTTCATCAGCGCAGTCGAAAGAAAGGGTGCCGGGGAGGCTGCGGGACGCATGATACCGAACTACTTTACCGACAACACCTACACCTCGAGGCCAGAATTGGCAGCACAGGCTGAAGCCATGATCATAACACAGTCTCCAGCGGTCATTAACGGAGCAATGCGGGCAATCATGACGCGTTCCGATGCAACGTCACTCCTCTCCGCCATTGATTGCCCTGTACTGGTACTTAACGGAGAGGAGGACAAGGTCACCACGAAGGATACGGCTGAAAGCATTCATACCCGCATACCGGGTTCACAGCTCCGGTTGCTGTTGGGAGCCGGGCATATTTCGAACATGGAGCAGCCTGAAGCATTCAATCGCGCACTGGTGGCTCATCTTGTCACACTTCCAGACTATCAAGCAGTTCAAAAAAGTCAGGGAACGAGACGCCAACCACATCGATATCAGTAATGTCAATTACGCATCCTGTTGCCTTGCTGGCAATGGCAAAGCTCATGGCAATCCTGTGATCGTCAAAACTGTCTACCACGACGGTGGTTGAAGGGGTCATCTTGCGCCCTTTAACCACAAAACCATCCGGATATTGTTCGCACTCATAACCAAGGCGCTGAAGGTTAACGACGAGTGCGTCAATCCGGTCGCTCTCTTTGGTTCTCAGTTCTGCGGCGTTATGCAGTTCAAACCGGCCTGTCGCAAAGGCTGAAAGCACGGCAAGCATCGGTATTTCATCAATGATAAAGGCAACAAGCTGCGGATCGCTGATAGCGAGAGGTTCGATCCCCGAGTTGTTCTGCACAAGAATATCGCCGATGGTTTCACCACCAATCACCCGGTGGTTTTCTATCGATAACCCGGCTCCGGCTTCTGAAAGAATACCGAGATATGCTGCCCTTGTCGGGTTAAGACAGACATCCCGGATGATGATTTCTGAACCGCGGGCAAGCAGGCCAAGCGCAACAAGAAAACATGCCGCAGAGGGGTCGGCTGGAATAAAAAAGGGCTTTGCGGCAACCGCTTTTCTGCCTGGCACCACAATAACCCTTTCACCGTTGCATTCGATGCTCTCAAGCCCAAGCATCACTTCGGTATGGTCACGTGAAAGTACTGGTTCGATTATTCTGGTTTCACCTTCAGCATGAAGGGCGGCAAACGCCACCAGTGACTTCACCTGCGCTGAAGGAACCGGCAGCCGATACTCAATCGCCTGGAGTTCTTTTGTTCCCTTGATCAGAATTGGTGCGGTTCCGGCAGCGGAAAGCTCAATGTTGGCACCCATAAGGCGCAACGGATCGGCAAGTCTTTTCATGGGGCGTTTCATCAGGGAGGTATCGCCGATCAACTCGCTCGAAAAGGGCTGGGCCGCAAGAATGCCTGCAAGCATACGCATGGTGCTGCCCGAATTGTTGCACATTAGCGGAGCTGATGGTGGCTGAAAGCTCCATAATCCTTGTGATTCTATAACTACCCGCCGGATGCGACGGCCATAGGCACCTGCAACCTCTTCCTGCCGAAGCCTTATCCCTGTATCTTTCAGGACTCCGAGGGTTGATTGATTGTCAAATCCTCTGGAAAAGTTTGTTATCTCAGTTGTGCCTTCCGACAAGGCGCCAATAAGGGCTGCGCGATGGGATATCGACTTGTCCGGCGGCAAGGCTGTAACGTCACCCTTGAAAACTCTCATGAGTCAATGGATTGGTGTTGACAAAAAAAAAGCAACTCCCCTGAAGGAGCTGCCTTGTGTAACGTTGTGTATCAAACCGATCATGAATTGCGTTCTTCGTTTGCCCGCTGAGCCCGGCGTCTGCTCCTCGAGCGCTTTAAACGACCATCCACTGAAGGTTTAACAAAGTATGCGTTTGCACGAAACTCCTTTAAAATGCCTGCACGCTCATATTTTTTCTTGAAGCGCTTCAGCATCTTGTCGATTGATTCATTATCATTTATCTGCACACTGACCAAGGTAAATTCACCCCCTTTTAAAAGATCAACAATCTTCAGACTTAACGTCTTAGTTTAAGTTTAATAATATCAGTAACGCTTTCCGAATTTTTTCCATTTACAGCATTTATCTGCACGTTTTCGAGAAGCTGTTTTCTGCCACTTTTACTGAACTCCACGATAATAATAAAGGCGCCACTACCCGTCGCCTGTTTTTCCCTGACCACCCCAACTTCGCCAAGAGCCTGATGATAAAGTGCATCGCCTTTCGCATAAATACCATGGGGAGAATAGACCTGACACTCTTCAGCATTCAGCTCACCAGGACTGACTTCCCGGTCAATCTGTATCTGCCACTCCTTGAGGAGGTATACCTGATGACACTGGGAACAACGAATCCAATACTGATTTTCAGCCGCCGGGGGAACGTTAACCGCACCATTCTTGCCCTCTTTATGCTTTTTTACCGGAGCTGAAGTCAAAAAATCGTCATATTTCGGCTTATCACTCGGGATCCAGTCACCGACAAACACTTTTTCAGTAATCTGACCGCATCCTTCACAGAAGCAAGCCTTGATCTTACCCTCCAAAATAAACTGCCTTTTTTTGGACTCTACCTTCATATAATATGGGCTGGTTGTTAACTCGGCTCAAAGTCGTCAGGATCTTCACTGTTTTTCTCCAGCTTCATGGCGCGATATACGACACATGTTGCCCGGAAAAAAAGGATGTCCTCAACTTGCTTCATTATAGTAAATCCCGCAAAAAAAACAACCACATAACGCAATATCGCTTATTTATGGGTTAGAGCATCAATAAGATCGGATTTTGTAATCAGTTGAAGCCTTCCATCCGACATATTTATCAGTACGCCGGATGCGTTTTGCTGTAATTTTGCTGATAATTCAGAAATGGTGGCATCCAGAGTACAGACAGGAAATGGCTTTTCCATGAATCCAACAACCTTCGCATTCATCGCATCGTCGTTTTCAATCAGTATGGACAGAATCTTGTTTTCGCTGATACTCCCGATTGGAGCGTTATAGGAAACAATCGGAAGCTGGGAAACATCGTTCTGCTTCATCATTTCAAACACTTCAGCAAGCGTATGTTCCGGATAAGCAAAAATCAGATCCCGGCGCGCTTTCAACTGGAGAATATCCTCTGCGGTAATCTGCTCAAGAGCTGATTTCGCTTTCCGGTAAAAGCCCCGTTTCCGCATCCACTCATCCCGATACATCTTGCTGAGATAGTAACCCCCAAAATCATTCATCACTGCAACAACACAGTCGTTTTCACTGTATCCCGCAGAAGCCTGAAGCGTTGCGGCCATCACTGCGCCCGATGCGCCTCCCGCAAATACAGCTTCCATCCGCAAGAGCTCCCTGCCACAGTTGAATGCCTCATAATCGCTTGCCTGCATCACGTCATCGATAACCGATGGATCCCAAAAAACGGAAGCCTGTTGAGAACCGATCTCTTCAAGTTCTGAAAATGCAGAAGCCCCTGGTTTTCCGTCTTTGAAAAGACCGGCATATATTGAACCCTGCGACTCGACGCCGACAATACGAATGGCTGGATTCTTTGCTTTCAGAAAGCGACCGATCCCGAAAACCATCGCGCCGGAACCCATAGGCACAAACACATGGGTAACCCGTCCGTCAGTCTGTTGAAAAATCTCACTGCCAGTTGCATCACTGTGGACCTTGAGGCTGAGTGGATTCTCATACATTCCGGTAAAAAAGGCGTTTGGAATGCTCTTTACCAGACTTTCGGCCACATTCATGCAACTGCGTTGCTCTCCGGGCAAGGCCTCCGAAGGAGTGATAACCAGTTCGGCACCAATGGCCCTGAGCATATCCTGTTTTTCGCGAGATATTTTATCGGGAACAGCCAGAAGCAACTTGTAGCCCCGATTCACACTGGCCATTGCCAGAGCAATCCCGCTGTTACCAAAGCTCCAGTCGACAAGAGTCATGCCCGGATGAATCTGGTGCCGCTCTTCTGCATCCTTCACGATGGCACAAGCTACCCGGTAATAGTGCGACCATGCAGGATTCATGTACTCAAGTTTAGCCATAACCTTTGGCTTGATATGGCGGGTCATCTGTTTGACAAGAACCAGAGGCGTTTCTGCTGGAAGCCCGAAGATATCGTGGTTCGGCATGATAAGTAACAGAAAAATGAATTAAAGTGACAAGAAACTCTCGTCACATTCAACGGAAAATATACATTAATTGATTAATTCATGACACCAGAGAAATAAGCGCATTTCGTGTTTGAAAATCAGGGACAAAATATGTTTTTTTTGACTGACGTTTCAACTCGGTTCATATCATCTTTTAAGCAACAACCCTTTTAACAGCAACACGGCACGAGCGTTATGGACGAAAACAAGGCAGGCTTTTCGACAGGGAAGATTCCCGCAGAAAATATGACCGAGGCTCTTGTCTCTCTGGAGCACCTTATTTGGAATACATGCCTTATCCGGGAAAGAATTAACGGGAAGACCCGTATCATGGGTATCGTCAAGGCAAATGGTTATGGCCATAACGTCCATAAGGTAGCACGAGCGCTTGAAGCTTCAGGCATTTGCGATTTTGGTGTGGCAAACATCCAGGAAGCTCTTGAGTTGAAAACCGGCGGCGCACTGAAAAAATCGGCAACGATTCTTGCCTTTTCGTCACCCCTGCCCTCTCATATTGAATTTTTCCTGAAAGAGGGGATTGACATGACGCTCTGCGACAGCGAAACGCTTCATGCTGCAAGGGAAATTGCAGCCGCGCATAATAAAACGCTTGCTGTTCAGGTAAAAGTCGATACGGGTATGGGGCGACTCGGCTCTCTCCCGGCAATGGCTATGGAGCTCCTCAGGGAGATCGACCAGTCACCCTTTCTCAAGCTTACCGGTATCTACACACACTTTGCAGAAAGTGCAACGTCCGGAGGCTTCACCCGTCAACAGCTTGCGGCATTCAAGACGCTGACAGCAGAATATGAACATGCTTCAGGCCGAACGGTCTGCAAACACGCAGCCAACAGCGGCGCAATTCTTTCGGCTGAGGAGTCCTGGCTTGATATGGTCAGACCCGGCATCTTGCTGTACGGTTATCATCCTGCAAAAAACATCTCTTGCCGACTTGCGGTAAAGCCGGTGATGCAGTTCGAGTCAAAAGTGATTTTTATAAAACCAGTAACGGCTGGAACCACCATCAGCTACAACCGTACCTGGACGGCACCGGAAGCGCGCTTTATTGCAACGATAGCAGTTGGATACGCCGACGGTTATGCAAGATCTCTCTCTGGCCGGGCAACAGTAATGATTAACGGAAAATCTTACCCTCAGGTCGGCACAGTAACGATGGACCAGATCATGGTTGACCTCGGCACACAGCACAATGTCAAAAAGGGAGATACTGCAATTCTCTTTGGATGGGATGGACCTTCAGCCGAAGATATTGCTGATAGTATCGGCACCATCAGCTATGAAATTCTCTGTGGAGTCTCTTCAAGGGTTAAACGGATCTTCTTATGAAGCTCTTCGAAAAACTGGCGGTCAAACTCAGTTTGACCAAAGCTGAAATCACGCTGGTCTCGGCTCTGCTTGGATTTTTGGTGCTTGGGGGAGTTCTTAAAAATATCCGTTCAGTGGAGAGGGCAGAGATGCTCGTCAAAAAAGTTGAAACCGCCCGTTACCGTGAAGAGGAGGTGGACAGCCTGATTGCACTCGCTTCTATGACCCAGGCTACGGTTAAAGAGGATGTCATGGAGGGAGTTTCGTCAGGAAAAGAAGGCTCTTCCAATGAAAAAAGAGGAGTGCGCCGCTCGACAGAAAAAAAGCTCTTTAATGGAACCATCGCCTTCAATAAAGCGAGTAAAGGGCAATTGCAGAAAATTCCCGGAGTCGGGCCGGTCATGGCCGAACGACTGATTACCTTCAGAACCGCAAAAGGGGGAAAAGTGCACGACTTCCAGGAATTTCTTGAGGTCAAGGGAGTAGGCGAAAAAAAACTCGAATTCCTCAAAAAGTATTTTACCCTCGAATAATGGATCACAGAGTGAGCAAGAGCATTATCGCCTGCACCATCGACCATAGCGAATCGGCTGTTATCCGGCTTAAAACCTCCGGCAGTGACGGATACACACTCTCTGGCTGTAAAACGGTGCCTCATGGCCTCCAGAGCCTTGCGTCTGGCAAACAAAATCGTCTTCTGACAAAGCTGAAAGGCTACTGCAACGCATGGAAGGAAAAGGAGCTTGCGCTCTGTGTCTGCACGGAGAACTTGCTGCCCCTGCCTGCCTGCTTTCCCGAAGATGCAACCACTGAGGAGTCACGAGAGTATTGTTTCATTGAGGCGGAGCACTTTTTAACCAGACCCGATGAGTATGGTTGCGACATCGCGAGGTATGCCAATGATGATGCAACAGACAATAACAAGCTTCTGCTCTTCTACCCTGTTGAACCATGCAGAAAAGTTGCAAAGTACTTGTCTGATGAACACCAGATACTCTTCGCGGGTACAGCACATCTCCCACTGATTCATCTGTCAAAATTTACGGAGGAGCCCCAGGTTATTCTTGAACTTGAAAACAGCTCTGTACTCCTGAGCATATCCAACCATGGAGAGATAGAAAAGCTCTCTTTCCATCAGGTAAAAAATCATGAAGAGGCAGAATATTTCACCATGAAAGAGCTGATGGAGAACCCGATCTGCCGACAAACCCCGGTGCAGGTAACGGGAACAAGAGCCGACAAGGCGATGATGTTGCTGATTGGCGCAGAAACATCCTGTCCCCTGAAGCCACTCGGCATACCACCATCATTGTCAATCAGTAATCCTCAACAACTTACCATCTCTTCTCCCGCAGTGGTAAAAGCCATCAGTGCGGCAATGATGGCTCTGGAACTGAACAAGCTTTGAACGTGTATTGGACAACTTTTCGAAAACCGGCAAAAGAAGAGGCTTCTGTATTTGTTATGTTTGTGTTGGAGTTATAAATGGTAGATTGAAGTCAGGCGTTTTTATTAAACTGTTAGAAGGTGGTATGGATCGGGTTACAAATATCAACCGGTTCAGCACAATATAAGATGAGTGTAAAGCATTAAACGCTTTGTGTTTTTTATTTATTGAACATTTCCTATATATTAAAACAAGTGTAGTTGCGGGCTATGCAAGCTTCATTACCGGTAATTGTCAGTGTGCTTTCGTTTATCAACCAGTGGTACTATTTTCATCATCTTAAAAGCTTCGGGGAGGTGAGCGTGGTTTGTAAGTCTGTAAATCCTCCTGAAGGCCGACCGAAGCGTCAACAGCAATGTTGGTAACGGTACGGTTTGTTTGATAAGGATTCAGCCGGGGTTTTCTTTACTTGTTATTAATGTTTACATTGTGGTGGTTAACAGTGACGGTGAAAACGCTTCGTTGCCATGATAGTACATAAACATAAGACCGCTAATGGTTGCAGCAGACAATGGCCAAGCTTTATAAGCTACTAGTAGAATAGCGAATTAGACTATACAAGATGCTATTATGTATAGAGTCGGTTTCTCCTTAATTTATGCTCCAAATCATGAAATCAAGTAGAATTATATCTATCGTCCTTGCAGGTATGGTCATTATGGCTGCTCCTGCAAGGAGCTATGCTGTTTCACCAAATTCAGATGTGGTGGTTAGCGGTGCTTCCGTGGATAAAATTTCGATGAACGCATTCAAGGCTGGTGAACTTGACCGGCAGGAAACACTTGATCTTGCAAATATCTGCCTCGCCTCGGGTCAAAACCAGAATGCGGAAGAAGTTGCCAACAAAATCGTTTTACTCTTTCCGAACGATGAAGATGTCTTGAGAATAGCTATTCAGATATTTGAAAAGGTAGCCCAAGCGGAAAAGGCGTTGCCATTATATGAACGATTGCGCGTACTGCTTCCAAATGACACGCAACTCAGTCTCGATGCAGCAAGATGCTATGGTTGGACGGGAAGATTTGCGCAGTCTTTGAATATCTATGAGTCGGTGATTAATTCAGGCAAAGGCAACGATCTGATACTGTCCCAATATGCAGATATGCTTTACAAGAGCAAGCAGTATTCCAAAGCCGTTGTGTGCTACCGTGAACTTTGGAAAAAGGGATTACTGCAAAAAAACTCTGCAATCAATCTCGTCCATGCACTCATGGGGACAGGAGAACAAGCTGAAAGCGCCAAACTGCTCGATGTTCTTGCTAAAGTTTATCCAGGAGACACGGAGGTACTTCAGACAACGGCCGATGTATCTTTTGCCATGAAGGATTACGGACGGGCTGCTACCCTTTACCGTGAGTTAATTGTCAAAAAACCTGATGATCTTTCTGTTTCTCTGTGGCTCTCCGAGGTCGCCATGGCAAAACATGACTATCCCGAAGCCATTAAGATCAATAAAGAAATTCTCCGGATTTCTCCTGATAACCCGGATGCCATGCTGACAATTGCAAGGGCTTCAAGCTGGCAGGGGAATTATTCTACAGCCCTTCTTTACTACGACAAGTTGCTGGCATCACCCAGTCCTGATCCTCTCTATTCGCGGGAAAAGGCTCGTGTGCTTGGATGGATGGGTGACCAGCGCACCTCTCTTTCACTCTATGATTCGGCTCTTCGGGCATCCCCCCAGAACAAAGCACTAAAAGCGGAAGCTGATGCTAAAAAGAACTATTACAGCAACACTTACCGACCAGCCGTAAGGGCATACAAGGAATGGCTTGTTGCAGAACCGAAGCATCCGGAAGCATTGTTTGATCTTGGCCAGTTCTACATACAGAATGCCAGATGGAAAGAAGCGATTCAAACCTATGATGATCTTCTCAGGGAGATACCTGGTCATCGTCTGGCTGGCCTGGCAAGGCAAAAAGCAAAAATCAGCTCATCAATGGTGAGTGTAAACAGTTGTGCAGAATATTTCAGCGCTCAAAGTGGCGGACGGCAAAATGATGTAACTTTTACTGGTTTTTATACCGCAGTTTCTTACCCATTTCAGGACAGGTTATCTGGTTTTGTGAACCTTAACAGTAAATATTATAGTTTCGAATCGACTTCCAAAGCGCCACAAAGCCAGGGTATTACGCTCGGACTGGAGTACCGTAATCTCCCGGATATTCTGCTGCGCGGAGCTTACGGATTTCGCCATAACCCAAGCTACCTGAAAGATAGTCGCACAGGCTTCCTGGATACCGAAAGCCAGCCTCTGGACAATCTGCACCTCAGTCTTTCGTTCCGTAAAGAAGATGTCATTACAAATTTCAAGACGCTTCAGAGCCACCTCCAGACCAACCATTGGCAGGGGCGGTTGGTCTACGACGGATACCGGAGATGGCGTACCGGAGTTGATTATGCCCTTGATCACTATTCCGATAGTAACAGCAGTGTAACAGCCGGCATGGATATTACGGCGAATCTTCTTTATGATCCTCAGCGCCTGAGCGTTACCTATCGCTTGCAAGAGTACGGGTTCGGTTCCAATAGATTAAGCAACGCAGATTACTGGACTCCTTCATCGTTCACTACCCATACTGCTGGTATCGAATGGCAGCACTATCTCAATAAAGAGCGTTTCCAGGGTGCAAATACAGCTTATTACACAGCCGCATTCCGCCTTAGTCTTGAACCTAAAGGAAATGTCTCCCACCAGATTCATGCCGGATTGCACCATGACTGGAGTAACCGGTTTTCAACTTCACTGGATGCGCAATATACGTGGGACACCACCTCATCTATATACGAGGATAAACTTTTGAAAGCTGAATTTAAGTTGTTTTTGTAGAGTCACAAATAGCTTAGCTCTTTTACTTATGCAAGATAAGAAACTGTCTCGATCGCTTTTAGTTCAGGTCACAGTACTGTTGTTAGTGCTTGTTATCTATATTTTCGTACGCATCTATTACATAGCGGTAGCCCCCTTCACATTCTTTGAGCAGGTGTTCAGCTCAATGTTTTTTCTTGCAGAGACGTTTATTCTGTTTCATTCATTTTTCTTTTTTTTAGATGTCCTCCGCGAAGATATGCCGCGGAAAGGCCCCCCGCAGAGAACGCCTGGCGAAGATGCTTCCATTGCAATTCTTGTTCCAGCACGACATGAACCCAGAGAAGTTGTTGAGAGTACTCTTTTGACCTGTATCAACATGGCCTATGACAACAAAAAGGTTTATCTGCTTGATGACTCATCGATAGAAAGTTACAAACAGGAATCAAGGGAAATTGCCAATGCTTTAGGAGCCGAACTTTTTACACGCGTTGGCAACCGGGGGGCCAAGGCTGGCATGATTAATGAAGTACTGAAGATTCTTACGGAAAAATATATTGCTATTTTTGATGCCGACCAGAATCCTATGCCTGGCTTTCTTACAACACTTCTTCCTTTTATGGAGGGCGATGATCGGTTGTCTTTTGTGCAAACACCCCAGTTTTACTCCAACGGAGATGTCAGTCCTGTGGCAATGGCTGCCCACAACCAGCAGGCGATATTTTATGAGTACATCTGTCTTGGTAAATCAATGAATGAGGCAATTTTCTGTTGCGGCACCAATGTAATATTTCGGCGCGAAGCGATTGAGGATGTAGGCAGATTTGACGAAGATACCGTTACCGAGGATATTGCTACATCACTGAGACTGCACTCGAACGGCTGGAAATCGCTGTTCATGTACAAGGCCTACACTTTCGGTATGGCACCGGAGGATCTTGGCTCCTACTTCAAACAGCAGCATCGCTGGGCACTTGGTACATCCCAGTTATTCCGCAAACTGGTAATCTTGTTTTTTACAAATATTAAAGCCCTTAAGCCAATACAGTGGCTGGAATACATCATCTCAACAACCTATTATTTCATCGGGTGGTCCTATTTGTTCCTGATGGCTGGCCCGGTACTTTATATCTTTTTCAATATTAACTCATATAACATTGATCCATTGGCTTATTCAATGACTTTTGTGCCGTTCTTCATACTGTCTAATGTAATTTTTTACTCAAGTATGAAAAAGAAAAAGTATTCACGGCTCAATATGCTTTACGTTCAGATGCTGACAGCTCTATCAATGCCCGTATATTTAAGTGCGACAATAATTGGATTGTTTAATCTGGATAAAAAAGGGTTTCAGGTAACTCCAAAGGGTGGCGCCACGAACGTTCCCCTGAAGGACATCTGGCCTCAGTTGCTTTTATTGGGTGTGGTTGTCGTGACACTGCTCTGGGGTATGTTCAGGCTTTTTCACGGATGGAATTATGTGCTTATGATCAATGTTTTCTGGACAGCGTTTCAATGTCTTATGCTTAGTGGAATTTTTTATTTTAACAAAAAATGACCACGGCTTTTTTTCGGCACTTGTTTCTTGCTGTTCTGCCGTTCTTGTTAATCAGTTGTTCAACACTCGCCCGGAATCCTGAAGAGATTTCTCAGCGTACCTGGTCGCACTTCAGGAGGACGTTCATTAAATCAGGACGGGTTATTCGCCCAACGAACAACAACGATACAGTTTCCGAGGGTGAAGCTTACGTCATGCTTCGCTCAGTGCTCATGAATGACCGGGAAACCTTTGATAATTGTCTGCTATGGACTGAAACTGTTTTATCGCGCAAGAAATCGCATGGTGACCGTTTGCTCGCATGGCATTTCGAAAATGGACAGGTCACGGATACAGCCGCAGCATCCGATGCCGATATCGACTATGCATTCAGCCTTATACTGGCTTATCGTACATGGCATGATAAACAGTATCTTGAAATTGCCCTGGCAGTCCTAAAAAGTGTGCTTGACCATGAAACCGCAGTAATAAATGGACGACTCTATCTTCTTCCATGGCCAAAAAGCAATAACGTAACCGATGAATTAGTTGCCCTGAACCCGTCATACTACGCTCCATCGCATTTCAAACTCTTTTATGAGGTCAGCGCTGACAATCGCTGGATTCAACTTTCCGATACAACGTATGACCTTCTTGGACGCCTTCTTGTGTCTCCCGGAAAATTGATTCCAGACTGGATTGCCATCGATAAACAAGGAACAATAAGAGCGCTACCAGGAAAACCTGCTGACTATGGATGGGATGCTGTAAGGGTTCCACTAAGAATAGCCGCTGATTATTACCTCTATGACGACCAACGTGCTCTCAGCATACTTCGTTTGTTTTCCGGATCTTTTGAAAAAAAATTCAGCCGCAACGTCAGCATCTATTGCTGTAAGGATTCAACAACAAGAAGCTATGAAAACGCGCTTTTCTACAGTGCAGCCTATGCTGCAACTGAGGTCGCAGGCTCTTCATTCGCTCCAATAATACTGCAACGCCTTCGCAAATGTATTCGGAGAAACGGAGACGACTTCTATTATAACTCCCCTGACGACTACTATATTAATAGTCTTTCCTGGCTACCAGAATATTATCTGTTAAATAAAACACCAACCAGAGATACATCAAGACCACTTGAATCAAAAAAGAAGCTCTCATTGTAAAGCTGTTTTTTAATAAAAAGCTTTCAGTACTGTCATAACTGTTTTTGATCGTGACTGTTTATTTTTTTTGTAACCCCTAAATATGACAGTCACAGGTTTTCCCGTAGAATATTTTTCGTTATAATGACAACTGTTCCCTAACCATATTTTCGCAGCATTATATGGGCAAAGTATAGTCAGTAACCCAAGACCAAAAAAAATGAACATTCATGAATATCAAGGCAAGGATATCCTGAGAAAATTCGGGGTTGCCGTGCCAAAAGGAATTGTGGCCTATTCACCTGAAGAGGCAAAACAGGCAGCCAAGGAGCTCTTTGACGAACTCTGTTGTCCGGTTGTTGTTGTAAAAGCACAGATTCATGCTGGCGGCAGGGGCAAAGCTGGAGGTGTGAAACTCGCGAAATCACCTCAAGAGGCTTTTGATATCGCCCAGCAGTTAATCGGTCTCACGCTGGTTACCCACCAGACTGGCCCGGAAGGCAAAGAAATTGGAAGACTGCTGATCGAAGAGGGGATGAATATCGAAAAGGAGTTTTACGTCGGTGTCACTCTTGACCGGTCAACCTCGAAAAATGTTCTGATGGTTTCGACCGAGGGTGGAATGGAGATTGAAAAAGTTGCCGAAGAGACCCCGGAGAGACTTCTGAAAATCCAGATTGATCCTCTCTTTGGCATACAGGGTTTTCAGGCTCGAGAAGCGGCGTTTTTCCTTGGACTTCATGGAGAACAGTTCCGCAACGCCGTTCACTTTATAACCGCTCTGTACCACACCTATATATCAATTGATGCTGCCATCGCAGAAATAAATCCGCTGGTCGTCACCAAAGAGGGAAAAGTGCTGGCACTGGACGCAAAAATTAATTTCGACGACAACGCACTCTACCGCCACCACAAGTTTCTTGAATTACGGGATACCAACGAAGAGGATCCATTGGAAGTTGAAGCATCAAAATCCAACCTCAACTATGTCCGCCTTGACGGTAATGTTGGATGTATGGTCAACGGCGCTGGTCTGGCTATGGGCACCATGGATATGATCCAGCTTGCTGGAGGAAAACCTGCCAACTTTCTTGATGTCGGCGGTACAGCCAGTCCCCAGACGGTGGAAGAAGGGTTTAAAATTATTTTGAGCGACAAAAACGTAAAAGCGATACTTGTCAACATTTTTGGAGGCATTGTCCGGTGCGACCGTGTCGCTGCGGGGATTATAGAAGCCGCAAAAAAGATTGGCCTTAATTTGCCCGTCATTGTCAGGCTTGAAGGAACCAATGCACCTGCAGCTCAAAAAATGCTTGATGAGTCAGGGTTGAACCTCATCCCTGCCAAAGGACTTCGCGATGCAGCACAAAAGGTGCATGACGCACTGGCGGTAGCCTGAGCTGACACTTCAGACGACAGCAAACATAACACAATACTCCGCATAATAATAATTGCCGAGTATTGTGTTATTTCATTGTGATGTTATCTCATCAAGGCTGGCGCAAGGTATTTTTTCTTTTTCCCACACTACTCGTAACGAAGGGCCTCAACAGGCTTAAGCTCTGCTGCTTTCCTGGCAGGCCAAAGACCGAAAAAGATACCGGTAACGGCTGAAAAGAGTGTTGCAAGGAGCACCGAAATAAGTGAGGTCTTGACAGCCCACCCGGCAAAAAAAGAGAGTACCAGGGAAATACCAATCCCGGCGAGTATCCCGATAAAACCCCCGCTGATGGTCATACCGACAGATTCGACCAGAAACTGAAGCATGATGTCGCTTTTTCTTGCCCCTATTGCCTTGCGTAAACCAATCTCCCTGGTCCGTTCAGTTACTGAGACCAACATGATGTTCATGATTCCAATTCCTCCAACCACAAGCGAGATCGCCGCAATCGAACCCAGCAGAAGGCTCATGGTCTGCGTGGTACTGCTGAGCATCTGCTGAATTTCCGTCATGTCCCTGATATTGAAGGTGTCGTCATCATCCTTCAAGCGATGCCGTTTGCGAATAAGCTCGCTTATCGCGCTTTTAGTCTGGTCAATCAGGGTGGGCGAAGTGACTTCAACAAAAATTCCACTGAGATAATCCTTTCCAAGCACCCGGTACATGGCTGTCGTGACAGGAATGATCACCACGTCATCCTCATCCTGGGGCCCGGAAAACCCTTTTGCCGGAGCGATTCCGATAACCATGAAATTAATCCGGTTGATTTTTATGGTCTTGCCGAGGGGATTACTGTTACCAAAAAGTTCCTTGACGACCGTCACACCAACTATGGCAACCTTTGCCCTTGTCTGAATCTCATCCAGGGTAAACCACCTGCCAACAGACGGCTGCGACGCCCGCATGGTGCCATAATCAAACCCTGCACCGGTAAGACTTGTGCTCCAGTTTTTATTCCCATAAACAATCCGTCCTCCTCCATTGACCACCCCGGTTGCATTCTTCACCAACGTGCGAAGTGATGATATATCGTCAACATCTGTAAACGTAAAGCGGGCAACAGCTCCAGCCCCTTGAGCGGCACCTCTTATCTTCGCTGATCCCCCCCTGATTGAGAGCATATTGGAACCCATTGATTTCAGTTGTTCCTGCATTGCCGATTTTGCACCCTCACCAAGCGCCATCATGGCAATCACTGATGCAACCCCAACAAAAATTCCGAGAACAGAAAGAAAAGAGCGCAGCTTGTTGGCCAGAATCGCCTGAATCGCCTGAAATATAAATCCTTTAAACCGCCCATCCTGCCATAACGAAACCTTCTTTGTAACTTGGGTGTCAAAATTCACCTCTCCAGCAACTGTCGCCAAAAGCTTCATCCCGCTTTTGCGTTCATCTGAGACGATGACACCATCCCGCATGGTAATAACACGCCCTGCATAAGCTGCAATCTCGGTTTCATGCGTTACCATAATGATGGTTTTGCCCTCTTCATGAAGTCCTTTGAGAATCTTCATGATTTCCGTTGAATTTTTCGAATCGAGATTACCGGTCGGTTCATCAGCAAAAAGAATCATCGGATCGCGGATGAGCGCCCTGGCAATGGCCACACGCTGCTGCTCGCCACCCGAGAGCTGGTTTGGTGTATGGTCAATTCGATGTTCAAGTCCAACCAGCGTAAGGCGTTCTATTGCCTCCTTGCGAAAATCCCCCTTGATGCCGCTGTAGATATGAGGAAGACGCACATTATCGACAATGTTCATTCGCTTGAGTAAATGAAACTGCTGAAAGACAAAGCCAGCAACAGTATTGCGAAGTCCTGCCTGCTCATCTTCCTTCATCGTATTAACATTATGACCAAAAAGCAGGTAGTCGCCCTTGTCGGGAGTATCAAGAAGGCCAAGAATCTGAAGCAGAGAAGATTTGCCTGATCCTGATGGCCCCATAATCGCAACAAACTCACCCTGCTCAATCGTCACTGACACGCCTCTCAACGCTTGCACGGTGCTTTCTCCAATAAGGTATGTCCGATGGACATCAACAAGTTCAAGCATGGCGCTCATTGTTTCTTCTTGCTCCGTTGTGGCGTAAAGGGATTGGAACCGCCATTGTTTTTCGGCAACACAAAAGTGGTATCAGGAAGCAAAACAACAGAGGTATCCGTCAGGCCGTCAACGATCTCGATATTGCGATCATCCTGTAACCCGGTCTGCACCGGCCTGTAGCGAGGAGCAGAGGCGGTTTCGTTGTTTTTCTGCAGTACGACGCTTTTGCCATTTTTTCTCTGAACAGCTCCGACCGGCAACAGCAGCACATCACTCTTTTCCTGAACAATAATCCTGATATTGGCACTCATGCCTGAGCGGAAAACATCAGGAATATGATCAGGAATAACATCGACATTATAGATGTTGACATTATTCTGCAAATGCGACTCATAGTAGATATGACCAACAACTCCATTTACCCTGATTTCAGGATAGGCATCAAGCCCAATGACGGCCTTCTGCCCTGCCTTTACCCTTCCGATATCAGTTTCATCAACATAAGCTTTGACAATAAGACGATCAGAAAGAACAAATAGTGAGTCACTCGCTGTCACCGTTTGTCCGGGATCAACGCTACGCACAATGACCTGACCCTCCATCGGTGCCATGACCGCCGTTTCTTTATAGACCTTCTGCCAGTACTCCTGCTCACTCTTCCCCTGAAGCTTGGCTGCATCGAGCAACGCCGCACGCTCAGTCGAACTCAGCATGGCAAGCACCTCCCCTTTTTTGACAATTTGCCCCTCTTCAACGAGAATCTCCTCTATTCTGCCTCCAACCGAAGACTGGATTTTAACACGGTTTTGGGGTTCCACCGCACCGGTTGTCGATACTGATGAACTGATGGTTCCTCTTGAAGGACGAATTGCATCAAAACGTTGTTCTGCTGCCCGGTTTCCCCTGAAGACAAACAACGATGCAACCCCTGACACTAATAACGCCCCCGCAATACCCCACACAAGCTTACTCCTGCTGATCATCAAGCCCTCCTCCTTTTACCTGGATCCATTGAGCCTCAGCAATCAGCAGATTGGCTTCAGCATTAAGAAAATTCTTTTTAGCTCCAACAAGATTGTTTTCAATAATCACCCATTCATTGAAGGTAACAAGGCCGTTCGAATATTGGGCATTAGCAATGGCAGAGCGATCGATTGCCGCATCAAGCTGTTTTTTTTGCACAATAACCATCCGCCTGGCATCCTGAAAATTCTTCCAGTTTTGCTCAAGAGTATCAAAAATCTGGAGATAACCGCTTTTTTTCTGGGCATCCAGTTGGCTCAGAACAGCTTTTGCTTTGGAAACCCTCTCTCGACCGCTTCCTCCTTCATAGATCGGCACCGAAAGAGTAAGCCCCGCTCTCCAATCCAGCGCATTGAATGGCCAGCGATCGGGAGAACTTCGTCCAACCGATGAGGTCAGGTAGAGCTGAGGTGAAAAGGCACTTTTGGCAACATCAAGCGCATAGCGAGCTGCCATGGTTTTGGTATCAAACTGCTGAACGAGAGGATTATTTTTAGCCAGCAAGGAAAAATCCGGCTTTCCAGCGGTCAGGTCACCAGCCCTGTAGGCACCCTGAACCCTGAGTGGTGTATGGATATCGCGTCCAAGCGCGGACGCAAGTTTAGTCTGGGCCAGCGCAAGCCCTCGTTCAGCCTGTGAAACTTCAAACTCAGCCTGGGCAAGATCAGCCTGGGCTTGATGAAGTGAACCGATATGCTCCTTTCCTCCCTGGTAATAGAGATTTATCAGACGCACATTCTTTTGTCGACGTTCGGCAATCTCAACAGTAAGGGCGACAAGATCCTGCGCAAGAAGCAATTGGGTAAATGCTGAACGAAGGAGATAACGGACATTTGCAGAAACAGCACTGTAATTGTATTTGGCCGCCTTGATTGCCTCTTCATTGCTTGCCACCTGATTCGATGTTTTGTGGCCATCATAGAGAAGCTGCTCTGCCAAAAGCGAATAAGAGAAAACTGATGAGGCAGCAATACCGTTGTCTGTCGTACCGCTCCGCAGAATACTTGCGCCAAGATCAAGCTGTGGAAGCATCGAGCCTGCCGTAATGCGCTTGTCGGCTTCAGCCTGCCGCACGAGTGCAAGAGCGGACGAAAGGTCGGGATGCGCTTGCCGGGACTCACTGACGCACTGCTGCCAGGTCAGAGACTCTTCAGCCTGCAGCGGGAAAACAGCAATAACAGTAAACAGCGCCAGAAAAATAGAAGTTTTTGCTCTCATTCAAGAAGTATCCAGTTTGGATAAAAGACGTATAACAGTAGTTCACCCTATAATAAATCTCACCCCGATTTTGACGTTCTTTTCGATGCAACCTTGCACTTTATGAAAAAATTTTATAAAAATCACCCGCATGCGACCCTACCGCTCGAGTACCCGAACAACAATAAACGGAATCCCCCCTATTCATCTCATAAAGCTTTCATGAAAAATTGTATCTTTTCCCCCATGTTACAGAATTATTTCAATGATGACGATTATTTCTACAAGTCCTTTTATCATGCTCGAAGCCAGAAACCTTTCCCTCAGTGTGGGAACCAAACAACTCCTGACCGATACCTCATTCCGAATTGGAGATAAAGACCATGTCAGTCTTGTCGGTCTTAACGGAACGGGAAAAACAACACTCCTGCGCCTCATAAGCGGACCAACAACCGACTCCGCCCTCATTACCAATGGGCAGTTTCTCAAATCAGCAGAAACCACAATTGGTTATCTCCCACAAGAAATCTCTTTTGAGGCCGATCTGGAAAAAACTGCCCTGCAATATGCTCTTCAGGCAAACGCCCGAATGTTCGAACTCTCGGAAAAAATAACCAGGATGGAACATGAACTGGCTTTGCCTGAACAGGATTATGAAAGCGAAGCCTATCACCTCCTTATCGAGCGTTTTTCGGATGCGATGCACGAGTTTGAACATCTCGGCGGCTATACCATGCAGTCTGATGCTGAAAAAGTACTTGCCGGACTCGGGTTCAGTGAAATAGATTTTCATAAAAAAGTCAAGGCTTTTTCAGGGGGATGGCAGATGCGTCTTCATATCACCAAGCTACTCCTGCAGAACCCAACACTTTTGTTGCTTGACGAGCCAACAAACCATCTTGACATTGATTCACTCCGCTGGCTTGAAAATTATCTTCTTAATTATGAGCACAGCTATGTCATTGTCTCGCACGACCGCTTTTTTCTTGACAAGCTCACAACAAAAACGCTTGAAATAGCTTTCGAGCGTATCAATGAATACAAGGGGAACTACTCCTACTATGAAACGGAGAAGGCTGAACGGTATGAATTAATGATGGGCAAATATGAGAACGACCTGAAGAAAATGGAGGAGCTGAAAGCATTTGTTGACCGGTTCCGCTATAAAGCCACAAAAGCAAGGCAGGCACAGAGCCGCCTCAGGCAGATGGAAAAAATGGAAAAAACCCTTCAGTCACCAGAAGAGGACCTCTCCCGAATCTCCTTCCGATTTCCTAAAGCAAATCCTTCCGGAAGGGAGGTGATGCGCCTTGAAGGGGTTAAAAAAGCCTGGCTTCTTCCCGATGGAACAAAAAAACAGGTCCTGAACGGTATCGATCTGGAGGTCATGCGCGGTGACCGTATCGCTATAGTCGGCTCGAATGGTGCCGGGAAAACGACCTTCTGTAAAATTCTGGCAGGAGAGATTGATTTTGAAGGCAAGCTGACTATGGGTCACAATGTTACCCTGAACTACTTTGCACAGCATCAGACAGAAAACCTCTCCCCCGACAAAAGCATCTACCTGGAGATGATGGATTCCGCTCCCTCATCAGAAGCCCAAAAAAAGGTACGGGACATTCTTGGCTGTTTTCTCTTCAGCGGTGATGCTGTCAACAAAAAAATACGAGTACTTTCCGGAGGAGAAAAATCAAGGGTCTCTCTCGCAAAAATCCTGCTGCAGGCTTCAAACCTGCTGATTATGGATGAACCAACCAATCATCTTGACATGCGCTCAAAAGAGATGTTGATCGACTCCCTTGAATACTATGACGGCACTCTGCTGATTGTCAGCCATGATCGCTATTTCCTTGACAGCCTTGTAAACAAGGTTGTTGAAATTAAAAACGGATCATTGCAACTCCACCTTGGCACCTACGCTGAATATCTCGAAAAAGCCGAGAAGGCCATTGAAGCCGAGCGCCAGCAAGAGGTCGCAGCTAAACAGAAAAGTCAGAGTACGGCATCAAAAACAACTGAAAAAGAAAAAGATCAGGCGAAGAAAAGCGCTGCATCAAGGAAGAACAAGAAAAGAGTCGATGAGATCGAACAGAAAATCAACCGACTTGAACAAAGGAAAGAGTCGATTGAAACCATTATGGCAACAGAGGATTTCTACAAAAAAAGTAAGGAAGAAAACGCCAACATCCTTGATGATTACCATTCTCTTTGCAAAGAGCTGAATACACTTTTTGCCGAGTGGGAAAAGAGCTCCTGACGGGATATTTCAGACTTGAGTTAAATTTTCACCCAGCGGTGAAGTTTGTCTGATTTTCTGCCAGCCTGCAAGACTTTCTGGATCATAAGGCCATCAGAAAAACCTGCGGCATCATGCAGTGTTCTTTCGTTGTTCTTGAGCGCCTTGACAATCCGGTTTGCAAGAAAGGCGAAACCGACGGCAAATATTCCATGCACGGCAAGTGATGACTGTCTGATTTTTTCCTGCAATACCAGCTCATCCCATGCAAGCATCGGTTCGACCAGCTTCCAACGCGGTGCATCGATGAGGCTCCGCCCCCCTTTGGCGTTGTCATTATCAACTTCCCAGAGCCTGCCTGCACCATCAAGCCTGATGGTTTTGAGGCTGCCGACCACCTCGAATGAAAACCAGGTGTAGGCGCCAACGGTGGTAACATGCATCAGCGAAGAACTGCCAAGGGCTACGGATGAGGCGCCGAACTTCATCATCATGGCAAAATGGTCATCCGACGTAACTGCACGCGGCTGCCCTGATAAATCGGGACGAAAGGGAATGCTGGTTGCGAGATTGCAGGAGACCTCCGAAATTTCGCCAACCAGGAATCGGTTCATGTCTACCAGATGTGAGCCGATCGCGCCAAGGGCTCCCCCGCCTTTTTCGGCATCACACCACCACGACCAGGGCATGTCGGGTCTGTTGCGACTGGCAAGATTGACCACTGCACGCACTTCGTACACTTTGCCTATTTCACCCCCGTCAATCATCTGTTTCATGCAGGAGACTGCGGGGTGAAATCTGAGCTGATGGTCAAGAAGCGCAAAACCTGGAGCTGTGGAGGCGACATCAACCATTGAGGCTGCATCTGTGACATTGAGTGCAAAGGGTTTTTCACAAAGCACACACTTGCCGCTTTCAAGCACGCCGGTCACCATCTCCGTATGCAGGTAAGTTGGCGTGGTAACGCAGACAAGGTCAAGATCACACCGCAGCATATCGCGCCAGTCGGCAAAACCCTGGCTGATATCAAACATCTTCATGAACTTCTGACGGTGCAGATCCGTGGGACTTGCTACGGCTGAAAGTTCAACATTTTCCATGAGTGAAAATGCTGGCGCCTGAGCCACCTTTGCCCAGCCGCTTCCGATAAACCCTATCTTTATCTTTTTTGTCATAAATCGGACATAAAAAAAGGGCGACCAGGGTCACCCTTTACTCGTTACAGAGCGCCCATACGCTCAGTTGCTCGTTTGCGCTTTTGCAAGGCGAGCTTTTTCGATATAGGTCTTCTGAATATCCCGCGACACGTTGTAGGCCTTTGAAAGGCTGTCGGAACTCCAAAGCCTTGCATCAAAAGCCATACAAATATTTCTGAGGAACGGTATACCGACCTCTGTGACACGAACACTCTTGTCACCCAAAACAACCAGTCCGTCGTTCTCCATGTCTTCAAGACGGTAAAGAGCGATATCAAGTTCTCCAGTATAGAGCTTCGGGTCTGCCCAGGAGGTTTCCTGTTTGCACATCAGATTGAGGATGTGACGGCGGAGCACAAGATCTTCATCAGTCAACAGGTGTCCGCGGTGCAGCGGAAAACGGCCTTCGTTCACCACTCTGATATAGTCAGCATCATCGCGCTCATTCTGTGCAAAAGCGTACCAGGTATCGCTGATAGAGGAGGAACCAAGCGCAAGCATCATCTGTGTGGTATTTTCGGTATAACCCATGAAGTTGCGATGCAGAGTCCCGTTTTTTGCAGCAATATAGAGAGCATCTCCTTCTATGGCGAAATGATCCATGCCAATTTCGTGATAGCCTATAGATTCAAGCATCGCACTGCCTTTGTCGTACAGCTCCTGTTTGACGTCCCCGACAGGCAGATCTTCCTCTTTAAACTTCCGCTGACCTTCGTACATGTGAGGATTGTGGCCATAAGCATAAAAGGCCAGACGATCGGGCTTCAGCTCCATCACCTTCTGAATAGTATCGGTAATCGTAGCCATCGTCTGCTTTGGCAGACCGTAGACAAGGTCGAAATTGATTGAAGTAAAGCCGATTTCACGAGCAAGATCGATCTTCTCCTTGACCAGTTCGAATGACTGGAGACGATTGATCTCCTGCTGAACCACCGGATCGAAATCCTGTATTCCGAAACTCATGCGGCGAAAGCCGACACTGTAGAGGGCTTCAAGGTGCTCTTTTGAGGTTGACTTGGGATTGGTCTCAAAGCTGAACATGTAGTTGTCCATCTTGTTGACATTTTTGCAGATACCGTCAATAAGCCTGACAAGATTTTCAGGACTGAAAAAGGTTGGTGTACCGCCACCAATGTGCAGCTCCTTGACATTGAGTCTGCCGGGAAAAACATCGGTATACATCTGCCACTCCTTGAGCAGCGCCTCAAGGTAGGGTGTCTCAAAAGAGTGATCCAGGGTACGGTGAGCGTTACAACCGCAGAAGTAACAGTGGTTCTCACAGTAGGGAATATGAATGTACAGACTGATACCGGTGGTCTCATTACTGTCGTTGAAACCTTTAACCATTGCCTCTTTCCACTGCTCCTGGGTAACACCATCAGTGCTCCATGAGGGAATGGTAGGATAACTTGTATAACGGGGGCCGGGATTGCTGTACTTTACTGCGAGATTGGTTGCCATTGTTCTCTTCCTCAACAAGGATAATTTTTTTAAATTGGTTCTCGTGAAAATACATAAAACTCGACAATTTCATAAATCATTAGCCTGCAACCGGCTTGAAATCATTGTTTCCCGGAGATCACGCCTTGTGCTACCGATATGTCACCGCTGTAGAGCTTGCCGGAAACGACATCGTTGCTGGTATGATTGCACCTTGAAATGTCAATATTTTATACTCAACTCGCTCAAAAATAATTTATCAGAAGTGACATAATATGAGACAAAAAACAGATAAAAACAGGGCGATTGTCGGCATCATCATGGGGTCAGACTCTGATTTTGATATCATGAGGGAGGCCGCAGAGACACTTGATGATTTTCATATTGCTTCAGAGATCTCGGTTATTTCTGCACACCGCACACCACAAGACCTTGAGCAGTATGCTTCTTCGGCCATCGAACGCGGCTTGAAGGTCATTATTGCAGGAGCTGGCGGAGCTGCGCACCTTCCCGGGGTTACGGCTGCCATGACAGTACTACCGGTTATCGGAGTGCCGATTTTCAGCAAAAAACTCAACGGGCAGGATTCGCTCTACTCCATTGTTCAGATGCCAGCAGGTATCCCCGTGGCCACTGTCGGAATTGACAATGCCCGCAATGCGGCGCTGCTTGCGGTTCAAATACTTGCACTGTCTGATGAACCACTGATGGTATCCCTGCTTGAATTCCGCAAGAAACTTGCCGAGGCTTCACGTCAGAAAACAGCGAAAATCAGAGAAAAGCTCCATGCAAAAAGCTGAATTCTGGATAGAGAGCCTGAAGCTTTCACCCCACCCTGAAGGTGGCTTTTATCGTGAAACCTGGCGAACCATCGGATCGTATGCCTTTACTAAAAACAGCAGTTTCAACGGCGTGCGCTCTTATGCAACAGCCATCTATTACCTGCTTAAAGGCACTGAGTGCTCCAAACTCCATAAGATTAATTCTGACGAACTATGGTTTTTCCATGCAGGTGATCCCCTGACGGTACATGTTTTTCACGAAACAGGGAAACCAACTTCATTCATTCTTGGGCATTCACCTGAAGAGGAGCAAGTACTACAGGCATTGGTGCCCGCTGGCGCATGGTTTGGAGCCTGTCTGGATGATGCAACTGCGGCTGATCATTACGCTCTTGTCAGTTGTGTGGTGGCTCCAGGATTTGATTTCAGTGACTTTGCCTTTGCCGACAGAGATACGCTTCTCAATAAATTTCCGCAGCACCTCTCCATCATCGAACGCCTCACCTGATTCCCTCAACAAATCCGGAAGAGATGCGGAAATTTCTTTCTTTTTTTTACTTTAAGCCATTTTCTGTTGGTATCACGTTATCTTGCAGTACAAAAAATGCAGAACGAGTTCCAGTATTTTATTAAAACGGTGACACGGGAAATGAAAAAGAGGGTTGTAATTGTAGGCGGCGGATTTGCAGGGCTCAATGCCGCCAGGGTTTTGGGAAATAAACCAGATATCGAGGTTACCCTCATCGACAGAAAAAATTATCACCTGTTTCAGCCACTCCTTTATCAGGTGGCTATGGCGGCTCTGGGAGAGGGCGATATTGCCGCTCCGCTAAGAAATATGCTGGCCAACGATCAGAACATCACTGTCTTCAAGGGTATCGCAGAACACGTTGACACAGAAAACAAAATTGTTGTGACTGATTTCAACGATATCCCTTATGATTACCTTATTCTGGCCTGCGGGGTACAACACCACTATTTCGGTCACAATGAATGGGAGGAATTTGCTCCTGGCCTGAAAACCCTGGCCCAGGCAAAAGAGATAAGACGCAGGGTTATGGAGGCTTATGAGTACGCTGAAAGAACAAACGATTTTGTTGAAAGAAAGAAACTTCTAACATTTGTTATTGTCGGTGGGGGGCCAACCGGTGTGGAGCTTGCTGGATCAATCGGAGAAATGAGCCGGTACACGCTTTCAAAATTTTACCGAAATATCGACCCGAAACTCACCAGAATCTTTATTGTTGAAGCTGCGCCGCGCATTCTTGGCTCATTTTCACCCGACCTGGCCAGCAAGGCGACACGCTCATTGGAGAAACTTGGCGTACAGGTGTGGACAAGCAGTATGGTCAGCGATGTTGACGCTGATGGAGTGCAAATCGGCAATGAACGTATCGAGGCAGCAACGGTACTGTGGGCGGCTGGTGTTACCGCTATTGCAATTGGCAAAACCATGGCTGGCGTGGAGACTGACCAGATCGGCCGTATCATTGTCGGCGAAGATCTCAGCATTCCAGGGCATCCCGAAATATTTGTCGGAGGCGACCTTGCACACTTTGTTTCTCAAAACGGAAACCTCTTGCCAGGACTCGCTCCTGTTGCCTTGCAGCAGGGTAGATTTATTGCCAAAAATATTTTGCTTGACCTCAAAACAAAGGCAAGAAAAGCATTCAGATACAGGGATAAAGGACAAATGGCAACCATCGGAAAAAACAAGGCTATTGTTGAGTTCGGCAGTCTGAAGTTTGATGGTATACTGGCATGGTTTACCTGGCTGCTGGTGCATATTTATTTTCTGACCAGCTTCCGGCACAAGGTTTTTGTGCTGTTGCAGTGGGGATGGTCATATTTCACGTTCAGTTATGGTGCTCGCCTGATTGTCAACCGTGAGTGGAGATTCTATGCTGATGCTGAACGTTTGGCACATCGAGCTAAAAAAAGGGAGAGGTAATGCTGAAAAATATTTCTGCCGCAAAAATCACTGGCCTGCTCCTTGGAATAACGTTTATCGGCATGGCTCTTTATCTGTTTTTGTTCCCTGAAGCTGCACCTGCTGTAGCCAGAAAAGATCTTAACCATTATGTTCTCCTGACAGGCTCCTATGGAATATGGAGAATCATTCGCGTCTCTATGATCTGGAAAAATGCACAATCATTATAAGCATGAAACCACTACCCGTAACACAGGAAACTGAACAGAAGCTTTTTTTTCATAATTATGCCCGGCTCCCCGTTGCCATGACTCATGGCGAGGGCGTCTGGCTCATCAGTGATGACGGCACCCGTTATCTCGACATGATTGCGGGTATTGGTGTCAATGCCCTCGGTTATGGCGACCAGCGTCTTGTTGAGGCAATAAGCACCCAGGCAGCAAAGCTTATTCACGCATCGAACCTCTTTATGATGCAGCCCCAGTTTGAACTGGCGGAAAAATTGACAGTGCTCTCCGGCTTGTCAAAGGTGTTTTTTGCCAACAGCGGCACGGAGGCGATTGAAGCCGCCATCAAAATAGCAAGAAAATGGGCTGGCAAGTTCGGCAATCCTGGGAAAAAAGAGGTACTCTCGCTGAGCAACTGCTTTCATGGCAGAACGTACGGCGCCATGTCGCTGACAGCCAAAGCAAAATATGTCGACGGCTTTGAACCGCTGCTCCCGGAAACCGGCATGATTGCCTTCAATGATATTGCTGACCTTGAAGCGAAGGTCTCCGAAAAAACTGCTGCTGTGTTTATTGAAGTGGTGCAGGGCGAAGGGGGCATTCACCGGATATCACAGCAATTTATTGATCGTTTGAAGGATCTACGGCAGCACTATAATTTTCTGATTGTTGCCGATGATATCCAGGCTGGCTGCGGAAGAACCGGGACATTTTTCAGCTATACGCCCCTCAATGCCGAACCTGATCTGGTCTGCCTTGCTAAACCGCTTGGCGGCGGCTTGCCCTTGTCTGCGGTTATCGGCAGCGAAAAAGTAGCCGATGTACTGAGCTATGGCAACCACGGCACCACGTTCGGCGGCAACCCTGTTGCCTGTGCGGCAGGTCTTGCCATGATCAACGCCATCCAGGAAAACAACTTGATGGAAAATGCAAAAAACATTGGTAAATACATCAATGAGGAGCTGCAGAAGCTGGCAGCAAAACATCCGCAGATTCTTGAAATTCGTCAGTATGGCCTGATGATCGGTATCACGGTCAACAGGGATGCGAAATATTATGTTGGCAAAGCGCTGGAAAAACAGGTGCTTGTCAACGCCACCAGCATTAACGTTATCAGACTTCTTCCTCCCCTGACCATCAGCCGGGAAGAGGCGCAACACTGTATTTCAACACTCGATGAAATCTTTACCGAAGAAGAGGCCGAAGGTGCCTGCTGAAATAAAAGCAACCGCAATGCCCCTTGAAGCCATTAACTATCTCATGATTGCTCTTGGGGCGCTGGTCATTGCCGGAAGCTACTGGGGAATGTACCTGGAAAAAGCAGTTGACGGCGTGTTCTCCCTTTTTATCAGTCCTGTCACTCTTGTCGGGGCTTATGTCTGGATTATCTTTGCGGTGCTCTATCGGCCCAAGGCCCAAAAAACGCGACAGGGTTAATCGAGCTGGAACCGGATCGGGACGGTGAACCACACTTTTATGGGGCTGCCGTTCTGTATCCCTGGATAGTATTTCGACTCCATGACGGACTTGATGGCCACGGCATCAAACACTTCACAGTCGGCCGGTATGCGTTTCATGACCTTAGCCTTGATGGGCCGACCATCTTCAGCAATAAGAACACTGACAAAAACCTTTCCGGTAATCCCGGCAATTCTTGCCATCTCAGGGTAAACCGGCTTTTTCTGCTCCAGAAAGCCCGGCATTTTTTCGCAAGGAACAAACATCGGCACTTCATCGCCTGAAGCTGCTCCACCGGATCCCGAACCTTGAGTCTGGATAGCCTGTTTCAGCTCTTTTTGTGTTGCAACGGTCTGCTCAGGAGGCACCTCATCCTGATTGACCTTTTTAATTTTTCCGACACTCGCCGGTACCGGCACTGCGGGAGATGAAGGAGTCACTGGAACGGGCTCAGGGATATTGAGCGGTGGAGGGGGCGGAAGCTGGGTTACACTGGTAACAACTTCATAACACTCAACCATTGGTTTATCATCCTTGCCAAACAGTCCGGTCAATGAGACAAGTCTCTGCCAATTGGCGGTAACCAGCCAGAAGACTCCAAGAATGGCAATGGCAACAAGCACTCCATGACTGAGAAAAAGGTGAGCCTGACGCCTCAACACAAGGTTGCCATAAGCCAACTTTCGTAAACTGTCGGTATCAAGAAACTGCTCACGGAATGACCATGACGACAGGGCTTTTTTACTAAACGTTTCCTGATGAATTTTTTTTAATGTTGAAGACACCTTACGGAACTCCTTTGCTGATTGCAGCCTTAAATAGCTCTTTGGATTTCGAGTGCATCCTGCTCAGTATAATCATCAAGGCTGAACCGGTCTATTTTCATGAGGTTCAACTCATCAATGATATCAACAAGATGACGGTACTTTGCTTTTTCACTTATTTTAACGACAATCACCAATTTTTCGTTGGACTTTGTCTGCTCCCTCAAAAGCTGGCGCAACTCACCACTCAAGGCCAGGCGGCGGGTATCGCGGGTATCGTAGAGAGGAACTTTTCTTGGCGCACCCTCGCCCAGAGAGTAATAGGCCATCGCATCATCGGCAATCCTCAGCGTCATAACATTGTTTTCCGCAACCCTCACTTCGGTTTTTTCCGGCGGAATATTAATCTCCATGGTGTTGGATTTTGAAAAGGTCGTCGTGAGCATAAAAAAGGTCAGAAGGAGAAATGCCACATCAACCATAGGTGTCATGTCAAGATGAAACCCGATCCTTTTTGACTGCCGTCTTCCTTTTTTTTTATGGCGTCGACCGTTGGGGGAATCAACAATACCCATAATCAGCGAACCTCCTTTTCCAGAACGGTAATCAGGTTGAAGGTGAGCAGGTTTGCTTTTTTATAGACCTTTATGACCTGGTTTACCGCGTCAAAACCGGCATCAGCATCGGCCCTTATAACGGGTCGGAGCTTCTGGTCGGCAAAACGTGCCATAACGACAAACTTGTCGAGTTCACCTGACTCAACCCGAAAATTTTCTGCCAGTTTAAATTGCTTCAGGGAATCAGCAATCGCAACTGCAGAAAACCCTGCTGCCTGAAGTTTCGACTTCACAACGGCGTTGAATATTTTCTCCCTCGATTGCTGCGAGGAGACACCCATAAAAAAAGTATTGTTACGACTCACCGTCACGGTCAGAACATCCGACTCAGGAAGCTTGAGCTGAGAATGAGATGAAGGAAGATCAATCTTCACCACTTCAGGCGGACGAAACTTGGTGGTCAGCATGAAAAAGGTCAAAAGAAGAAACGCTACATCCACCATCGGCGTCATATCAATCCTGAAGCCTACCCGTTTAGCCTTGATTCTCGACATCAGCGATCCGATTTACCGGTTCCAAGTGTCTGTATGATGTAGAACGCCGCCTCATCAATCATATAGCTGAATCGGTCGACCCGGCTGGTAAAAACATTATAGGCAACGATACCCGTAATACCACCGAAAATACCAAGAGCCGTGTTAAACAGTGCTTCAGAGATACCAAGCGAAAGCTGTACGGCATCGGGCGCACCACTTGTCGCCATTGCTGCAAAGGCACGAATCATGCCAAGCGTTGTTCCCAAAAGTCCAACCATCGTGGAAATTGATGCAATGGTAGAAATTGCCACCAGATTATTTTCCAGAAGCGGCATTTCCATGACTGTGGCCTCCTCTACTGCCTTTTCCATCTCACTGATCTTTTTCTCCCGATCGGTGACATTATAATCAGAGAGTTTTTTATACCGGTCAAGAACCGCACGAAGCACTGC
>JBAXBW010000003.1:0-33405 GCA_037141805.1 Chlorobiaceae bacterium | reverse complement strand
ATACCAAACTGAAGGAGGAGCGGCTGGCGAAACTGACGGCAGAGGATCTCAGCCTTGCAACAGAGATAGCCGAATATCTTGTCCGCAAGCAGATTCCGTTCCGTGATGCGCACCGTATTACCGGAAAAATTGTCACATGGAGTATCGCTTCGGAGGTTAACCTGCCCCACATCCCGATTGAAAAGTTCAGGGAGTTTTCTGAGGTCATTGATGCTGACATTTACGACTGCCTCAAGGCAGACGCAAGTGTCAGCTCAAAAAAAACACACGGCAGTTGTTCATTCGATTCCGTCGCTTTTCAGATTGAAAACGCCCGCGAACAGCTCTAACGGGATAACGGCTGCTTCCCGGAATCTGGTTCTACTGGTACTGTCATGATCTCGGCCAGATCGGCAACAACTGATGCCGACTGGTTGAGCAACACATCTTTTTTCAGATCTTTGGTAGCATCCTGCTCAAGAACCCATCGTTTCTCAATCTGTTTTATGGTCTCTGTTTCAGATTTAACCGAGGAATCCTGAAGAGAGACCGCCTTTTTCTGACGGATCTGGTCGAGTGTTTTCAGATCATCGAGATAGCTCTGGTAGAGGGAATTCCTGGATGATTGTTCCTGAAATTTTTTGCGCAGCAGTTCAACCTTTTCGGGAGTGACCTCTGCTGTCGGTTTATAAAATGATGGGGGTATAGTGCTCCATGGCAGACTACTGGTATAGGTATCTTCACCAATCCTGGCGTTATCAATCATGGATGGCATACTAATATCGGGCTCAACCCCTTTATGCTGCGTGCTGCCTCCCGAAATCCGGTAAAACTTTGCAATGGTGAGTTTTATCTCTCCAAGTTCAGGTTGCCCTCCCTGAACAGAAGCTTGCCTTGAAAGCGGGATAAGGCTTTGAACGGTGCCTTTCCCGAATGTTCTTTCGCCGATGATAACGCCACGTCCGTAATCCTGTATAGCAGCGGCAAAAATTTCGGATGCCGATGCGCTGTAACGGTTCACCAGAACAGCAAGTGGCCCCTCATATTGTTCGCGACTGTCCTCGTCCTTGAGTACCGTTCTTTCTCCGGTTGAGTTGCTGATCTGAACAACAGGACCGCCTGGAATAAACAGTCCGGTAACCTTCACAGATTCATCAAGTGATCCTCCACCATTGTCGCGCAGATCAATAATAATACCATCAACATGCTCAGCATTCAGTTCCTCCAGAATACGTGACACATCACGGCTTGTACTGTTATAGTTACCAATATTCTGGCGCTCTCCTTCAAAATCAAGGTAAAATGAGGGGATGGTTATAACCCCTGTTTTATGTCCATTTTGCAGAATAATACTTTTTTTTGCAGCCTGTTCCTGCAAATTGACTTTGTCGCGCAAAAGTGCGACTATTTTTGCTGCACCTCGTCCCCCCTGACTTGCCGGGATGATTTTCAAGCGAACAAGAGTGCCTTTCTTTCCACGGATCAGCTTTACCACATCATTGATTCTCCAGCCGAACACATCAACAATCTCAACTTTTTTCCCTTGACCGACACCAATAATTTTATCCCCTTTTTTCAGGAGATTACTTTTGAATGCCGGACCTCCTGGAATAAGCTCATTGATGACGGTATACTCTCCTTCGGTCTGAAGTTTGGCGCCGATTCCCTCAAGCGAACGACTCATGTCAATCTGGAAGTTTTTGTACTCATCCAGAGAAAAATAGCTGGTATGAGGATCGAATGATGTTGTCAGTGCATAAGTATAAACCTGAAAGGCATCATCGGGCTTCTGGCGGTTCAGAAGGTTCAGTCTGCTTGTAAAGCTTTTTGCAAGCTCTCTGCGAATGACCTTATTACTCTTTTCGGAATATTTTAGATTAAGCCATTGGTATTTCAGCTCTTTTCTCCACAGACCGACAAGTTGCTCCTTGTCCACAGGCCAAGGGTCGGCCTTCCGATCAAGATCAAGGGTTTCTGGTGTTGAAAAGTCAAGATGTACCGTGTCGGCTGCGGCTTTCATATACCGCATTTTTTCTTTGGCCCTTTTTAAAAAGAGGTTATAGATATCAAACCCTGCCGTTGCTTTCCCTGCAAGAAATTCGTCATCAATCTTGTTTCCGTATATCTGTCTAAGACGTTCAATATCACTTGCAACAAAATAGCTTTTACTGCCATCAAGATTGTCGAGATAACGATTAAATATCTGCAACGACAGTGAATCATTAACAGCCACCTTTCTATAGTGGTTTTGCAAAAGGTATTGACTGATATATTTGCAAGCCTCTGTTTCCAAAGCAGTCGGTTTGAGAGTAATCTCCGTCTGAGTCAAAGAGGGTTTTCCCGTATTTCCTGCAATAACAGGAAAAGTACTTCCAAGCGCCAAAATAATAAGAAGCAGACTTCTTCGAATCATTGCCGTGTATGATGATCTTATGAATAAACCCAGACTGATGCAGGTGGAATATTTTTCATGATAAACCGTCTCCTTACTTTGCTCTGAAAGTTAACTTCTCCAAGAGGATCATTGAGCCCATAGGTATACATAACACACCACTTCAGCAGGCCTTGACTGTAAAGAGTACTTATAATGGGAATAAATGATGTTTTAAATGGATTGTTAATAAGAGGAATTGAAAGTACCAGTCCAAACCGCTCATCCACTTTCTGTAACTGTTCCAGTGCGCACGAATTAACAGTCGTCAGATGGGGATAGTTTTGACGGAGCAAGTCACAAAATTCCTGATCAATTTCAACCAATAATGGGTTTAAACTTGAAATATGCTTTGTGATAGCACCGGTTCCTGCACCAATCTCAATAATATTTGTCTGGTCTAATTCCTTGATTGATTTATAAATAGCCTTTCCCAGAAACTTTGAAGAGGGTATTACGGAACCAATACTTTGAGGATCTTGTAAATATTTTTTGAGAAACAATATCTTTTTATGCATGTAATCCTGTATAGATGTTTATGTTTTTTCCAGCCATCAACTTTTTGTTAATCTTTTGATATACCGCATTCAATAGCGCCATTTAACGCTTTTTCATGATCAGCCAGTGATTTTATAATTCTACCATAATATTATATAAGTACAAAAGCTAACATAGCGATATTCTCCTCTCCTTTTCGATAATTACCCACTCCGCATGATTTTCTTTCAATAAGCCTTAATTCAAGGAAGGCAAGGTGCGGGTAACCGTTTGCCGCTGCATGCTCTTGATCTCTGCCAAGTCAGAAACAACTGATGCTGACTGGTTGAGAAGCAGATCCTTGTCTCTATTTTTAGTTGAATCCTGCTCATGAGCCCATAGACCTTCAATATGTTTGATCGTTTCTATTTCCGATTTAAAGGATGAATCCTGGAGCGATACCATCCTTTTTTTTCGAATCCGGTTAAGAGTATTCAGATCGTGTAAATAGGCTTGGTACTGTCGGTTCTTCAAAGATCGTTCTTGTTGTTTTTGCTGCAAAATAACCAGATCTTCCTGGCTGATCTCTGCTGTTGGGCGATAAAACGACGGAGAGATGGTACTCCAGGGCAAGCTGCTGGTATAGGTATCCTCACCAACGATGGAGGTATCAATCATGGAGGGCATCACAATATCTGGCACAACACCTTTATGCTGAGTACTGCCTCCGGAAATACGGTAAAACTTTGCAATAGTAAGTTTGATATCTCCCAGTTCGGGCTTTCCAAAAAAACTGAATGGACGTGAAAGTTTGATAATACTCTGAACGGTTCCCTTGCCGAATGTTCTCTCACCTATTATGACACCACGACTGTAGTCCTGTATTGCAGCAGCAAAAATTTCGGATGCCGACGCGCTATACCGGTTGACAAGTACCACAAGTGGACCATTATAGAGTACCCGTCGATCTTCATCCCGCAGTACCATTTTTCCGCCTGTTGCATTGCTTATCTGCACCACTGGACCAGTAGGAATAAACAGTCCTGTGACATTCACTGACTCTTCAAGGGAACCGCCCCCGTTATCACGAAGATCAATCACAATGCCATCAACATGCTCAGCGTTCAGTTCGTTCAGAATCCGGGTTACATCACGGCTTGTACTGTTATAAGTACCGGTATTCTGTTGCTGACCTTCAAAATCAAGGTAAAAAGATGGAATGGTAATCACTCCGATTTTCTGGCCATTTTTTGTAATAACGCTTTTTTTGGCCTCCTGTTCTTCCAGATTGATCTTTTCTCGAACGAGCAGAACTATTTTGGCTGGACCTCTGCCTCCCTGACTTGCTGGAAGAATTTTCAGGCGAATAACCGTATTTTTCTTGCCGCGAATCAATTTAACGACATCATTGATGCGCCACCCGGTTACATCTACAATCTCTGCTGTTTTTCCCTGGCCAACACCAATAATTTTATCTCCCTTTTTCAGTAAACTGCTTTTAAATGCCGGTCCTCCGGGAATAATCTCACTGACCACGGTATACTCACTCTCGACCTGAAGTTTGGCGCCAATTCCTTCAAGTGACCGGCTCATGTCAATCTGGAAATTTTCGTACTCATCCGCAGAGAGATAATTTGTGTGAGGATCAAACGATGTTGTCAGCGCATAAGTATATGCTTGAAAAGCATCTTCCGGCTTTTGGCGGTTAAGAAGATTCAGTCGATTAGTAAAGCTTTTTGCAAGAGCTTCCCGAATACTCTTGCTGTTTTCTCCAGAATATTTCTGACTGATCCACTGGTATTTTAGCTCTTTTTTCCATAAATCGGTAAGCTGAAGCCTGTCGACAGGCCACGGATCTGTCTTGCGATCGAGGTCAAGTGTTTCCGGTATTGAAAAGTTGAAGCGCACGGTATCGACTGTTGCCTTCATATACCGCATTTTTTCTTTAGCCCGTTTCAGAAAAAAATTATAGATGCCAAAGCCAGCATCTGATTTGCCGGAAAGAAGTTCACCTTCAATGCGGCTTCCATAAAATTTCCTGAGACTTTCAATCTCACTTGCTACAAAATAGCTTTTGCTCCCGTCCAGATTGTCGATATAGCGATTGAATATCTGCCGGGAAAGAGAGTCATTGACTGATATTTTTCTATAGTGTTTCTGGAGAAGGGATTGACTGATATATTTACAGGCCTCCTCTTCGACCGCAGTCGGCCGGAGAGTAACAGTTGCAGTTGGAACAGATTTAGCAGCATTTCCGGCAAATACCGGCACAGCGCTTCCCAAAACAACAGTAATGAGAAGCAGACTTTTTCTACTCATGGTTAATGGTGCAATGATCAAAGGTTCAGAGACTGTGTGAAAGCTATTTTTGAATGAGAAGTCAATTATACATATATTGCCGGACGCATGAGAAACCATAATCAAGAGGTATCCCGCGAAAAAATACGGCACATTATAATAAATAAAAGGAGAGCGTTCAATGCAAAAGAAAAAAATCAGTTATAAAGAACTCGGGCTGGTTAACAGCCGCGAACTTTTCAGTAAAGCGGTATCGGGAGGTTATGCCATTCCTGCATACAATTTCAATAATCTCGAACAGATGCAGGCAATCATACAGGCCTGTGTTGAGACAAAATCCCCCGTCATTCTCCAGGTTTCCAAAGGTGCCAGAAGCTATGCCAACGAAACCCTGCTTCGCTTCCTTGCCCAGGGAGCTGTTGCTTATGCTGCCGAACTTGGCTCTCCGATTCCTATTGTGCTTCACCTTGATCATGGCGACAGTTTCGAACTCTGCGTTGACTGCATTGAATCAGGGTTCTCCTCGGTCATGATAGATGGCTCTCATCTCCCTTATGAAGAGAACGTCTCGCTCACCAAAAAAGTTGTTGAGTATGCCCACCAGTTTGATGTCACTGTTGAGGGGGAACTCGGAGTGCTTGCCGGCATTGAAGACGAAGTCTCTGCTGCACATCACACCTATACCCAGCCTGAAGAGGTTGAAGATTTTGTCGCAAAAACAGGTGTTGACAGTCTTGCTATCTCCATTGGCACCTCACATGGCGCCTTCAAGTTCAAACCCGGTGAAGATCCAAAAATCCGTCTTGATATTCTGACTGAAATTGAAAAACGTATTCCCGGATTTCCTATTGTGCTACACGGCTCATCTTCCGTCCCGCAGGAGCTGGTAAAGATGATTAATGAACATGGTGGAAAAATGAAAGATGCTATTGGAATTAGTGAAGATCAGCTTCGTCTTGCCGCCAAATCTGCAGTCTGTAAAATCAATATTGACTCTGATGGGCGCCTTGCCATGACCGCAGCAATCCGCAAAGTCTTTGACGAAAAACCTGAAGAGTTTGATCCAAGAAAATATCTTGGTCCAGCTCGTGATGCTCTCAAAAAGCTCTATGCCCACAAGATCATTAATGTTCTCGGATCTGACGGAAAAGCATAATTTATACTCAGTCTCCAGCGGTAAAAAGGCGTCACAAGGCGCCTTTTTCTGTTAATGGAGCAAAAGAAACATGGTCATGCTGACTCAAGGATGCGAATGGCTGCGTAGGCAAGCAGCCCGCTTCCGGTTTCAAGAGCACGCTCTTCTGGATCGAAGGTTGGAGAATGGAGAGTATTGCTTTTATCGTTATTCCCCATGCCCGTTCCGATTTGCCAGAAGGTACCGGGACACTCCTGAAGATAGTAGGAAAAATCTTCGGCGGTCATGAGAGGCTCACAGGAAAGCACATTCTCACTACCAAGATATTCTATGCAGATTTTCTCTGCCTTTTCGGTCACCTCCGGATTGTTGTAGAGTACAGGATAACCTTGACGGATCTCAACTTCCGCCTCAACACCAAGTGCCGTGGCTGTATGCGTGACGGTCTGGCGCAACCGTTCCTGAAGTAGTGATCGAACCTCCTCATTCATGGTTCTCATCGTGCCCGACATGGTCACCTGCCGGGGAATGACGTTTGTCGCATTGCCGCCATGAATAGATGCTATTGAAACAACTGCAGGTTCATAAGGAGGAGCGACCCGACTGACAAGATGCTGAACTGCTGTAATAATATGAGCTGCGGCAAGCACTGGATCCGCCGCTTTATGCGGTGCAGAGGCATGACCTCCCTGTCCTGTCACCGTGAAGTACAGTTCATCAGCCGCCGCCATAAAGCCTCCTTTACACAGAGCTACTTTACCGCTCTCAACACTTGGGAAGCAGTGCTGACCGATAATTACTGAAGGCTTAAACCGTCTAAAAAGGCCTGCATCAAGCAATGGCTTTGCTCCTCCAGGTGCTTTTTCTTCGGCTGGCTGAAACACGAGAAGCACATCACCGGCAAGATCATCCTTCATTATCGAGAGAATGTTGGCTGCACCAAGAAGCATGGCTGTATGCATGTCATGGCCACAGGCGTGCATTTTTCCAGACTCAAGGGAACAGAAGCCATGCAGGTTCTCTTCATGAAGAGGAAGAGCATCAATATCCGCACGTAATGCGACAAGATTGTTTCCGGCAGCTTTTCTACCGCCTCGAATGACCGCAACCACTCCAGTTTCAAGCAGAGACGGTTCAGGCGTAATACCGAGACCAAGAAGATAGTCCTTTATCAGCGCAGTGGTCCTAACCTCTTCATAAGCAAGTTCTGGATGACGATGAATATCCCGGCGCAATGAAACCACTTCTGAAAAAATTTCTGCTGAATTTTCCCGAATCCGGTCCACAAGCTCGACAACGTGTTCTGTGTTCATGCAATCATCATATTTTGCAGTAGGTTACGACTATATTTCTTTTTACGCTTCCTTACATATCCATAAACCTGATAAATTCAAGCGCCTTTTCTCTCATTTCATCATCTTTTTCAGAAAATGGTGACGAGTGAAGGATCATATAACCATACTTTTTCAGATTTGATAGCAGTCGATAGAAATCATGGACCTGAAGCCTGAATGTTAGAACAAGGCCTTCACCATCGGGAGCAGCCGGATAGATACCACAACTCAAAACAGTAGCGTCGTTTTTTTCGAGAGTGGCAATAATCTCAGATAGCTTGAGGTCATACGATGGTACAGCCAGTTCAAGCGTCTTGCACTCTTCATGTAAATGAAAAACAGTGGCAATATGTTCAAAAAGAGCCTCCTTTTGTAGAACACCAACATAGTCTCCTCCCTCCCGGGATACAGGAATAAACTGGTAAGGAAATGAATCAATTCTCACAACGATGTCAAAAAGATGCTCATGGAGTCCAATGCTGTAAGCTTGTTCAAGCTTCAGATCCATAAGCTGTTTTCTTGACTGCTGTGCAGGCAGCAAATCAAGGATAGTCACCATTGCCGAAACTTTTCCTTCATGCAGGAGTGGAGCACACTCAACTCCTTTCTCCTGCATGAGGGGAAGAACGTCCACAACCAAGTCATTATCAGAAAAAAAAGGAACGCTTGTATCAAGACTATCCTCTACACAATTATTTAACAGCATGGCTCAATTTTATTCACTCTTTTTTCATGCCTCCCACCTTCAAAATCGGTGCTAAACCAGTTTTGAAGGGTTTTTTCAATAGTGACAGCATCAGTAAAGCGTGCGGGAAGACACAGAATATTGGCATTATTATGCTGCCGGGCAAGTATTGCAAACTCAGGATTGCAGGCAAGAGCTGCACGAATACCCTTGACTTTGTTTGCAGCAATCGAGACGCCAATGCCTGTACCACAAAGCAGAATACCGGAATCGCACTGCCCATCCGCAACAGCAAAGGCAACCTTGCGAGCAAAATCAGGATAGTCTACCGACTCTTCATTATGCGGCCCCATATCGTTGATTTCATAGCTGTTTCGTTCAAGCCAGGAAAGAACTGTTTTTTTGAATTCAAATCCGGCATGATCACTTCCAACTGCTATTTTCATAATTCATTGACGTTAAATTTGGATGAAGTTTTTTTCTGGACAGACTTGGATAAAAAGATGGCCTGACTGTTTATTTGAGGGGCGTCGTTTATAATCCGTGAGTAGGTGCCATCGGCATGCATCTGCCATGCCTTGACATTATCGCTCAAAATCAGCTCAAGATCAGATTTGACGACCTGAATTAATAGTTTATCGAACACCGGAAAAATCGCCTCAACCCGATCGTCAAGATTTCTTGGCATGATATCAGCGCTTCCAAGATAAAGCTCCTCTTTGCCTCCGTTATAAAAGTAGTATGCTCTGCTGTGTTCAAGAAAACGTCCTATGACACTGATTACCCGGATATTTTCACTGACTCCTGGAATACCGGGCTTGAGGCAGCAAATTCCACGAACGACAAGATCAATTTTCACACCTTCACAGGATGCCCTGTAAAGCGCCTGGATGGTTTGAGCATCCACAAGGGCATTCATTTTCATGATTATTCTTCCCCTGTTCTCTTTACCGATCCACTCAACTTCCCTCTCGATCATCTCGATAATTCTTTTCCTGGTATTGATCGGTGAAACAAGGAGTTTTCTGTATCCAGTGTGTTTGGAATACCCGGTCAGTGCATTGAAAAGTTCTGCAACATCGTTGGCAAGTTGTTCATTGGTGGTAAACAGGCTGTAATCGGTATAGATCTTCCCTGTTGCCGGATTATAGTTCCCTGTGCCAAGATGGAGGTACCGTTTCAGTTTGTATTGTTCACGTCTCACCACCAGGGTAAGCTTGGCGTGGGTTTTCAGTCGGGGCAGGCCGTAGACAACATGCACACCAACGTCCTCAAGCGCCCGGGCCCAGACAATATTATTCTCTTCGTCAAATCTTGCCTTGAGTTCCACCAGAACAGCAACCTGTTTACCCTCTTCAGCCGCCATCATCAATGCCTCGACAATTGGTGAATTGCTGCCGACCCTGTACAGTGTCTGCTTTATCGACAGTACATCTGGATCAAGAGCGGCCTGGTTAAGAAAATCGACGACAGGCTGAAACGAATCATAAGGATGGTAGAGCAGAATATCTTTAGTCCTTATCATCTTGAAGATATTTGTACTGAACTCCTCCTCAATCCGGTTATAGGGGACAAAAGGTTCATCTTTCAAATCAGGCCGTTCTATCTTCAGAAGATCTATCAGACAGCCAAGTCCAAGCGCACCATCTATTTCATAAACGTTTCTTTCAGCCACTTCAAGATTTTTTATAAGCAGTTTTCGCACAGAAAGAGGCATTGCCGGGGTGATGTCGAGACGAACAACTTTTCCATAACGGCTTGACCGAAGTCCCTGTTCGATTGTCTTCAATAAATCACCAGCTTCATCTTCCTCAATTTCAATATCAGCATCCCGAATCAATCTGAACAGATGCGATTGTATAATCCTCATCTTCGGAAACAAGTGCGCCAGATTGCTTTCAACAAGATCTTCTATCCAGATAAACCTTATGATTCCGTCATCATCATGAAATCCCTTGATATTATTGAGCAGGAGAAGTCGGGGGAGAATGCTCGGCACTTTCACGCGGGCAAACTTCAGTGACCCACTCTCCTCATCTTCCAGCTCAATGGCAAGGTTCAGTGACAGGTTCGACATAAAAGGAAACGGATGACCTGTATCGAAAGCAAGAGGAGTAAGAACAGGAAAAATTTCCTTGCGAAAATAGTGACTCAAGGCACGCTGCTGTGTTACCGACAATTCGGAAATCCGGACAAACTCTATGCCCTCCTTTTGTAGCGCAGGCACGAGATCATGATAAAAACATTCATTTCTTTTACTGAGCTGCAGCAAAACCATCGAGCGGATCTTGTCGAGCTGTTCTGTGGGTGTATAGCCATCGATTGTTCGATCCTGAATGCCTGCCTGATACTGCTCCTCAATACCGGCAACACGGATCATGAAATATTCATCCAGGTTTGAACTGAAAATCGAGATGAATTTTACCCGTTCCAGAAGAGGATGCAGCTCAGGATCGAACGCCTCTTGAAGCACTCGCTGATTGAAGTAGATCCAGCTCAGCTCCCTGTTGACATACAAGGAGGTATCAAAAAAATCCGGTAAAGGGCTTTTCAGCATACCATAACAATAAAAATTAAGTGTATCGAATAATTCCATGTTCGTGAACGACTGCGTCAAGAGGTTCATCCCAGGGGTCAGCGGGAAGCTCGTCAACCTTCTGTTGAAAGAATGAGAGTCCAATCCTGCAGGGGTTAACTCCCCTTTCTGAAAGCCGCTTTAAAAAACGATCATAAAATCCTTTCCCATACCCCAGGCGATAACCTTTTGAATCAAAGGCTAAAAGTGGAAGCAGCACAACATCAAGATGCGATTCATCGACAAAAGAGGGCACTTCAGGTTCAAGTTGACCGAATTGGGCCTTCCTGAGAGAATCACCCTTTTTAAAAGCTGCAGAAACAAGATTTCCATTTCGAATAACCGGAACTAAAAGCTGTTTATTCATGACAGCAAGCTTGTCAATAATTGGAGCCGTAGATACTTCTGCAAAATCCGGAATAGAAAGATAGAGATGAACAGAACCAGCATTCAGAATTTCAGGCAGTCCGATAACATGCCCTGCAATGGACCAACTCATCGCAATCCGCGATTTTTCAGTGATCGATCGGCGTCTGGCAATCATTATTGCTCTGAGAGCCTTTTTTTCAATGGTTATGTTTGCGTTGCGATCCATGAAGAATTATAGGTCAATACTCATGAACATCTCCTGTACCCTCAGAATATAAAATAATAAAATAGAGCTTTTACCACCTATAAAAGCCTCCTTTTAAGACGATAAATCATACCATCATGATCAACATTCGGAACGCAATGGAAAACCGTATAGATCGAAGTTCCGGGCATCATCAAGTCATGCTTAGTTCGATAATTGTAGTATCTTTAGCTCAGATAAAGGGGAAGAGCCTATGGAACTGCAGGCAAGAATTCTTATAAACATCTTAAATTGAAGCTAAGCCATGAGCTTTATTTTTCAGCAGGCACGCATCCTCAATCCGCTTCAACAACTTGATCTCACCGGAACGATAAAAGTGAGTAACGACGGAATCATCGAAGCTGTTATTTATGGCAATGAAACTCTTGCCGCTTCGCCGGACGATAGAGTAATTGATCTTCGATGGCAAATATTGGCTCCCGGGCTGTTTGATATGCACTGCCATTTCAGAGAACCTGGTCAGGAATATAAGGAAACTCTCGAAAGCGGTGCGAAAGCGGCTGCGTCCGGCGGCTTTACAGGCGTTGCACTCATGCCAAACACCAAACCGGTTATAGACAGTCCACTCGGCGTTGCTTATATCCGCCATCACGCCTCAATGCTTCCTGTTGATCTTGAAGTGATCGGAGCCATGACTGTTGAAAGCAAGGGCGAACATCTCGCACCATTCGGAAAGTTCAGTTCCTATGGAGTCACGGCCGTTTCGGATGATGGTTCGGCCATTCAAAACAGTCAAATCATGCGGCTTGCCTTCGAGTATGCGTCAAACTTTGATCTTCTTATTATTCAGCACTGTGAAGAGAGATCGCTTACCATGGGTGCTGTTATGAATGAAGGCCTTTTTTCAACCAAACTCGGGCTGAAAGGAATCCCGGATGTATCCGAAGCTATTATGCTTGGCAGAGATCTGCTGCTGATGCACTATCTTGAACAGCATAAATTGCATGACCCGCTCATAAAACCGCGTTACCATGTCGCCCATATTAGTACCAAAGCCGCACTTGATCTTGTACGCAAAGCAAAACAGGATGGTCTTCAGGTATCCTGCGAAGTAACGCCGCACCATTTCACCCTCTGTGATGAAGACCTTTTTAAGGCTGAACAAAAAGGAAACTATATCATGAAACCACCGCTCTCATCAAGGGAAAACCGTGAAGCCTTGCTTCAGGGGCTTGCCGATGGGACTATTGATGCCATAGCGACAGACCATGCTCCCCATGCCTCCCATGAAAAAGAGTGTCCTCCCGATCAGGCAGCTTTTGGTATTATCGGTCTTGAAACCGCCCTGGGTCTGACTATTACCGAACTGGTTGAGAAAAAAGTGATTACCATGTCTCGTGCCATTGAGCTACTGTCGGTTAATCCAAGAAAGATCATGAACCTCAAACCGATTCTCTTTGTACCAGGAGAACAGGCAAATTTTTCAATCATTGACCCTGACGTTGTATGGAGCGTGACTTCAAGCTCATTGAAATCAAAATCGTCAAACACTCCATTTCTCAACCGATCTCTGAAAGGAAAAGCGAGAGGAATATTTCACAAGGGAAAACTTCTTGAAGCGGAAACCTTGTAAAGAAGTAATTCATGCTTTAGAAAACTTGGTTATCGGTTATAATTTTATTAAACTGCGTTTCGTTTTGAGTAAAAGCGACAGCACAACGTCTTAACTAAAAGAACTACTTTACGAGTCATGGCAAAGAAACAATCGTTTGCAGATAAAGGCAAAAAAACAGGTACCAGTGATTTCAAATGTGCCAAACTTATTTTTTCTGTGAAGTCAGAAAAAACAAATGCATGGAAATTCATTGAGAAAAACGTCAGGATCCCGAATGGAGAAAATGATCAGGTCATTCTTGCAAAGGTAATTACCGATTACGCAAAATAATTACACAGGATATTTCCTCAGGGTATCACACAGGATGCCCTGAATCTCTCTCCTGTTACCTCACCGCCTTTTTCTTCCAATAGACATGGCTAAAAGCCTCCATTCTTCAGGACATAAGTCATCATCCAACTGGTTTGAAGAGTGGTTTAACCATCCTCTCTACCTTGAACTCTACAGCCACAGGGACAATGATGAAGCTGCGCGCTGCATTCATACTATCCTCTCCATATCTGGTCTGGATCAAAAAAAGCCAGCATCGCTGTCAGTGCTCGATATTGCCTGCGGAGCTGGCCGCCACGCACTCGAACTGGCCCGACTCGGCTATACTGTCACAGGAAACGACCTCTCACCATATCTGCTTGAGGAGGCCAGAAAAGTAGCACTGGAAAGCCATTTACCACTGAACCTCTCCTGTTGCGACATGAGACGGATCGCGGCCAATAATCTTTATGTTCTTGTTGTTCAGCTTTTTACCAGTTTTGGCTATTTTGACTCGAAAGAAGATGATCAACTGGTCATCAAGAATGCTTACGGATTATTGAAAAATGATGGCTGGTATGTGCTTGACCTTCTGAATCCTCTCCATCTTGCAAAAAATCTTGTTCCTTACTCCCGACGAAGCGCAGGAGAGCTTTCCGTTATTGAGGAACGTGCGTTTAATGGCGACAGGATTACGAAAAACATGAGCATTACTTACCCTTTTGGCGAAACAATTACCTTCAATGAATCAGTTCGCCTTTACAATGAGGAGGAGATTCGTGCTATGCTTCAGAACGAGGGGTTTACTGTGGTAACCATTGTCGGGAACTATCATGGTGAACAATTCAAAGCAAATGACTCACCACGGATGATGATTTTCAGTCGAAAAGGATAAATAAAAACGTCAATTAAGCATGTTACGTTCGCGATACCATTCGTAGGCATTCCGTATGCTGTGCTCATGTGACTGGTATTGCATGTTCAGTTCACGGGTTGCCTTGGATGAATCAAAATAGAGAAAATGGGATGCAACTCTGAACATTGACATGTTGAAAAGTTTCGATATACGGGTCTTGTTCTTATAGAGATCGAGTGCCGATTTCAGTATTCTTGCTGCCCAGAATGGAAGAGGATAATTAACCTTTGGTGCTCCGGTAATACGAGAAATGGTGTCAGCGAGCTGCTTGTAGGAGACATTTTCACCGCCGAGGATATAGCGTTCACCGGTTTTTCCTTTTTCCATGGCAGTGATTATGGTATCTGCAACAATCTCAACATCGACGACGCAGATGCCGCCAAGAGGATAAAAGGGAAGCCTTTTATTATAGATATCCTTGATGATTCTTCCTGCATTGAAATTTATGTCGCCAGCACCAAACACAAACGCGGGATTGACAATAACACAGTCCAGTCCTCTCTTTATGGCATTAGCAACCTCGATTTCTGAGAGGTGTTTCGTTCTGGCATATTCAAGGCTGATAGCATGGAAGTTCCAGATAACAGATTCGTCGACCGGTTTTTTATCGAAGGCAATTCCAACAGCGGTTATTGAACTGACGTGTACAACTCTTTTAACACCTGCGGCGGAGGAAGCCTCTAAAATATTTCGGGTACCATCAACATTGATTTTATAAAGCAAGGCGTTTTTTTTATCCCCCATATAGGTAAGGCCAGCAGAGTGATAGACCAGATCAATCCCGGGAAGGGCGGAATCAAGCGAAGCCCTGTCGGTAATATCTCCATAAACAAGATGAACCTTATGCAAAACGTCAGAAAGAGAGGTGAGATCTGAACTTTTACGAACAAGAATAAAGACTTCATCGTCAGTTGAAGCCAGTTTTTTCACAAGACTCGAACCGATAAAACCTGTTGCCCCTGTTACAAGGATTTTTTTATTCACCAGTATTGTACCCTCTGTCAATTTAACAATCCTTCATTTTTTCCGCTCTCCAAAAAGACTCTCAGTAGTTACTGAAAAGCCCTGCAATTATCATTGTCCAATGGCGGTCTCATCAACAACAATTTTCCCTGCTACTATCTTTTTACGGATATCCTCAAGTTGATCATGATTTTTAGCACCGATCAATTTTGCGTTTTTTTCATTGTACACATAGTCAGTATAGCGGTCTGCAAGACCAAAAACAGCAACTCCTCCCCCCCTGAAATTTCCATTCAGCACATTTTCCACCGATTTCAGAACAGCCCGGTCGACAGCCTTGGTCATACTTGACAACACAAATCCAGGCGCTTCAGGCTCCTGATCCCGATCAGTGCAGATAACAAGAGCTTTTCTTTCCCTTGCTGCTTCAATGACACCAAGTCCACTCGCTCCAGCAGCCTGATAAATAATATCTGCTCCCCGTCCATACTGTCCAAGCGCAAGTTCCCTTCCCTTGGCTGGATTTGCAAATGCAGAACCAGTCATCCCTATATATCCGGAAATCACTCTGATATCCGGATTGATCGAGCGAACTCCCTTGATAAAGCCGGTCTCAAATTTTTTGATGACGCTTGATTCCATTCCTCCGATAAAACCAACAGTTTTTGTTTTGGTCATCATTGCAGCCAAAGCACCTGCCAAATAAGAGCCCTTCTTTTCTTCAAAAACAATTCCCTGGAGATTTTGGGGTATACTAATGTCCGGATGGCTTATATAATCAATGCAGACAAATTTCTTATCGGGAAATTCAGCAGCAATTCTGGTAATGTCTTCACTGAAAAGCAGTCCGACGCCTATAACAAGTCCGACATCAGGGTCAGTTGCCATCTGGCGTAATGCGGCCTCCCGATCAGCCCCTTCTCCCTGTGGTTCAACATAGAGAAAATTGGTGCCATACTTCTTTTTTGCAATCTCAAGACCGTTATAAGCGGAATCATTGAATGATTTATCGCCCCGACCACCGATGTCAAAAACCAGCCCAATCTGCAGTTTGCTATCTGAAGCACGCTCTTTTACTGTTTTTTCCCTGTTTTGCCCGGCACAGCCAGCAAGAATAAACACAAGAAACAGAAAAACGGAAAACCTGTACTTCATCTACCTATTATAAAAATCAATTAACAAGCAAACAGCGAATTTTTGATTGGAATTTAGGAAAAACTCTCTTTAAAAACGACAGCGTTTATTGATAAAATTTGTCTTTTCGTGGGCTCAACATTTTTTTGCAGTTTCATGGGCTTGAGTGACGTTTCAAAAGGAGTTTTACTGGAAAATTGTAAAACTTCCTGAAATATTTTTATATTGAACTTCTCAGGTCATGAAAAAATGCGCTTTAAAGCAATATTCTTATGCCTCCCCAACAACCATTTTCCTCATTTGCCAGTGTGAGTCTTTCCCTAAAAAAAATCGTACGTACCTTTTCTGTCAGTGTTATGTGCGTTGCGACATCAGTCTTGCCGTTTGCACTGCCAAGCACCGCATTTTGTGATCTCGCATCTGAAACTACGGTGCAGGCTGCTCCCGCTGCAGGTTCTACCCGTCTGACCGCTTCAATGCAAAGCTTTTTTAATAGTGTCAGCAAATATTTTGGAACAAGATATCGTTTTGGCGGCCAGACCCCAAGGGGATTTGACTGTTCAGGTTTTGTGCGTTTCATGTATGACAAAGTATTCAATATGCATCTTCCCCGCTCTTCGAAAGAGATGTCTGCAATAGGGAATAGAGTAAGCAAAAATGACCTCCAACCTGGAGATCTTGTTTTTTTTCAGACGAGTGGCCAGCGGATTAACCATGTAGGTATCTTTATCGGTAATGACACCTTTGTTCATTCCTCAATCTCCAAGGGAATTACCGAAGACCAACTCAAGCTTGACTATTTTGAAAAAAGATTTGCTGGAGCAGTACGTTTACTTGATCCATCGACTGACAAATTACCTTCTCTTCCCTTGCAACAGGAAGAACCAGGGAAGGACATCACCGAACCATCCTGATTCTTGCTCCCTCTTATGATCATGGAAGCAGAACTCTTTTTACATAAAAAGTCTCCTGCTGCAGTTGTCTTTTCAGGAGCCTTAACGAGTCATAAAAATATTCTGTAAAGCTGAAAGAAGGGTGTTGATAGCGAATGGCTTCTGAATAAAGTTCACCCCCGGTTCAAGCAATCCATTACCTGCAATAATATCGGTGGTGTAACCTGACATAAATAGTGTACTAAGGTTTGGATAGAGTAAAAGAAGCTTTTTAGACAGATCACAGCCGTTCATCTCTGGCAAGACAACATCAGTCAAAAGCAAGTGAATTTGACCCTTCTGTTCCCCAGCAATACTGATAGCTTCCCCGGGGGTTGCAGCATGGAGTACCGTATATCCTTTATTTTCAAGGGTAAACTTGCAGATATTCAGGATATCAGGTTCATCTTCAACAAGTAATATCGTTTCTTTGCGGTGACTGATCGGCGGCGATAGTTCGCGCTCTTCCTTCCCTTCATAACCAGAATGCAGGGGTATATAAATTATAAAGCTGCTTCCCCGGTCACGCTCACTCCTGCAATCAATAAAGGAGTTGTTCTGCTTGACAATACCATAGACAGTAGAAAGTCCCATGCCTGTCCCTCTTCCCACACCCTTGGTGGTAAAAAAAGGCTCAAAAATATGGGGAAGATCTTTTTTATCAATACCACTACCGTTATCGGTCACGACAAGCTTCACGTAGCTGCCCGGTTTTTTACAGGGATGACCTGCAATGGATTCAGCTTTTTCAACATATACCACTTCTGTTTTGATGATAATTTTACCGATGCCGCTTATTGCATCACGTGAGTTGACGCAAAGGTTTCCAAGAATAAGATCTATTTGAGAGGGATCGATCTTAACAAGAGTGTGGTGGCGTTCGGGTATCCAAACCAGAGAGATATTCTCTCCAATCAACCGCCTCAGAAAAGGAAGCATCCTTTCAACTATCGTGTTCAGATCAAGAACGATTGGCATCACAGCCTGTTTTTGTGAAAATGCAAGGAGTTGGCGGGTCAAATCGGCAGACTGTTCAACCGCTTTAAGAATAATCTTCAGATTATTCAGCACAGGCTCTTCAATGGAGTACATAGAAATGGCCATTTCAACATTGCCAAGTATTATTCCTAACATATTATTGAAGTCGTGAGCTATACCTCCGGCAAGCTGGCCTACCAGCTCCATTTTCTGTGCCTGCAAAAGCACTTCCTGTATTTTTTTTTCAGATTGTTCTGCACGTTTGCGAGCAACAATATCCCAGGCAAGATTAGCAAGAGCGCTCACCGTTCTCAAATCATCCTCATCATAATCATAGGGTTTATCTCCAACACAAAAAATCGCAGCAACAGCTACACCTCGCGTTAAAGGAATAAAGATTCTCCTCTGCATTTCGGAAGAGGCATCCGGTTCGTCAGAACCATTTGGAGATATTACACCATTATAAATTGCGCCATTTTGTTCCCTTACCACATCGGCAACCATTTTTTCTTCAGTGAACGATCGATAATGTTCATTACCTTCCATCGACTGCATCTTAAGTTGCATACTGGAGGAGAAAACCTGCAATGACTGTACGGTCGGATCCTCAGAAATAAATTGGCAGGAACCAATTGAACTCTCAGTCAGGCCTTCAGCTTCGTCAAGTGTCGCAGTCAGTAACTCCTCAATAGAATGTGACTCCATATTAAGAAGGCGTAAACGAAATGCAGTAATAGCTTCAAATCGCTTACGTTCAGTAATATCAATACCGATAGCAATAACAAACGGGTTACCATTAACGATTATCCTGCGACCTGTTATCATCCGCCACTGGAATTTCGGCCCTCCGCGCAGCAATACTCTTCCTTCAGAAGTCACTTCAATACCATACTTCAAAATGTTCTGCATCGACTCAAAAGCATAAGCTTTATCATCAGAATGAAAAACATCAAGAGCGTTAGTATAAGGCATCTCATGTTCAGGTTTTCCTACTATCTCATCACGGTGATAGGCATTCCACCAAACAAGTTGTCCGTTGGCATCATTAATAGAAAAGGACCCGGGAATACTTTCCAATACAGCTTTGCTAAAAGCGGATTCATACTCACCCCTCGTTGCTTGTGCAGAGAAAGTCCCTATTGTATTATCACTCATTTTCGTTACTATCAGAAATTCTTTGAGGCATCCGATATAATTTCGGAGATTTCCTCCAATACAAGATGTTTGCTGAAATTAAACGTATTTTTTCCTGTAAAGTTTTTAAGAATAAATGTAACAAAAAGAATACTTGTATTACAGGATCAAACTTCCCCTCTCACCTTCATGAAACTTTTTTTTAATCGGGTCTTGATTTTGCTTTTTTCGGTAAGCGGCTTGGCTGCCCTCTTTTTTCTAAGTCTTGGTATCCTGGTTTCACAGTATGCGGACACTCCCCAAAAAACCGATGTCATTATTGTGTTGGGAGGTGATAATGGCCTTCGAATACATAAAGGAGCTGAACTCTATCATTCCGGGTATGCCACCCATATTATTCTGACAGGTATTGATGAACGGTTTTACCGTCCAAATCACCCTAACTGGCGTGAACGTCGAATGATGGAACTCGGTGTGCCAAAAAACGCCATTAAGGTCGACTCTAAATCAAAAACGACATGGGAGGAGGCCTTGAATACATCAAACACAATGGAAAATAAAGGATGGAAAAGTGCTCTTGTCGTCAGCGATCCACCGCACCTGCTTCGTCTGCATCAAACCTGGAGCAGGGCATTTGAAGGCTCATCAAAAAAATTCATCCTGATTCCAACAAATCCTGCATGGTGGGACAGGATTCTTTGGTGGAAAAACAAGAAAAGTTATCAGTTTGTCATCACCGAGATCAAAAAAAACCTTTTCTACGCTGCAGTACATTATTGACTGTCAAATTCAAGGATCCTTTTCCAGCAAACCCACCATGAACACCCTCCTTCCACAGAATCAAGTTGTGGCGAATCATCTCCTGCAACACGCCTCGAAGAAACTGATAGGGCATACCCTGCTCAACTGCGATTGCTTTAGCTGAAACATACGCCTCCCTTTTTGCTCCAAGCATCAAAAGAGTTCGTATCGCGTAATCTTATTTTTGTCAGTACTTTCATATCAGAAATCTTTTTCAAAGAAGCCTCTCCTCCGCCAACATTGAGGTGCCTGTTTTGGTATGAAGCTTATAAAATTCCACAGCAACTGGTGTGTAAATCAGCTATCAGCGATTTAAAAGAAGAGTGGTTATTGATAACATACGGCAACTCCTTCAGTTATTGAGTAAAAACCGTGACAATCTACCCAGAAGAATGCTGATATTTGAGTGCAAAAATAAATGACATAAATCAATAAAAAAATGGTAACCTGTTGTCTCACAGTTCTATAATTGTAACTCTTGTTTATAGAGGAAACTCACTCATGCTTGCCAGGAAAATGTCACCACTTCACCCAGGAACGGTTCTGTTTGAAGAATATCTCAGCCCTATGAAGCTTAGTGAGAAAAGAGTTGCCGAAGATATCCATATTCCAGTCTGGCGCATCAACGAAATAATTTCAGGAAAAAGGTGTATCACCGCTGAAACGGCTCTGCGTCTTGGCCGCTATTTCAGTACACCACCCCAATTCTGGTTTGGACTGCAGATGGATTACGACCTTAAAGTCGCCCGGAACAATGAAGGAGCAAATATCGAGCGGGATATACAGGCCTATGATGAGTCAAGAACATAGGCCTGTCAGTCGCTCTTGACTTCATCGCTGATTCTACCACTGAGCCTTTGCAGTTGGCCTTACCCATAGCCGTGCAGGCTAAAAAGCACAACACGGCTGTTTATGTAACAAACGCAATAAGAACAATCATGCCGGTACAGAGCTTATTGTTTCGAGATCAATGCACCAAAAAGTCTGTATGCGACAGGGTAGTAATTCCGGTCAATGTCGCAAACTGCACACCTGCTCCAGTGCCGCCTCCATCAGCATCATAGTAAAGAGCCTTGTTTATCGAGTTGAAAATGAGATGTTCGTTACCCCCGACAGTTCCCTTTATGACTCCTGAACCAATCAGGAGATCAGAAGCATTGAAAACACCATCAGAGCCTTTTACGTTGGCAAAGAGGCTTAACAAGAGTTCGATTTTGTCACTGCCAGACTGGAAATCCGTAATCACGTCAGCATTATTAATTCCTGAAGCGGTGGTAAACCGAAAGGTATCGCTTCCTGTACCACCTTTCAGCACATCACTCCCATTTCCTCCATCGAAAGTATCATTGCCTGAGCCACCATCAAGAGTGTCGTTCCCGGAATCACCAATCAATATATCGTTGCCATCCAGACCGCTGATAGAATCATCGCCAGAACCAGCATTGAGAGAGTCATTACCAGACCCACCATTCAAGACATCATTGCCGGATCCTCCATTGAGAGTATCATTGCCATCACCACCGTAAAGTGCGTCATTCCCGGAGTCACCATTGATCATGTCGTTGCCACCCAGACCGCTGACAGAATCGTTGCCACTCAATCCGTTGATGGTGTCTTCTTCATTCGTCGGCAGCGACTGGCCCACAAGAGTATGGGTCGCATCAATGAGATTCCCAGCGCTTGTCCCATTGATGAAAACACCGCTGACATTGGTAACCTCGATTGTAAACGTCTTGTCAAAAGTGTTGTCTGTGGAGTCTGTGACCCGCACAGTGATATCGTGTGACACCGCTGTCTCGTAATCGAGTGCGTTCGCTACGACCAAATTTGATCCGTAGAGTCTAAATAAATTTTCCGGATTGGCAAGCAATGAATAAATGAATGTCTCGCCCGCATCCACATCAGTTGCGGATAAAGAACCGATAACTTGTCCGTTTACAGCGTTTTCCGCAACCGTATGGTTCGAGAGCGCAATGTCGGTCGGTGGATTGTTGACACCCTCAATGATATCAAAGAGTGCCTTAATCAGTGCATCGTTATCTTCTGCGATCATGAATCTGCCTCCATTTTCACTGGCAATTGATTCAAAAGCCGTCGTATCCCAATATGGTGATCCAGTAACAATCGTAAATATTTGAACTTGTGACGTGGTCTCGTCAGGAGCAACAGGCTCATATGTAAATTCAAATGGTGGAAGAGAATCACCATCTCCAAAAATACCTGCTGAGACAACGGGAGTACCATCTCCGAACGAAAGACTGAATGTATCGACCGTGCCACCGGTGCCTGTCAATGACGCATGAGTTTCAATAGTAGCTCCGACACTATGAGCTAACGCAGTCACTTCAGCCGCCAAATCGCCATCCTTCGCCGGTGCATCGGTAAACATGGCAACTCTCATGATACCGGCACCAAATCTCCATTGCCCCATGCTTCCGTTCAGTGCAAGGCGAAGCCCGTCAAAGGCTGTTTCCGGTAAGTCGCCGCCACCATAAACCGAGAGGCCATTGATGGCTGCAATTGCGGCAGTTTTTCTCTCTGCAAAATCAGTTTGCTCTGTAAAGGGCAGAACCACTTCCGTTGGTTCGCCAATGGTAAGATCCTTGAACGTGACCACACCAATACGCGCATCGGCTGTACCATCAGCGAAAGCTGCATCGACCAGATCGGCAGCGACCCCCTTCACGCCAGCGATATCATCAACCATACTGCCTGTAGTGTCCACCACTATGGCAAAGTCAGTTTGGAAGGTCAGTCCACTCTTTTGAAGCTTGTATGTCTGGTGACCACCACCCTCCGTGTCGAATTGCAGGGTTTCTATGTTTGCCAGTGTATCCGAGCCCGCGTTTTCCGTGCCGCGCAAATTTTTTACTGTCCAGGTACCATTTGAATTTTTTCTGATATCGTAGTCAAGTGGTGAACCAAAATAGACTGCGGTATCAGTACCTTCTCCGCCATACAAGTTGTCATCTCCTCCATCCCCAAACAGAAAATCATTACCCCTGCCAGACTGGAGTATGTTACCTGATGGGCCACCAATCAACAAGTCATTCGACAACCCAAGTAAACTCGAACTCATAATAGCAGCATCGTCGGTATAGGCCGCCTTGATTGTTGCGCCATTTGTATATGTATACCCAACGTCATGAAGGGTCCATGACTGCGCGATATAGGATATTTCCTTGTCCAGACCAAGCTGCGCCCAAATCGTATTGATATACTTGACGTTGTCCCCCTGGTAATCAGACCAGGTGATATTGTCACCCTTTCCTGTCAATGCATGGCCAAGTTCGTGAACAAGAGCACCAAGTTGTGAATGCAAAACGGGCGTACCTGTATAATTTATGTAGCTGAGATTTTCGATGTAGGCCGGGTCTATTTCAACATCACCCGTTCCTTCACCTCCGAGGGTATAGGCGCGATAAACGTTAGGCTTGTATGTGATATTTATCGTATGTCCATCCGTGGAAATCCAGTTATCAAACATCGCTTTCGCTATGGACGAATGCTCGTATGCGGTCTTCATATCTGAAACTATCGACGCCTTCTGGTCATCAGAGAAGCCCTCAATGACGGTTTTTGCTTCGACATCTGAAAAAGAAGTCAATGTATATCCGTACTGCTGCAATGCTGCATTTGCGATTGGCACTGTCGTCTCAATCACCCCGGACTGTACTTCCAGCGCCCAATCGCCACCTGCAGCAATACCGCCAGTAGGATCATTGGAAGCTGCGACATCAGCTCCAGTCATCAGCGAAAGCATATCAACAAATGCGTGTCCTTCAGCACCAGCGCCAATATTACAACCGTATAACAGTAAATCGCCGTTCCCCGTCAGGGCATGTCCAATACCTGAAAGTTGAGTAACATACTGACTCAGCGAAGCTCTGTCCAGCTTCGTGTTGCCAATGGTCATAAAACCGGGAGATCCATGCGAAATGATCTGGATAGAGTCATAGCCACTTTGCCCGGAAAGAGCACTGGCTATTTGTGCAACGCCATCCAAGTTTGCATCAAGCACCTGACACCTCGTACCTGGGTCAAGTTGCATAATCAGCGACTTATAATCACTGACACGACTGTCAATAAATACCATTTTTTTAGCCATGACCGTAGGTTGTTTTGATTCTTGTGAATAATATCACTTGAGGCTGGTGCAGCAAAACTGCCACGACCTTGATTATTGCACCATTCTGCCTAAGATGAAGAAAGTTACAAAATATCACTAATGCAAAGCAAAACACACGTCTGTTATCGCACAAAAACACAAGCAACAACCAAGGGACTTCAATCCCTATCCTCACTTACCGCTTCAGCAGCAATCTCGGAAGGAATCTGGCGACTCACCTTGGCACCAAGTCTTCTAATCTCCTCAACCCTGCCGACAAGATTCCCCCTTCCCTCTTTGATACGTTTCAAGGCGAGATCGAATGAGTCCGACACACCTGCAAGTCTTTTGCGCGTCTCCATCATGGCATCGAAAATAAGCAGAACCTGATCATAAATTTTGCCAGCTTTTTCGGCAATCAGCTCGGCATTGCGGTTTTCATTCTCGCGCCGCCAAATCTGGGCGATGAGCTTGAGCGTGATCATCAACGTCGTCGGACCGCACAGAACAACATTTTTACCTGCAAGATTGTACATGATATCGGGATCAGCCTGCATTACCGCCTGCCAGGCGGATTCAAGTGGAATGCAGAGAATAACAAAATCAAGTGTCCTGTTGCCGCCGATGCTGCTGTACTCCTTCGACTGCAATCCCGCAATATGGCGACGCACTGACTGCACATGCTCCTTGAGGGCAATAGTGCGCTCTGTATCATCATCAAGGTTGCAGAAGCGCTCATAAGCAGTCAGCGACACCTTGGAATCAACAATAACCGCCTTGTTACCCGGCAAGATGACCATGAAATCCGGACGCTTCAGGAAGCCCTCATCCTCCCGAAAACTCTCCTGTGCCATATATTCACGCCCGTTTTCCAGCCCTGAAGCCTCAAAAATCCTCTCGATAATCATCTCACCCCAATCACCCTGCTTTTTTGAGTCACCCTTGATTGCGCGAGCAAGAGTATTGGCTTCGTCACTCACTCTGCCGCTCAGTCTCTGCAATTGACGCACCTCCTCAATGAGCTGGCCCGACAACGCCGTGTCCGTGTCATGCACCTCCTCAATTCTCTTCCGGTAAGCCTCAAGCTGCTCGCGCAGAGGTTGCAGAAGAGAGTCCATCCGTTCGCGGTTTTCCTGCCCCAGTACCCTCCCCCGCTCCTCAAAAATCCTGTTGGAGAGGTTTTCAAACTCCCTTTTCAATCGCGATTCCGACTCCTGCATCAAAGCAGTTTTTTCGACAGCATTGCGCTGCTCGTTACTGATATCAGCCTCAAGCTGCGCTTGCCGAATTTTCAGACTTTCAAGTTCCAGGGATTTTGATTCAAGCTTCATGGCTAATGCATGCGCCTCCTCTTCAACACCACGCAGTCGCTGGAGTTCTGCTTTCAAAGGGGTGTCATGGTCGATCCGATATGCCACAAAGCCCAGCAGGACAAGAAGAGCAAGGAGAATAGAAAAAGAGAGAGCTTCTATCATGATAGTATTATTAACCGGGCATTCATTTGAAAAGAATAACTTTTTTTCTTACCTTGACACTCTTGAACTGGCGAAGTGGCCGAGTGGTCAGGCAGAGGTCTGCAAAACCTTGTACAGCGGTTCGAGTCCGCTCTTCGCCTCCATGAACAAAAAAGCCTGCATCATGCAGGCTTTTTTGTTGGCAACAGATCCAACTATCCTATCTTCGCCGCACCAGTAATGATCGCGTTAACAAGCTTTTCAATTGTCGAATCATCCATAAGGACAGGAATATTCAGGCAGATACTGCTGCGAAGCATGATACCGGTTTTAGGCCAGAGTGCTTCAAGATCAGCGTCGCGGTACTGGTCATACTCACCAAGAAGATGACCCCATACTCCTGCAAAATGCCAGTCAAGTGCTTCAGGCAAAATCTTGGTACCAAAACCGTGCTCTGTCAAATGCGCTTCAAACTGCAGTGCCGCCTCACGATTCCTTACCCTGAAAATAAGGGTGTCGCCCTGAGATCCAGCTTCATCACTAAAGGGCCGGAGAATAATATTGTCAAGATGGCGTATCGCATCCTTGATTTTTTTCTTGTTCTCCCTTGAGGTCGAAAGAATGGTCTCAATTTTGGCAAGCTGGGCCAGACCGATTGCTGCAGTCACTTCGCTGAGACGCAAATTCAGCCCTTTTGACCTTCTGGGGTCTTTCCCCCTTGGCAGACCGGGCAGATGCATGTGACCATGGTCAGAGAACTCTGCCGCACGATCGTAGATTTCCTTGTCATTGGTCACAATAATGCCGCCTTCACCAGTGTGAAGCGTTTTGCCTGCGTCAAACGAGAACGAAGCAACACTACCAAAGGTACCAAGCTTCTGTCCCTTATACACTGCACCAAGCGCCTGTGCAGCATCCTCTATCAGAGTCAGTCCATGCTTTTTGCAGAGCGCCACCAGTTCATCCATTTTCGGAGAGGCCCACATAGGAATAGCAACAACCGCTTTCGTTGCGGGAGTGATTGCCTTTTCCACTTCAACAGGGTCGAGATGATAGGTTTCATCAAGCTCAACCGGCACAGGTATTGCGCCAAGAGCACTGATGGCCTCCACTGGGGCTATAAACGTCCAGGCAGTCGTTATGACCTCATCACCTGCTCCAATTCCGGCGCCAGCAAGCGCGCAATGAATTGCTGCTGTCCCTGACGAAACGGCATGGGCATACTTGACACCCATCCATGCTGCAAATTTTTCCTCAAATTCTCTCGCTTTATAATTACCTCCGCCGTAACGGTACAAATTGACCTTTTCCTGACTGAAAAGCTCCTGTATTTCAGCCAGTTCTTCACGACCGATGAGTTCTGCGCCCGCCATAATAGGTGTCCTGTTCTTTTAGGTTAATTGAAAAACAACATTCCGTGCCGATTCTTCAGTAAATTCAACGGGATTGCCCGAAAATGAGCCTTTCAGTGCTTCCGATGCATTGTGTGCAAATTCAGCAGCATTACCCTTGCCGTATCCATAAGGAACAAGTGTTGGAATCCGAAGCTGTTTGTAGAGTTCATCCATCTCTTCAAGCAGTTCGTCAGTCGCCTCTTTTGGCGAGGGGGTTGATCGCATTGGATTGAGAAGAGCATACTTTTCATAGCCATGAAGATGGTTGTAACGCATCACCTCCTTGAGAAATATCGCTCCGGCAAGACCGTGTGGCACTCGATGCTTCACGCCGAGATAATAGGCAAACCCATTGGTCGGACCATCGCCGGAATTCATGAGGGCCACTGTACCGCAGACACTGCCTATAGCCAGATCAAGCCGGGACTCTGCCCGGTCGAGCTGATTTTGCTGCAACGCGTAAAAGGTACGCTGGAATCCCTCAATAGCAAAAATCCTGCTGAGTGCAGTATGCTTTACCGAACCGAAACTGTCAACGCAGTGCACAAGACTGTCCATAGCTGAAGCAATAACGCTTTCAACAGGCGCTGTCATGGAAAGTTGCGGGTCGATCACGGCTTTTTTAGGGAAATTCTTTCGGCTGTTGATGCCAAGTTTTCTGCCCTCAGCTTCATCAATAAAGACAGCATTAAAGCTTACTTCAGCACCGCTGCCCAACAGTGATGGTACCGTAATCAGCGGCAATGGATCGTTTACTCCTGAAGGAAAGCCCTTGAGTGAGAGTGCCGGAACCGCGTTGGTCATGAGAAGAGCAACTCCTTTGCCAAGGTCAAGTGTACTGCCTCCACCTATTGCAACAATCGCATCAGGCAGATTACCCCTGAAAAATTCCGCTACATTTTCGAGATGAGCATACGTTGGCTCACCGCCGAATTCATTGCAATACAATACAGTATCTTTGTATTCTGAGGTAAGGTGCTTCAGAACGTCCTGAAAATAGAGACTGTCAGCTACATTGGCATCGTAAATGATCCCTGGCTTCTTCACTGACAACTGTGCCAGATGTCCATTCAGGTTCAGTGCTTCATTAACCCCGATAACAAGATCGGTGGATAAAAAGAAATTCATAAAAACAGTAATCTAAGGGTTCTGTTGGTTTGCATCCTGGAATGCCAGGTTTTTTTTATAAAGGTAATACTCAATTAAATCTATTTCTTCGAGAGAATCAATCTCCCACGTTTGCCAGAATTCCATCTCATAAACTGAAAGTTTTTCGCCAATCCTGTTGCTGAAGGTAACAAGAGTTTCTGGCTTGAACATATATATTGAGCCATTTTCTATAAATTGGGCAGGACGATCCTGGCGCATACCACGATTTCGATAATCAAAATTGACGCTTGTCCACTTCCCTTTTCTTGATTCCCACAAGGTAAGATCGTCCGCTTTAGTGACTGAAATCAGCGAATCGGCTTCTTCACGAATAAATACATCTACCGCCCGGTCGATATCACCGGGTTTGCGCAAAGGAGATGTTGCCTGAAGAAATACAATCATGCTGATGGGCATCTGGAAGTCCCGCTCAATAACCCCCATGGCATGGAGAATGGCCAATTCGGAGCTAGCCTTATCACTGGCAAGCTCAGGGGGGCGCACAATTACTTCCGCACCATATTCAATGGCAACGTTGGCGATAGCCTGGTCATCGGTCGAAACAAAAACTTTATCAATGCTCGTCGAGGCTAACGCTTGCAGAACAGTCCAGGCAAGCAAGGGTTTTTTTGCTATGGGATAAATATTTTTCTCTTTCAATCCCTTCGACCCGCCTCTTGCGGGAATAATAGCTACGGTATGCATAGAAAAGAAAATAGTTTCGGTTCAGCCGTCAATCACCTGACGACAAATATCAGCAATTTTTTTTGCCGCAGATTTATTCTGGAGAGGAGTTAAGGATTTTAATTCCTCAGGAGGCAGTCCGCAGTGTACGATCTTGTTCAGTGCTGATCCGACAAAAATTGTAGATGAAAACTGAGCAATCAGCATTCGGGAATTAGCAATCATCTCTTCTGTTTTACCTTCACTGAATACAAGGCTGTCTGGAGCATAGCGTTCGATTTCCCTGATAGCCCTTTCAACATTTTCATTGGGATGGAGCTTGAAAAGAAGCTGATGATTTTCCGCCATTTCAAGATACTTCTCAATATTTTTTCTGCGATTCTCATAAATAAATGTTTCACGATTGTCCGACGTACAGACAAGCACATAATCATGATGCTTAAAATCATTCTGAAGGTACTGCTCACAATTATCAAAATTTGGAATGCTGGTCACTTCAATTTTAGCAGGACTCACCCCTTTCCGTATAAAAAGATCGCGGTACCCTTCGCTGGCAACACAAAACTTCTCATAGGCATCAGATAGCCCTGTAGTTGCTGTACCAGCAATCCAGCGGGGAATCCACTGAAAGTTCCTTGCAAGATGATAAAGGATAGTTTCAGGTTCCGTCATTCCTTCCTGTACCAGCACAATTTTCTTTAATCTGATATGTTTTGGCACAATAAGATCCGTACAGGTCAACACAAGATCATAAGCATGTGCAAACCCACCTGGATCAAGCCTCAGATGATGAGCACGAAGATAATCAAGGGTTCGTTCCGACCGCTTGCGTCCCATAATGGTAAATTCAAGCAACCCGATATCACTGGCTGTTCCGAGAAGACCATCGCTGAAAAAAGGAGAAAAATACTGGTCATAATCAGTCAGCCACCCTGCAATCTGATGCATCTGGGTTGTCTGATTCATTGATCCGCAAATAAATAAAATTTTTTTCTTCATGCCCCTCCCTGACTGACTCCTTCAACATCACGCAGATGAACCCCTGAAAAAAACATAATGCCGTAACCGACCGCATACCATATAGCCTCTTTTAAGCGCCTCAACAACACAAATGCGCCTCCGTATGCAAGAACATCAGGCATCCCGAGAGCCTGAAAAAATGCCAGGTAACCTAAATCCTGCACACCAAGTCCTGAAGGAATAAAAAAGAATAACGTACGAAGCATCATCAGTGCTATATCAATGGCAAGGACTTGCAAAAATGAGATTTGAATACCCATAAGCTTTAGTATAATATAACTCTCAATCGCAAGCATGCTCCAGGCAACAAGATAGATAAACAGCACCGGAACCAACCTTCCGGCAAAAGAACCTCTGTAGCTCTTCAGCTCCTCATCAGTATCAAGAAATCCTGATTCCTTTTCAAGCAGCCATGTTTTTACTCTCTTGAAAGGAACAAGCATCAATAAACGATGAATATTTTGTGCAGCTTTTCCGTTGAGCAGCAGCAAAAGAAAAAAGAGAAAAAGCAGAAAAACCAGTATGCCAACTCCGACCATAATATAGCCAAGCCCTTCGAATCCAAGCATCCGGACGGAAACCACCTGTAGAAGTGAAAAACCTGCCAGAGAACCAATAATCGTATAAAGCCCCTGGGCCACGCCGAGCATAAGCTTGCGAACAGCCACGCTTGCTACGCCAGAAGGAAGTGGAATACCAATAAAACGGCTGCAGAGAAAAGGACGAAGAGGTTCACCAATCGCCACTCCCGCAGGAAGCGTCATGGAAACAGTTTCGGTAATAAACTGTATTTTAAGGAGTTTGAAAAACGGGATGGTAATTATACTTCTAGGAAAGACCCTTGTCCAGGCAATAGTCTCAAGAAGATGAAGCGCCAGAAAAGGCAAAAGAATAAATGCAGATGAAAAACCGATTGACGAAATCAGTTCAACCGAACGGTAAAGGTCGAGTTGGCTAAAAAGATAAACAATCAGAATAACGCCAAGACTAAGACCGAGATAGCCCGTCCATGAAAGACTTGATTTTTTCGTCATTTGTATGAATAATCAGGAAACAAGGCTAAAAAAATGCTTAAAACTCATTACCATAATTTGCAAAGATAAGAATGTATCGTTAAATATTTATTGAATCATTATAAGTGCCTTAACACCCACACTGGCGCATAGAGTGTTCACCCCGTTAAGGCTCTCTCTATCACAAGAAAATACCTTTTGCTGATGGGACTTATCAATCCTGACTTTCAGACACTGCCGGAACTGTTCTCATCAGTTTTCAACCGTTACAGGGGGGATGATTCGAAATTTCCTTTTGCAAGAAAAATTAATGGTGTCTATGAACCAATTTCGTATAGTGCGTTTGAAGAGGATGTGCACTCTTTAGAGGCATTTCTGAAACAAAACGGTGTGAAGGCTAAAGACCGGGTCGCCATTCTGTCAGAAAACAGACCAGGGTGGTATCTGTCCGATATGGCTATTTTAAATCTTGGAGCCATCAATGTCCCACTCTACCCTTCTTTGCCATCCAACCAGATCGAATACATTCTCAAAAATTGCGGCACAAAAGCCATCATTGTGTCAAACATGCTTCAGCTTGGCAAGATCATTTCGATCTGGCAACACCTTCCTGAATTAATGTTTATCGTTGTCATGAACCGCCTCGAAGAAGCCGTTGAAGATGTTCATGACCTAAGCAAGGCAAAAGCAACCGGTAAAATTATTCTTGAAAAAACACCATGGTTTCTAGATCGAACACCTGTAGAACCTGAAGATGTTGCCACCATCATCTATACTTCTGGAACGACCGGACTGCCAAAAGGGGTAATGCTTACTCACCGTAATATTTGTGAAAACGTAAAATCCTGTTCCATTGTAATTCGTCTCGATAATTCTGATTGTGGACTCTCTTTTCTGCCTCTCTCACACGCTTATGAAAGAACCGGAGGTTATTACCTGCTCTTCTCATGCGGAGCGACCATTTATCTGGCTGAAAGCATTGAAACGATCTCATTGAACATGACAGAAGCACGGCCAACCATCATCTTTACTGTTCCCAGACTGTTTGACCGCATCAAAATGAGCATACTCAAGCAGATTTCAACCGAAATTGCCATAAAACAGAAAATATTTTATTGGGCGTTAACAACTGGAGAACGGTATCACCGCGAGATTGATAACAAAGGAAGTGCCCCAAAATTTCTCAGTCTGCAACATGCAATGGCTGAAAAGCTGGTCTACAATAAAATTAAACACAAACTCGGCGGAAGACTGCGCTATTTTGTTTCAGGTGGCGCTGCTTTACCCCAAAAGCTTGGCGAGTTTTTCCAGGCGCTTGATATCAACATCCTTGAGGGATTCGGATTGACTGAAACCGCTCCGGTCACCCATGTCAATCGACCTGAAAGGATCAAGTATGGTACAGTAGGACGACCGGTAAACAACGTCGAGGTCAAGATTGCCCCGGATGGTGAAATACTGCTCAAAGGTCCGAACATAATGAAGGGATACTGGAATGACGAAAAGGCCACACAGGAAGTAATCAAGGATGGATGGTTTTACTCTGGCGACATTGGAGAGATTGACAAGGATGGCCATTTGAAAATAACCGGTCGAAAAAAACACATCATTGTCACCTCGGGTGGGAAAAATATTGCACCGGTACCTATCGAAAACCTTATTTCTGATAGTCCTTATATTGAACATGTCATTGTAATCGGTGAAAAACGTCCATTTCTGGTCGCTCTTATAGTACCAAACTTCAGTAAACTCAAGGAGTTTGCCGCTGCAGAAGGTATCATGGCTGGAACCAGCAAAGAATTGATAGAGAATAAAAATATCCAGCAAATTTATGAAAAACTCCTGCGCACTGTTTCACGGCAGCTTGCAACCCATGAAAAAGTTCGCAAGTTTCTGTTGATTGAAACCCCATTCACCATTGAAAACGGTCAAGTAACCCCGACTTTGAAACTCAAGCGCGATGTAATTACAACAATGTACTCCTCCGAAATAGACAAGTTGTATAATACACTGAACATGGTCTACAATACGGAGTAAACTCAATAAATGTGTTTATGTGAGCGAAGCGAAGCCGGACGGCGCATCAGTAGCCTGAGAAGCCAAAATCAGAGACGGATTACCCTTTTATCTTTAGCAGAGGCCGAGCAAAAGGATTTGCACTCTCTTGACGTTCGACAAGCCCTTCATTGATGAGGTCAGTAATGATATCGTCAAGCCTCCAGGGGCAGTCGGCATATTTCTCCTCAATTTCTTCAAGGTACATAACTTCCGAGTGCACGAGTTCTTTGATAAGCCTGCCCCGATACCACCGTT
>JBAXBW010000002.1:0-34587 GCA_037141805.1 Chlorobiaceae bacterium | reverse complement strand
CGCGGCATTACTCGCTTCAAACCGGAAGTATCGGGAAAGCTGTTACCTGTGGCGACGATTGAAGAGCTTTTCTTTGAACCTGTGCTCTGTGTACAGTCAACAAAAAAAGGACGTCTCGTGCTTGTGGATAACAAACTGGGAAATGACTTTATTTTCGGCCATGAGTATTGTCTGTTTGAGCATATTAATGTTCGGAAAAGCCTCGTCCGATTGGATTGCAGCGAGGATATTGAAATGACCACTCTTGTCATAGGCGATTCGGTACTGAATCAACTTCTCGGGAAAGAGTATGCACAATCACTTTTGAACGGACTGAACGTTACATCGATATCGTCTATTACCGTCAAAAAGGTTCCACAACACATAAACACTCTGCTTCATTCATGTATTTCAGATCATTTGACCGGACATATCGGGAAACTGCATATTCAGGCAAAAATACTTGATTATCTTTGTGCTCTATCTCAACATTTTGTTGGTGCGAACGAAAACAAGACACCGGAGTCAGAGATAAAAACGCGGATACATCAGATGCATGATGATCTTCTTCAACTGGCAGGGAAGGTACCATCACTGAACGAGCTGGCGGTAAAGTATGATATACCTGGTCGAAAGCTGAAAGAGGGATTTACAGCCATATACGGAAAGACCCTGTTCAGCTACATCTCAGAAGTACGCCTTAAAGAATCACAGACTGTTCTTATAGAAACAGATATCCCTATGAAAACCATTGCCAAAAATCTGGGATACTCACATGTCAATCATTTTATCACTGCCTTCGGCAAGCAATTCGGCTTTTCACCCGGAACTTTGAGAAAGAAATTTTTAAAAAAAACCTGATTTTTTATTACGTTTAGCCCTGAAAATCGAATAATCAAAGAAAACAAGAACAAGCACGCCATGTTGCCTTTTTTGGGGCATCAATTTTTTTTGTGTATAGGGATATATAATTAATGTTATAACGACTTGGGAACCCGAACAATGCTTTATCAACTGTCTGAATCAGACATCGAACGGTTTGTCGAAGAGGATATGCCTTATGGTGATTTGACAACCTCACTGCTTGCTATTGGCCATTTGGACGGGAAAATCACTTTTACCAGCCGTGAAACAACAACGCTCTGCTGCACGGAGGAAGCTGCACGTGTTCTGGAACACTGCGGTGCATCGGTAACATCCTGTATGCAAAGTGGTACAACGGTTGACGCCGGGATTGTTATCCTTTCAGCCAACGGGCCTGCTGGCGCTCTTCATGCAGGGTGGAAAGTGGCACTGAACATGCTGGAGTATGCTTCAGGTATTGCCACCCGAACAAGAACCATCGTCAACCGGGTAACGGAGGTCAAGCCTGGTATCAGAGTTGTCACTACACGAAAGTCATTCCCTGGAACTAAAAAAGTTGCGATCAAGGCCATCATGGCTGGCGGGGCACTCCCACATCGGCTCGGCTTGTCAGAGTCTGTGCTTGTTTTCCGGCAACATACAGCCTTTTGCGGTGGCCTCGACCATTTTCTTCAAACCATAACCGATGTGAAGGCCAAAACACCAGAACATAAAATCATTGTTGAAGCTGAAACAGCGGAGGAGGCATTGAAAATAGCTGCTGCAGGCGTTGATGTGGTTCAAATGGACAAACTTTCCCCTGAAGAGCTCTCCCTGCTGGTCAGGAAACTTCATGATGAGGCGCCCGGCGTCACTCTCTCTGCTGCAGGCGGTATCAATGCGCAAAATGCTGCTGCTTATGCAGAGACCGGCGTTGATATCCTTGTGTTGTCGTCCGTCTATTTCGGTAAACCCTCTGATATTGCCGTTTCAATAAATCCTCTATCATCATAACAACATTAAGAACATGAAAAAATTAATGTCACGCTTCGCTCTCTTCTGTTTTGCATTTCTTGCCATGACGGCTCCGGCAGTGGCGGGAGAGCTGAAACTTTCGGTAGCCGCAAGCCTGAAAGAGGTCATCAATGAGCTGACGGCAAGCTATACGGCTAAAAATCCCTCCACTGTTTTTGTTAAAAACTTTGGCTCTTCCGGAACACTTGCCGGTCAAATCGAAAACGGCGCTCCGGCTGACCTTTTTATTGCAGCAAACACGGAATGGATGAACTACCTCAAAGAGAAAAAGCTTGTTGATGTCGCCAGCGAAAAGACTTTTGCTTTTAACTCGCTTGTTTTTGCTGGATCAACGAAAAAGCATGTGTCGTCAATGAATGATCTGCCAGCACTCGATAAAATTGCTGTCGGAAGTCCGAAAAGTGTGCCCGCAGGAGAGTATGCCATGACCGCCATAACAAAATCAGGCATTGAAACAAAGCTCAACGGCAAGCTGGTCATGGCCAAGGATGTCAGAGAATGCCTCATGTATGCCGAAATAGGCGAAGTGGATGGTGCCTTTATTTATCGTACCGATGCGCTGCAGGCACAAAAAGCAAAACTGCTCTTTGTGGTTCCCCAAAAGCTCTATCCGAGAGTTGTCTATCCAATGGCGTTGACCGTAAAAGCGGCACAGAACAGCGAAGCAAAGGCATTTGAGGCATATCTGCAAGGGAATGAAGCTAAATCCGTTCTGTCAAAATTTGGCTTTATCCTGAAATAAGATGCTGCTGACGCCGGAAGATATAACCGCCATCTTGCTGTCAATAAAAGTTTCGCTAACAGCGACGGCGCTCTCTTTACCTTTCGGTTTTACTGTCGCCTGGCTGATCGTCTTCAAACCATTCCGGGGGAAAGTGCTGCTCGAAGTCCTTGTCAATCTTCCATTGACACTTCCTCCGGTAGTTATTGGTTTTTTTCTGCTGCTGCTGCTCGGGAAACACGGCTGGATTGGCAAACTGCTGGCAGAATCCGGAATAGTACTCATCTTCACCTGGAAAGCGGCCGTTATTGCCTCGGCAACGGTTGGGTTTCCGCTGCTGGTACGTTCGATCCGCCTTGGAATGGAGTCGATCGACCGGCAGCTTATTGATGCTTCACGAAGTCTTGGGGCCCAGTGGTATGATACTCTTCTGACAATTATTCTCCCTCTCTCTTTCCGGGGCATTCTGGCAGGCTCATCACTGATGTTTGCCCGCAGCCTTGGAGAATTTGGAGCGACCATCATTGTTGCCGGCAATATTCCAGGAATAACGCAAACGATCCCTCTGGCTATCTATGATTATGCCAGCTCACCCTCAAGCACTGCCATGGCGCTGTCGCTCTGTCTGGTCTCGGTCGTGATTTCGGTAACTGTGCTCTTTCTGCATGAGTTGCTCAGCCGCAAGCTTGACCGGAGCAGAGCATTATGAAGCTGCATATCGATATCGAAAAAAAACTGGGGACATTTTCACTTCAGATGAACGCTGATGTTTCGGGCGAAAGAACAGGAATTTTTGGGGCGTCAGGCAGCGGAAAATCAACGCTGATGCATCTTGTTTCGGGCCTTATGCAGCCCGACAGGGGTGAAATTATACTTGACCATCAGTGCCTGTTCAGCAGCTTGAAGAACATCAATATTTCAGCGGAACAACGGCGCATTGCCATTGTATTTCAGCAGGCAACGCTGTTTCCGCACCTGAGTGTCAAAGCTAACCTTTTCTATGGTTTTAAACGGTGCCGTACGGAAAACAGGCTTATCAAACCGGAAACACTGATTGAGCGGCTTAAACTGCAACCGCTTCTGCAGCGAGACGTTAAACATCTTTCCGGAGGCGAAAAACAGCGGGTCGCTCTTGGCAGGGCAGTTCTTGCAAACCCGCGCCTCTTGCTTATGGATGAGCCCCTGTCTGCACTTGATGATACGCTCCGGTTCCATATCATCCCCTACCTGAGAAGTGTCAGTGAAGAGTTCAGAATTCCCTATCTTTTCATATCGCATTCACTGACAGAGATGCAACTGATGACTGATCAAATCCTTGAAATTAACAATGGTCGATGCATTGATGAAACAACGCCCGAGCAGCTTGCAAGAAATAGAATGACCCAAAGTCCGAACGGTTATCTCAATCTTCTGCACCTTTCCAACCCACAGCAGGAGCGTGGCCTCTATACCTACAATTGGGGCAGCAATACCTTATTTGTTTCAGCCGGAGCACACGCGGAACAATCGCTGTTTGAGCTTTCTTCGCGAGAAATCATCCTTTTCAAAAGGCATCCTGAAGCGATCAGTGCAAGAAATCTTCTGGATTGCAGGGTTGCAGAGATGTTTGACTCCGACGGAAGAGTCGGCGTTGTGCTTTCGGCCAACGGCGAAAAACTTGTCGCCGAAATTGTCCGCCAGGCAGCAGATGAGCTGAATATTACGATCGGCAGCACCCTTTTTGCCGCAATAAAGGCTTCATCATTCAGAAGACTCGCATAATCTCCCATACGTCAACTTTTTACGCTGCATTTGTGTTCAAAGAAGCATCAGGAAAACATAAATTCTTGCGAATATGGCCTTTTCGGGTAAAAAAGTATGCTTTATAACCGGCGCTTGTGGCGCGGTCGGCAGTGAGATTGCACTCTCGATAGCGGGACAGGGGTACACCATTTTTTTTACCTGGCACTCGTCAGAGGAAAAAGCAGGGCAAACTCTTGAAAAAATCCGGTGGATAAGTCCTGAATCGCAGATGGTACGGTGTGACGTCTCAAAAAACGGCGATATCAGCAACGCATTTTCGGTATTTCAGCAACAGTTTGACCGGCTTGATCTGCTTGTAACAAGCGCATCAAATTTTTTCAGTACTCCTCTGCCTGATGTTACCGAACAAGAATGGGACTCTCTGGTCAACACCAATCTGAAGGGAACATTCTTCACCATGCAGGAAGCCGCCAGAATTATGCAGAAACAACCGTTCATCTCCCGAATCATTTCCATGACCGATATTTCGGCTGACCTTGTCTGGCGCAACTTCGCACCCTACACTGTTGCGAAAGCGGGAATTCAGCACTTGACCAGAGTCTTTGCGAAAACTTTTGCTCCCACTATTCTTGTCAACTCAATCGCACCAGGAACGATCACGGTAAATCCTGAAAAAGATATGGAGACTCAACAGGAGATGATTAAAAAAATCCCGCTCAGACGACTTGGGGACCCTCTTGATATTATCAGAACAATTCTATTTCTTCTTGAAAGCGATTATATCACTGGCCAGATTATTAATGTTGACGGAGGCAGACTTCTTCACTAAGAGTGCCATGCAAAGACCATATTGTTTTTGTACATTGCTCTAATATTCTCGCAGTCAATCATCAACAGTTTTTACCTCTTATGGAACAAGAAGTTCAGGTTACGATACACAGCAGCCAGCCAGAAAATACCGGAGAAGCCGAGCCACAGGAAACGCGTATTCCTGATCACATAAAAGAGATCAGTGACGCGCTCTCCGATGCTTTTTCCTGTTTCAGGGAAAGTGAATCCTGTAACCAGCTTTTGAAAAGTGCTGAAAAAGCAAGGGAGTACATCAGGAAAAATCCTGCCCAGGCATTGCTCTATTCATTGGGCGCTGGCGCTTTGTTCGGATTTTTCATGAAAAGAAAGCGATAACAAGCAGTTATTTCAGATACTATGATGAGTCCTCAAAAGGGAGAGAATCTGGGCCCGACGCAAGGAAAGCAAAAATACAGCAGGTATCATCAACTCTTTGATGATACGGCAACATCGACCTATAACGATGTCATGTCTATCATTGACGCTAAAATCGAACTGCTCAAGATCGAAGTGACCGAGAGGATATCTCTTGTCGGATCGGCCGTTATTCTCAGCGTTATCCTGATCATTGGAATTGGCTACCTTCTCACAACCGTTGCACTTCTGACGGGGGAACTGTTTGGTCATCCTTTTCTTGGTTATCTTCTGGTAAGCCTTGTTTTTCTTTTTTGCTTTTTATTTTTCACGAAATTCAAACCATTTCTTCTTAAAAACCTGATCCAAAAATTTCTTTTATCCCTCCATGACTACAACAAATGAGCCTTTAGTCGGCATTCAGGCGCGCATCGAAGAACTGCAAAACACCATTGCAGAAAAAGAGGAACAGATCAAAACAAGAGCCCGAAAACTGAAAACAGAACTGCAAGAAGAGATTTCTCCAATAAAATTGATCAGACAACACCCTTTTGAAGCTGTCGGAACGAGTTTTTTTGCCGGGCTACTTCTCATAGCGGCATTGAGAAGTCACAGAAGACCTGCAGCACAAGAAGAACGCCAACTAACCACCACATCACAACTCATTCCAACACAGAGCAAAACAGCCCTCTCTGCTATCGGACTGGAAGTGCTGCGTTCTGTAAAAGATCTTGGATTTACCTACCTTCAGCGCTACCTCGATAAAAAAATTATATAGCTTGCGTTCAAAGCCTCTCCGTCTTTAATAAAACCGCAGAACAACAATCAGACTATTTTCGAGAAATTCCGTACTTTGTCAAAGTGCGTAAACAGGCCCGGCTAAATAGCAGGACCACGCAGAAATATTAACCAGCTTAATGCTTAGGTATTGCATATCCTCCTATGACAATCACGCAAAAACCGCCAGTGTTGCCGAACAAAGAGCACTTTTACGTCAACCGTAAGGCACATGAACTTTTTCATCTGACCGATCCCGAGTTTCTCTCTTTACCTGCCTCTGCTCAGGAAAGTTTGAAAAGGTCAGAAAGCCAGGCTGCCATCATCAATGATTTTCTGATAAAACAGAAAGGAGCCGACACAAAACCTGTTCTCCCCGCTCAGTTGCACGGTATGAAATTGCTGCATGCATTGTTTCATGCTATCATGACCAAAGCAATCGCTGCACGGCAACCAAACTTTTTGGACAATGTCTACAGAGCACTGGTCGAATTGCTCTCTACAGAACAATCGGAACAATACCTGAACCGGTTTATCACCTCTTTTCCCACGCAAAAAATCTATGCCCGCGCTGAATCTCCCGCTGAATGGCTGAAACAGCAAAAAAATAAAACGGTCGTTCTTGAAGAGTCTTTCCTTGTCTGGCTGAATAACCAGAACCCGGCTCTTGAACCTTTTTCTGATCTTTTGACCGATGAAACGCTGACGAAAGAGAGTGCGTACCAAAAGCTGATCATGACCATGCGAAGCTCAATGCAGGCGATGGGGCCCGTTGGGCCTGATGATCTCGACCTTGTAGAATTGCTCTTCATGCCCATAAAACATGCGCCGAAATCAATTCTGGAGCAGCTTCGCTACATCCGTTTGAACTGGGGAGAACTGCTTGATGAATCGCCATTTTGGGAATTTCTGTCAGGCGCTATCAATTTTATAGAGGATGAAGACAAATATCTCTTCTTTGAGCAGATTGCGCATGAAAAGGCTCTCCGCAACGATGGCTATGAGTTCGAAAAAGCGGCCCACGTACACGATTATTCTTTTGATGATGCCAATGCCCCGGCCAACTACTCTGTGGACTCATCGTGGATGCCTGAAGTGGTCATGCTTGCCAAAAGCACTTATGTCTGGCTTGATCAGCTCAGCAAAGTTTATCTCCGTCCAGTTCACCGTCTTCAGGATATTCCCGATGAGGAGCTTGATACCATCGCCGATCGCGGATTCACGGCTTTATGGCTGATAGGCCTCTGGCAGCGCAGCTTTGCCTCACAGAAAATCAAGCAGATACATGGAAATCCTGAAGCAAAAGCCTCAGCTTACGCTCTCGAAAAATATGATATTTCTGACGACATAGGAGGTTATGAAGGATATCTGGACCTGATACACAGGGCTAAACAACGCGGTATTCGTCTGGCGAGCGACATGGTGCCCAACCATACCGCTATGGATTCCGAGCTGGTACGGAGCAATCCGGAATGGTTTCTCTCCGCAACCACACCTCCTTACTATAATTATTCCTATAATGGCCCAAACCTCAGCAACGACCCCCGTTACGGAATCTATCTTGAAGATGGCTACTGGAACCGTACCGATGCGGCGGTCGCCTACAAGCGGGTTGACTACCTGACTGGTGATACCCGCTATATCTATCATGGCAATGACGGCACCATCATGCCGTGGAATGATACCGCCCAACTTAACTTTCTCAGCGCAGAGGTGCGCGAAGGGGTGATTCAGCAGATTCTGCACGTTGCAAGAATGTTCCCCATCATTCGTTTTGATGCGGCCATGGTTCTGGCAAAGCGGCACATCCAGCGCCTCTGGTTCCCGCTTGATGGTCACAGCGCAGGCATCCCTTCACGCACTTCCTGCAGCATGAGCATGGCAGAATTTGATGCCGCCATACCCGAAGAGTTTTGGCGCGAAGTAGTTGACCGCATTCAACAGGAGGTACCAGATACGCTTCTGCTTGCTGAGGCATTCTGGATGCTTGAAGGCTATTTTGTCCGCACCCTTGGCATGCACAGGGTTTATAACAGCGCCTTTATGCACTTGCTGAAAAAAGAGGATAATGCCAAATACCGATACCTGATCAAGAACATCCTTGAATTCGACCCCGAAATTCTCAAGCGGTATGTAAACTTCATGAACAACCCTGATGAAGATACCGCCATTGAACAATTTGGTCGGGGAGATAAATATTTCGGTGTCTGTATGATGATGCTCACCATGCCCGGACTACCAATGTTTGGCCATGGACAGGTGGAAGGTTTTACTGAGAAGTACGGCATGGAGTACGCGAAAGCCTGTTATGATGAACGACCGGACGATCATCTTGTCTGGCGCCACTATGACGAGATTTTCCCGATCATGAAGAAGCGCCCGCTCTTTGCCGAGGTGCGCAACTTCTTCCTCTACGATGTCTATTCACCAGAGGGAGTGGTGAACGAGAATATTTTTGCCTACTCTAACCGGCTCGGCAATGAAACCGCTCTTGTTATCTTCAACAACTGCTTTGAACAGGCTACCGGCTGGATCAAAATGTCAGCAGGTTACCGTCAAAACGGCGAGATCCGGCAAAGCTCTCTCTCCGACGGTCTCAATCTGAGCCATCAGGAAAACACCTTTGTTGTCTTCAGGGATCATGCCAGTGGTTTTGAGTTTATCCGCTCCTGCCAGGAGATTGCCTACAATGGCATGATGGTTGCCGTTGATGGCTACAAGTACAACGTCTTCCTTGATTTCAGGGAGGTTCATCCCTCAAAACTGAGACCTTACTACCGACTTGCAACGGAACTCAAAGGACGCGGTGTTCCATCAATCGAGCTGGCCGCGCTCACCATGAGCCTCACGCCGCTCCACCGCATTATCACGACGGCGCTGGCTCCGACTGATCCGGTACTTGTTGAAGAGACGTTTGAAACAACTTTGGCCACTCTGCTTGATACTGTTGCGCGACAGTTCAGTGAACTCATGGAAAAACCGCTTGAAGTACCAGAAAACCTTGCGGCAGAGGCAACTGAGCTCTACCATCAGGCTCGTCTTTTGCCCGATCTGCTGAAAAAAAATTCAGAGTCCCGAAAACTTCAGACTGCTCTTGGTTTGAGCAGTAAAGAGGGCTCAGAGTATGAAACAATTGCAAGGCATTGGGTCATTCTCGACTCGCTGCAGCAGATGCTCACAGCAACTGGCTCACTGAACCTGAACCTTATCGACGACTGGCTGATGAGCGATGCGCTTCGGGCAATTTACCCTGAATCAGGAATGATCAGTATTCCGAGTGAATATCTTACCGACATGCTCGCCTGCATGCTCACTCCAAAAAAGGAAACCGAACCTGACCAGACTCCAGAAGAGCGTTTGCTGGCATTCATAAAAACAGTGAATAGCATCAACCGGTTGCATCTGGGCCGCCTTCTGCAATTTGATGAACGACACAACAAAACATGGTTCCGCGAACAGCGCTTCAGCGTACTCATGGCCTGGTTTATTATGCAGGAGTTACTGCTTGATACGAAAACTGCAATCGCCGAATGGATTGAAGCCTCGGAAAAACTTGACATGCAGACCTTCCTGTCAGGGTATGAGATGGGAGAGTTACTCCGGGAAAAAGCGTAAGAGGAGTGCCGGGATAATCAAAACAAGTTACGGTTACAGAAACTTGTTTTTAAACATCAACAGAAAAGCCCGGAGACACCGGGCTTTTCTGTTGACAGTTTGTATCGAGTTTATTACTTACCAACCATATTCTGCAAGAACACGCCAGGTATTAATAAGCAGGAACGCAAGAACAACAAGACCGAGCATAGTAAAGATCGGGCTTTTCTCTTCTCTTGATGCCTTGAAGTCAATGAATGGGACAAGAAGCCAGACAACAGCGCCCACAGTAATAAGAGCGATAGCAACAAGCTCGCCACCCTCAAACTTGAGATCTTTAAGCAACTGAAACTGTGCCCAGAAATACCATTCAGGTTTAATACCCATAGGCGCTGGATTAAGCGCATTGGCTTTCACGCCGATTTCCCATGGAAAGACTGCTGCAAGGTAAACAAGAAGGACAAAACCAATGATCCAGCCGATAGCATCCTTGGCAAGGAATGTCGGGAAAAACTTCTCGTATCCTTTGATCATCCCCGACTCCTTGTAGCCGATTGGAGCTGAAGTACCGAGCACCTGAACAAGCAGCAAATGTGCTGAAAGCACCAGCAGGAGAAGACCAGGAAGAAGAACAACGTGCAATGAGAACATACGGGTTAGTGTTTCGCCGCTGACCTCTTCACCACCACGAAGAATGTTGACAAGGAATGCGCCTCCTGGAGCTACTTTTGGCGTTTCCGTACCGACCTGGGTTGCAAAGAAAGCAAGTTCGTTCCAGGGAAGAAGGTATCCGGTAAAACCAAAACCGAGACTGAGCACAAGAAGCACAAAACCGCTCACCCACATCAGCTCTCGTGGTTTACGGTACGACTTCATGAAGAAGGTGCTGAACATGTGAATAAATGCCATCAGAACCATGAGGTTTGCCGACCATGCATGAATCTGGCGGATAAGCCAGCCAAAAGAGATTTCCCGCTGGATAAAGACAAATGAAGCAAAAGCCTCAGCTTCAGTTGGCTTATAATACTGCATGAGCAGTAGTCCGGTGATAATCTGGATCATGAAGAAAAACAGGGTAAGACCGCCAAAATAATACCAGAATGAGAGACGGTGCCTGGGAACTTCTTTTTTCTTCAGATAATCAATGACCGGCAGCATGACATAAAAGCGCTCCTGGAACCATGCGCCCAGGGAACTGATTCGGGAATCCTTGTAGGGATCTGTATCCGCCCTTTCTACCGGTGGTTTATAGACGCCGCTGTTCGATACGGCAGGTTTTGCTGCACCAGAGGCGGCCTGTTTGGCAGCGCCCGGAACTGCAGGTTTTGCGGCACCAGGAGCAGCCTGCTTGGCAGCGCCCGGAACGGCGGGTTTCGGCTTGGCTGGAGCACTTCCTGCCATAGCATTCTGATTGTTTTCAGCCATCTTTCCTGACTCCCTTGGTTTTCACGAATTAAAGGTTAAGCTTTTGAGATAATGATATTTTCCCCTTCAACCCTCGCTTTAAATACTGGTAAGGGTAAAGGCTGCGGACCAGAGATGATTTCTCCTGTCTGATTGTATTTTGCTCCATGACAGGGGCACGAGAGAATATTTTGGGCATTATCCCAGTGGACAAGGCAACCAAGGTGGGTACAGACCGCGCTACATGCCGTAAGCTTGCCGTTATCGTTAACAACAATGACCTTGTCTTTGTTGAACTGGAAGATTTTTCCGCTTTTTGCAGGTACCTCAGCAGCTTTTCCGACAACCATCTCACTCTTGTTTGAAAATTGTTTGACAGGAGGGATGATATACTTGATAACCGGGTAGAGAGTTGATATGGCTACGGCTGCCCCAATACCCCCGACAACTTTTCCAAGAAAACTGCGACGCTCAAAATCAACCTCCTTCAAACCCTGCTCCCGGGGCTTGCCGCCGGAAACCGGGCCGGATGAAGAGAGAGAAGCACCTTCTCCAAGTGCGCCCAGCCTGGACGGGCTCTTGAAATTACCTTGTTGTGCCATTACAACCTGTCTCCTTATTAAATATTTTGTTATAAAACCAATAAAACAAAAACATCCTGCGTTTCAAAAATAACCAACCGCTCTTCTCTTCGTTAACCCTTAACGTCGGCTTCTGTTGCTTTAATTCAGGGGTGTTTAAACTGACTCTAAATTTATAATTTTTTCATCGATTATTCCAATCTAAAGAACGCTTAAAACTATTATAACTCTTGTACATGATCGATGGCTCTCCATCCCGCCAGATTCGGCAACAGGTGAAAAAACGCATAAACCTGGATTGCAGACGGACAGGATTGAGAAATTCAGATATACCTCTGATGCCATCAAGATTCCTGCCATCTATCTGTATGGAAATATCGGATCCAAACCTGAGATAAAATGGGCCCGAGTCAAGCACTTTATGGTGATGAATCTTCAAGTGTGTGTTCTCATAATGCAAATAAAGATCCCTGCTGTGAAAGGGAGAAAAAAGACCGAATCTGAAATTACTCTCATGAAAACGCACCCTCTCATGCACCACAACTTTTTTACTTATATGATCCTGAAGAAGCAGCAATGAAAGTGGCTGATAATCGATATTTTTAAAGAAAATCACATAATAAATCAGATAGAAATGCTCGGAAAAAGCCCGCCCCCAATACCATCTGGAAATATACTCCTGCATGGGAACTGCGCCGAGGTTATGATCATGATATCCGATGGCACTGACCGGAATCGTACGAACGGTACCACCCGGTTGTTCAATAATTTCAATCGTTCCCTCCACTTCTGCCTTCGGTACCCGTAAAAGCCACTGGTGATGAGGTACCCTGCCGTCGTTGTTTGTATCTTTTTTTTCATAGACAATCCTCTGACCAGATTTGAACAAGAAGGTTGCCTTGATATCCTTCCGGCGAGCCGGAAAGGAAAAATCAATATCAAGCGAGTATTCGTCCTTCAGGGTATTATAGGTAAACCGGTTTTTTTCGAACCGAACCCCTATAGCAGAGAGACTGCTTTCAAAAAGCTCATGACTGCCTTCCTTTATAAAATTAACGACCTCATGACCATTTTCATACAACTGGAAACTGAAGCCTGAGTAATTGGAAGGCAGAGGAGAAGTTGTAGTAACCCGATTTTTCCACTTCTCATAACGAGTTGTGTAATAAGGGGAGAAAGGAAAACCGCAAAACCATATAAGCACAAATGAAAAACCGCTCAGAGAGTCTTCTGCGTCAAAATACCACCACTCATAAGCACCAGGCTCCTGCATATCGTGCCAGACTTCCTGATCAAGCTGCGTAGAAATATTCATGCGGGAGAGCTGTAATATTCAAACACGGAAGCATGAAGTGACACCGGGCATGACATATAAGGAATGGGTAAGGTGAACCGAAGGAAAAAAGAGGTGGACATGCATGTTATAACCGTGGCAACATAAGGGAAAATGCCGTGAAAAGGTGTGGACAGAGAGGGAATCGAACCCACGACACAAGGATTTTCAGTCCTTTGCTCTACCAACTGAGCTATCTGTCCTTCAAACTTGATGCAAAATATAGGAAAAATTCTTTTGGCATCAAAAGAAAAAGCAAACAATACAGAACCCGTTTTTGCGGGCTCTGTATTACTCCGTCCAAATTAAACAGGAACGTTAATTTTTTCAATACCCGTCAGGATGCGTCTGATGACAGTCTCCTTCCCGAGTACTTCAAGCATGTGGTAAAGGCTCGGGCCAAAACTGACGCCTGAGGCAAGTATTCTTAAAGGATGAATCAGCACTGCGGCTTTAATTCCCTTTGGCACAACAAATTCCTTAAGGTGTGCTTCAATGTTATCTGCACTGAAGTCCTCAAGAGTGTACAGGATGTCGGTAAACTCACGAAGAAGGGCATTGGTTTCAACCGTCCAACGCTTCCTGACCGCCTCCTCATCCCAGGTTTCAGGCTCAAAATAGAAGTACGAACAGAAGGTGACAAATTCATGTTCAAACCCGACACGTTCACGCATGAGCTCAATCACTTTTTCAAGATAGGTATCGCCGGAAATAATCTCTTCAGGCATCAGTGACTTTTTTTGTTCCAGTTCAGCCAGAAGAATTGGTTTTATGACCTCGACAAGCTGCTCTGTCGGCCTGTTCTTGATGTACTGTTTTTCAAGCCAGTTGAGCTTGTCAACATTAAATACCGCGCCAGCTTTACCTACCCGTTCCAGCGAAAACTTTTCAATCAATTGCTCCATACTGTATACTTCCTGCTCGCTGCCTTCACCTTCATTCCAGCCAAGCATGGCAACAAAATTGATGATTGCATCATTGCTGTACCCTTTACGAATGTAATCCTCAACAGCAACGTCCCCCTGCCTCTTACTGAGTTTTGAACGATCAGCATTGAGCAAAAGTGGCAGGTGCGCAACCTTCGGAGGTTCCCAACCAAAAAACTCATAAAGAAGAAGATGCTTGGGCATAGAGGAAAGCCACTCCTCCCCCCTGATAATGTGGGTGAACTCCATCAAGTGGTCGTCGATGACGCTGGCGAAATGGTAGGTCGGAAAACCATCAGATTTCATCAGTACCTGATCATCAATTGTCGAAGAATCAAATTCAACGGGCCCCCTGATAATATCTTCAAACCAGACAGACACATAATCGGGTACTTTCATCCGGATAACATAAGGACCGCCTTCATCCAGTTTTTTTCTGATCGCACTCGGCGGCATAGAACCACCCATCTCTTCAGGCAACCACTTTCTGTTATATTTCGGCTGGAGGCCCTGCTTTATCTGAAGCTGACGATTTTCTTCAAGCTCCTCATGCGTGGCAAAACAGTAGTAGGCATGGTTATCTTCAAGCAGTTGACGGCAATACCTGTCGTAGATATCAAGCCTTTCTGACTGAATATAGGGCCCATAATTTCCGCCATGTTCAGGGCTTTCATCGGCGACAATCCCTGCCCACTCAAGGGTCTTGACAAGATCTCTCTGTGCTCCTTCAACCCTTCTGCTTTGATCGGTATCTTCAATTCTGATGATGAAGTCACCATTCATTTTTTTTGCAAACAGGTAGTTATACAAAGCGGTTCTCAGTCCGCCTACATGTAAATATCCTGTTGGAGAAGGTGCAAACCTGGTTCTAACCCTTTGACCAACCATAATGAGCGTCGTGCTTGTTAATTGTTGAGAGTAAAAGTACTACAAGAGCGTTGAATTTAAACAAAAACTCAGCGCTTTTAGTCACAAGATAACAGATTAACCTGAAAGTCTTGAATCCAATGGCAACAGAGGTAAATTTTTGGTATGATCGCAATATTTAAACAAACTTTTTATTTTCAATTGTCATTTTACTTATAATTACTGTAGTTTAAGCAAGTTACATTTTACATTATCATTCGGTCTATCAATATGCCTGAAAATCCAGTAAAGAAGCCAGAAAAAGATGCTTCCCGCAATAAATTCAAGCCGGTAAATGACGAAGATCGCAGCTCTGGATGGTTTCAGGGAAAAGGCGATAACCCACAGGGAAAGATTCCGCGTTTTATCATTTTTATGATGTTTGGGCTTTTGATGCTTTTTATGTTTCAACGCTTTTTTGCCAGCCCGAACAACCCTGAAATCACTTATAACGAATACAAATCTCTTCTTTCCAGAGCGCTTGTCACCGAGGTGACGGTGAAGACTTATGAGGATAAATCAGCAATCCTGAACGGAAAACTTAACGCACCTGCCCAGTTGCAACTTGTCAACAGCACAAGCCTGCAAACCGATCACTTTGCCGTCCGAATTCCATCTTTCACCCTTGAACAGGCTGACCTCCTCGCCGACAAGGGAATCCGGCTCAAAGTCGAAGAAGGCACCAGTGGCCTGAACACTTTTCTTGTTCTGTTCGCTCCATGGGTCATCTTTGGCCTTATCTATTTTTTCCTTATCAGAAAAATGAACGGGCAAAACGGATCCCAGGCCAAAAATATTTTCAGCTTCAGCAAAAGCCGTGCAAAGCTTGTCAGCGAATTTGATGTAAAAGTCACGTTTCAGGATGTTGCTGGCGTTGATGAGGCAATTGAAGAGCTGCAGGAAACGGTAGAATTTCTTACAAATCCTGAAAAGTTCCAGAAAATCGGTGGCAAAATTCCAAAAGGCGTTTTGCTGCTGGGTCCTCCAGGCACCGGCAAAACCCTTCTTGCAAAAGCAATTGCTGGAGAAGCGAAAGTTCCTTTTTTCTCCATATCAGGCGCTGATTTTGTTGAAATGTTTGTAGGGGTTGGGGCTGCAAGAGTGAGGGATCTGTTTGAACAGGCAAAGAAAAATGCGCCCTGTATTGTTTTTATTGATGAAATAGATGCTGTCGGGCGCAGCCGGGGAGCAGGCCTTGGGGGAGGGCACGATGAAAGAGAGCAGACACTGAACCAGCTTCTTGTTGAAATGGATGGCTTTACGACAAATGAGAATGTCATCCTGATTGCTGCAACAAACCGGCCTGATGTTCTTGATACAGCACTGCTCCGGCCTGGCAGGTTTGATCGCCAGATCACTATCGACAAGCCCGATATTCGGGGACGTGAAGCTATTTTATTAATCCATACCCGCAATACGCCTCTTGATGAAAGTGTCGATATCAACGTCCTTGCAAAAAGCTCACCGGGATTTTCCGGTGCCGATCTGGCGAACCTTGTCAATGAGGCTGCACTTCTTGCTGCTCGCCGTGAGCAGGAACTTATTACTGCCGAGAATTTTGAGCAGGCTCGCGACAAGATTTTGATGGGTCCGGAAAGAAAAAGCATGTTTATTTCAGACGAGCAAAAAAAGCTCACGGCCTATCATGAAACTGGTCATGTGCTTGTTTCGATGTACACCAGGGGCTCTGATCCTGTTCATAAGGTCACGATCATTCCGAGGGGACGGAGTCTCGGGCTTACGGCCTACCTGCCTCTTGAGGATCGCTACACACAGAATAAAGAGTACCTTCTTGCCATGATTACCTATGCACTTGGCGGAAGAGTTGCCGAAGAACTTACCTTCAATGAAACCAGCACGGGTGCCGCAAACGATATTGAAAAGGCCACCGATATTGCCCGAAGAATGGTGCGACAGTGGGGAATGAGCGAAAAAATCGGCCCTATCAATTACGACGACAGCCACAAGGAGGTTTTTCTTGGAAAAGATTATTCACATATTCGCCAGTACAGTGAGGAAACAGCTCTCCAGATAGATATAGAGGTGCGTAATATTATAATGGCGTGCATGGAAAATGCCAGAATAATTCTCAGCGAGAAAAGCGATCTTCTTCACCGGCTTGCAGAAATACTTATCGAAAAGGAGTCTCTCAGTGCAGTCGAAATAAAAGAGATTACAGGCTTTGAGAACGCGGCATTCGATCTTGCAACACCATGACACTCCTTTTGGAAACATGTTTATGAATTTCATTGGACTACTTGGTATCGGTATTGCTGCCGGTCTTCTTTCGGGAATGTTCGGTGTCGGAGGAGGAGTCATCATCGTCCCGGCGATGGTGCTGCTTTACGGGATGACACAGCAAAGTGCCATTGGAACATCACTCATTGCACTACTGCTGCCTGTAGGCCTTCTTGGTGTGATAGAGTATTATCGTTCCGGAAAAATTTCCACTGAAAACATCTGGATTGGCCTTATCATTGCAGCAGGGCTTTTTGCGGGTGCCTATTTTGGCGCAAAAATAGCAACAAATCTTTCAAGTGACATACTGCGTAAAGCTTTTGCCGTTTTTATGGGAATTGTTGCTCTTCATTTATGGTTTAAATAAAGTCAATACCTGATAATAACCCGAACCAACTATAGCCATGGGAAACACTACCACAAAAGCCGACCTTGTCAATGTTATTGCCCACAAAACCGGTCTTACAAAAAACGAAACCGAATCTGTTGTTGATGGTCTGTTTGAAGGCATCATTGATTCTTTGAAAGCCGGAAAACGAATCGAAATCAGAGGTTTCGGTTCATTCAATATCCGGCATAAAAATTTCCGACAGGCAAGAAACCCGAGAACAGGAGAAAAGGTAACTGTTGAGCCAAAAAATGTGCCAACATTCAAAATTTCCAAGGAATTCAAACACGCGGTGAGTGAAAGCCTCAAAAACAGTAATGAGTAGCTTTTACTCAAAGTTCTCGGCGAAGATAATGATGACCCTTTTCAAGCGGTCTTTGGGTTTTTTTATGTTCAAAAACCGCTAATAATTGAAAAAGACCCACCAGAGCAGCGCAAAAACCGGAAGAAGAACCGGCAATGAATACTTGTAAATGTACTCGAGAAATTCAGGCACATTAACTTTGGCCTGCAGAGCTATGTTCTTGACCATAAAGTTAGGAGCGTTGCCGATATAGGTCATTGAGCCGAAAAAAACTGATGCAAGAGATATAGCCATGAGATAGATATCGGAGGTCACATCGCCCGGAACCGGAGAGCGCATACCTTCAGCAAATTGCTTTATATCGGAAACCTGGTTGATATCCACACCAAATTTGCCAAGAGCTCCTGCTAATAAATTAAGGTAGGTCGGTGCATTGTCGAGCACTCCGGAAAGAGCACCGGTCATCCAGTAAAACCTTGTTACGGAAAATTCTCCTGCGTGAAAGGCCGCATAAGCTCCGACCAGCTCCAGAGCCGGAATCATGGTGACAAAAATTCCAATAAAAAGAAATGCCACCTCCCGAATTGGAGAAAAATTAAACTCATTGCCTCTCACCGCCTCCCTGTCTGCGCTTTTCCAGGCAACTGCCGCAAGCACAAACAGCAAAATTTCGCGAATGCCGAAGGGAAGGTGAAACATTTTTTGCAGACTGGGAAAGCCGGGAAGAACCGCAGGGTCAAGAAAAACAGCTCCAATAACAGCCGCAAGTATGAAAAAGCTTTTGGCTCCGACAACACTCACCGCAGCCCCTGTTTCAGGTTCCTTACTCTCTCCCTTTCCGGCCCTGCTATCAAGAACCATAAACAACAGCAGAAGAGCAACAAGGGTTAAAAGCCAGGGAATCCATAATTTTGGGAGTACCCAGAAAAACGGCACACCTTTCAGGAAACCCAGAAAAAGGGGAGGATCACCTATCGGGGTAAGCGCACCCCCAATATTGCTGACAATAAAAATAAAGAAAACAATATGAAATGGCTTGATTCGTCCTTCATTGATTCGCAGATAGGGGCGAATAAGCAGCATGGAAGCGCCGGTTGTACCAATCAGATTGGAGAAGAGCGCTCCGCATAAAAGCAGGGCTCCGTTAACAAGCGGAGTACCCCGTTTATGAATTCTGACAAGAATCCCGCCGGAAGTGACAAAAAGGGCTGTAATGAGCGCAAGAAAGGAAATATACTCTTCAAGCGTCTGTAGCAGGATACGGACACCGTTCTCCATGACGAAACCGTAATAGAGCGCAACAACTCCCCCAAGCCCAATGGAAATCCTGGAGTAGTGCTTTTCCCAGAAACGATGATAAAGAAGCGGGCCAGTGGCGATCATCAAAAGAAGGAGAAGAAAAGGCACAACCAGCCATACTGAAGGAAGGTGACGGGGTGACTGCAACATAAAAACGGCAGACAGGGCTGCCGTTTTTATATCCTCCAAAACCGGAAATGAATTACTCATACAACAATGTTACTCTCCTTCAAAGTCCGTAAGAGAGAAAACGTTGTATCCTTTTTCAAGAATTTTTCTTTCCCCTCCAATATCGGGCAAATTGACGATAAAAGCCATTTCGGAGATAATACCTCCGACTTTTTCGACCAATGCTGCAGCAGCAAGTGCCGTACCTCCAGTAGCAAGCAGATCATCGACGAGAAGAACCTTTTGACCGGCCTCGAGTGCATCGACATGTATCTCAATCTTGTCACTCCCATACTCAAGCTGGTATTCCTGCGATACAACATCAGCCGGCAGTTTTCCCGGCTTTCTTACAGGAACAAACCCCTTGCCGAGCGTGTAAGCCAATGCTCCTCCAATAATAAATCCTCGCGCCTCAATACCAACAATAACGTCAAAATCCATGCCATCCTGAAGGTAGTGCTGCGTCAAACTGTCAATGGCCAGCCTGAACCCTACCGGATCCTTGATAAGGGTAGTAATATCACGAAAAAGAATCCCTTTTTTCGGATAGTCGGGAATCGAACGAATACGAGATTTAATAGGCATTGATTGCAATGATTTTAGTTAATAGTACTGAGGAGAAGAGAATACCAGCAATCAAGATAGTACTCTCCCTTTTAAATTCAAATCATCGTCCAGAGACTCGATTAAAACATGCAATTCATTTCCCGTCATTGTTTGCTTCAGCTCGCTGTCGGTTCCCTCAACCACAACCCTGAGATAGTTCCTTGTATAGCCGCTGCATTGCTGAATACCCTTTCGTAGTGCCCCTGATCCCTCAAAAAGAACGATGCACTCTTTTCCCGTATAGCAAGACTTAAAATCAGCCTCCTTTTTGCGCCCAAGTTTTACCAGCTCACTGTAGCGCCGGGCTACCTCTTGCGGAGCAACCGACTCGCGCTCCCGGTTGTCGATTTGTCCGGCAAGAGTTGTTCCGGGTCGAACAGAACAACTGAACACATGAAGATAAGCAAGAGGCAGTTCTTCAATAAAACGGTACATCTGCTGAAAATCTTTCTCCGTTTCACCCGGATAGCCAACCATCACATCAGCACCGATGGCGCACTCAGCAATACACTCAACCAACTGCTGCACCCTGTCACGATAGAGTGAGGTATCATATCGACGGCGCATGGCCTTGAGAATGGTGTCCGAACCGCTTTGAAGAGGAATATGAAAATGGGGAACAATTTTTTTCGATTCCGCCACTAAAGAAACCAGTTCACTGTCGACAACATCGAGTTCTATCGAGCTGATACGGATGCGACTGACATCAACATCTTCAAGCAGGCGCAAAAGGTCGCAGAGCTCCAGACCCTCACAACGGTAATCGCCAATGTTAACTCCGGTAAGCACAATTTCGCGGTATCCGGATGATGCCAAAAGACGAGCACGCTCAACAATTTGCGCGGCAGGTAACGATCGCGACTTTCCCCTCACCACAGGAATCACACAATACGAGCACCCGTAATCACAACCATCCTGTATTTTTAAAAATGCGCGGGTTCTATCAGCGCAAAAATCTGCAGGTAATGAATATCCAGGATAAGTAGCTTTTAAATCGCAAGATGGTGTAACTTTGACAAGTGTCGGTGGTATCGTTCCGGCATTAATATTGTTATACCAGTTTATGTCAAATTTATCGTTGCTGCCAAGAATTATATCTATTCCATTTATTTCGGAAAGTATTTGTGGATTTAACTGAGAATAACACCCGATAACCGCTATCCGGCTGGATGGATTTTTTCTTATAATTCTTCTTATTTTTTGACGACATTTTTGTTCAGCCTGTTTCGTTACCGCACAGGTATGAATAATAATAAGATCAGCACCGGCATCAATCGTTGATAGCCGCCATCCCTGTTTGCATAAATCATCAAGTATAGTTGATGTTTCAGCATAGTTCAGTTTACATCCAAGGGTTACTGCCGCAACCCGTTTTTTTATATGATCGTTCATATCGCTATTTTCCCTGCATTGTCATACGTTAAAAACACTTTTCAATATATATATAATCAATAAACATTACCGAAAGCATCGAACAGATATCATTTTGCAGAGATAAAGATATTATCTTATATTTATTGCGAGTAATTAGTATGACTGAAACACTAAATATAAAAAATTATGAGTACCATAAGAAAAGACATTGGATCGCCTGACAAGTATGACCTCTTCATTCAGAGGCTTGATTATTTTCAGTCACTTGTTGAAGAAAAGAAAAACCTGCAGGCAAAAATCAGCCAGATCAGAACTGAGTTCAACGAAAAAATCAAGCCGTTGGAAGATGAACTTTCAACCATCTTAAGAAAGCTGGAAACAAACCTTTCAAAACTTGAAGGATCTGCACCTGAACAATCCAGCACCCAAAAATTTGGGCGTGGTGAGCTTGGATCGTCAATCAAGGATTTACTCCGTTCAAATCCGGAAAAAAATTTCAAGCCAAGAGATATAGCCGGGGTACTGAATACAACAGGTACAGCAGTCAGTCTCTGGTTCAACAAATATGGCTTGGCTGACTCTGAAATCGAACGCATTCCCACAGGTAAAGAGGGAAAGCGCTTTGTTTACAGAATAAAGTAATCTCTCACATGAACGTCCAGAAAACATGAAAATGAAAGCGCATCAAGGTGCGCTTTTTTTTCTTGAAACCAATCTTCCGTGATACCCAAGACTTCTTTTGTTGCTGCTAAAATTAAGTGCAAGTCCTACCATAATCATATTTCCGACCAGAGAGGAGCCCCCATAGGAAACGAATGGAAGAGGAACACCAATAACCGGAATAAGACCAATGGTCATCCCGATATTGATCACAACATGAATAAAGAGCAGAGAGACGAATCCACCAAGTGTCAGCTCAACAAATTTGTTTTCGATTGAAAAGATTGTCCAGATTAATCGTAGAATCAACACAAAATAGAGCGCAAGCAATAGTGATGCGCCAATAAAACCAAGTTCTTCGGCTATAACACAATAAATGAAATCCGTCCACTGAGCAGGAATAAAACGCAGTTGCGTCTGTGTCCCATGAAGAAATCCTTTACCGAATAAACCACCGGAACTTATTGCTATTTTAGCTTGAAGTGCATTGTATCCTGCACCTTGCGGATCAGACATTGGATCGACAAAGGTCTGTATCCTTTTTATCTGATGAGGCTTAAGTATTTCATTAGCAAAACGATGCATAAACAAACCGGCAGCAAGACCTGGTCCAATAACAAACAACTGATGAAGCCTGAATTTCTTTTGCTGAACAATCAGTATTGCCATCAAAAGCAATGCTATGCCAATAATTAAATAAACATTGAAAAATCCCGAAATCATGAGAATCAAAGGAAACACCATCAGCATAAGAATATAGATCTCAAAACCTGCCATAATAAGCATCGTAGCCACAAATGGAAGCATGGTAAGCATTGTCCCCATATCAGGTTGCAGCATGATCAGCAAGACAGGAATAAATGCAATAGCAAGGGCAATACACAAATGCGGTATTGAACGAATATCAGTTTCATCATCGGAAAGAAATCTTGCCAGTGCAAGAATAGTCGTCATTTTGACGATTTCAGAGGGTTGAAAGCTGAAATAACCTATTTTCATCCAGCTTGTCTGGCCTGCGATTTTTTTCCCGAAAATCAAAACAGCTACAAGCAACAGTATTCCTACAGCATAGAAGATATAGGCATTGTCTCTGAGAATACGGGCATCATTGAAATAAATTAACGCCACAAGCAAAATACCAATCATACACCATGAAAGTTGCCGGTAAAACAGCGAGGGGTCACCGGTGCCGTTGGTTGCGCTATAAACAGCCATAAGCCCCAAAACAATAAGCCCAACCGTCGAAACCAGAAGCCACTGATCAAGTTTGCTTTGATTTTCCATTTCAGTATTTGATTTACCCTTTTTTCTTTATCATGGCAGGGTATAATTTAGTATAGTATCGTGTAAACAAGTTGAACCTTTCATAAAATATTTTCATGGCAGCATCTTCTTTTTCCTGCGGTTTCGCAATTATCATCGGCCCGCCCAATGCAGGCAAGTCAACGCTGCTCAACAAACTTCTTGACTTCAAGCTCTCGATTGTAACGCCTAAACCCCAAACTACGAGAAAAAAAATCACAGGAATATACCACGATAAAAAATGCCAGATTATTTTTCTTGATACACCAGGCATTATGAAGCCACAGCAAAAGCTCCATGAATCCATGCTCGGGGTTATTCGCGATACTCTGAAAGATGCTGATATAGTCATTGCCCTGCTTCCATACTCAGGTAAAAAAGATTTTGTAGACCGTGAGTTTGCAGAAGAGCTATTCAGTGGCTGGCTTAAACCTGCAGGAAAGCCGATTATTGCCGTGCTCAATAAATCCGACCTGGTCAGTGAAGAACGCCAACAACAGGCCGAAGAGCTTGTCAGGAATACCTGGAACCCTGCCATGGTAATCTCTGTTTCCGCATTGAAAGGCAAGAATCTTCCGCAACTTGTCGAAGCAATTCAGCCGTTTCTTCCTCTTAACGATCCACTCTATCCTGAAGATACGCTCAGTACCGCACCTGAACGATTTTTTGTCAGTGAAATTATCCGCGAAAAGATATTTCTGCTCTACGGCCGTGAAGTGCCTTACTCTACTGAAGTGGTCATTGACGAGTTCAAGGAGCAGCACGAAAACGACCCCGCAAGAAAGGATCTTATCCGTTGCTCGGTGATTGTTGAGCGTGAAACCCAGAAACAGATCCTGATCGGAAGCAAGGGAGCCGCATTGAAAAAACTTGGCCAAACCGCAAGAAAAGATATTGAAGAGATGCTTGGACGACCAGTTTTTCTTGAACTCTTCATAAAAGTCCGGCCGGATTGGCGAAAGAAAAACAACCTCCTGAAGAGTTACGGTTATTAATGAAAAAAGCCTTCCCCGATCAAGAGAAGGCTTTTTTCATTTCCGTACAACAGCGGCGCGATATTAATCTTACGCTCTCTGTTCACCACCTTTTTTCTCACCAGACTTGACGGGAGGTTCGAGTTCGGCAGTCGCCGCCTCAATCTCCTTTTTCTCATTGGGATGAGCTGTCAGGTATGCTTCAATCTCTTCCTTGTTCTTGTCCTTGAAATATTCAAGAGCAGAAAGAATAATGCGCTTGTTTTCCTTGTCAAACTCAATGACACGCAACGGAAGTTCATCACCGATCCTGAATGATGAATGGATATCCTTTACCCCACCCTGAAGCAGGTGCGATACGGGGACAAAACCGTCCACATCACCAGGCAGAATGACGATAACACCTTTTTCGATGATCTGTGAAATCTGGCCAGGAGTTTCTGCACCTACCGCATATTTCTGTTCAAACTCGCCCCAGGGATCCGGATTGATCTGCTTGTGACCAAGCGCAATACGTCGGGCATGCACATCAAACTTGAGTACCTTGACTTCAAGTTCCTGATTCTTTTTGACCAGTTCACTTGGGTGACGGATTTTCTTGGTCCAGGAAAGATCGGAAATATGGACCAGTCCATCGACACCGGGCTCAAGCTCAACAAAGACACCGAAATCGGTAATGTTGCTGACGGTGCCTTTATGCAGAGAGTTTTCAATATATTTTTCGGAGAGTGCAATCCACGGATCCTCGTTCACCCGCTTCATGGAAAGCGAGAGCTTGGTATGATCCTTGTCAATATTGAGAATGACACACTCAACCTCCTGGCCAAGAGTGACAAACTGGCCTGGATGCTTGATATGCTGTGTCCAGCTCATCTCAGAAATATGAACCAGCCCCTCGATGCCCTTCTCGATTTCGACAAACGCGCCGTAATCGGTAATCGAGACAACACGACCCTGAGCTTTCGAACCAACAGGATATTTGACCTCTATATTTTCCCATGGATGAGACTCAAGCTGCTTCATGCCCAGCGAAACTCTCTTGCTGTTCTCGTCAAAGCCGACAACAACAACCTTGATTGGCTGATCAAGATCAACAACCTCTGATGGATGGTTGATTCTGCCCCAGGTAATGTCGGTGATGTGCACCAGACCATCCAGACCGCCAAGATCGACAAAGATACCAAAGTCGGTAATGTTTTTGACGGTACCTTCAAGCACCATGCCCACCTTGATATTGGCAAGCATCTCTTCACGACGGGCAGCATAAGCCTCTTCGAGAATAACTTTATGACTGACAACAATATTCTGGGTAACCGGATTGATTTTGACAACCCTGAAGTCCATGGTCTGACCAACAAGAGCATCGAAATCACGAACCGGCTTGACATCAATCTGCGAACCGGGAAGGAAGGCTTCGACGCCGGAAAGGGAAACCGTCATACCACCCTTGACACGATTGATAATCTTGCCATTGATGATGGTATCATTTTCAATTGAATCGTAGATTTTATCCCAGATTCTCAGAACATCAGCCTTCTTCTTTGAAAGAATAAGCTGACCCATCTTGTCTTCAATGTTTTCAAGATAGACTTCTACATCATCGCCTACCTGAACATCATCTTCATCCCTGAATTCAAGCAGGGAAACAATACCCTCCGACTTGAAGCCGACATCAATCGTAACATCCTTGTTGGATATTGAAACAATGCGGCCTTTGATAATCTCGTCTTCGGTAATTTCATTGAGGGTGCTTGAATAAAGCTGCTCCATCAACGCAAGTTCTGCTGGCTCGTAATGGGCAAAAAATTTGAGTTTTTTTCTTGCCGGCCGTTCCTTGACCTTTTTTTCCTGTGCCTGTGTAAATGCTTCTGCCATTAAGTTTTTTCCTTCCTCTCTTGTAAGTTAGCCTGCCTGCCGCGAGAGATATCGGCATGCGGTTTTAGGGTTAATGAATAAAAATTTTGTGCCTCATGCCGAAATATCCTTACCGGCAATCCTTCCCTCGCTGCAATGCAAGATTACATACTCTCTCCACCTGCTGCTCAATAGTCAAATCTGAAGTATCAATTTCATAAGCGTCAGGATGTTTTATTAAAGGTGCATGTTCCCGTTCGGCATCATCACGATCCCTTTTCCTGATCTCCTCTTCAAGGACATCAAGGTTTGGGATATCGCTTCCTTCGGGAGATTTTGCAATCAGTTCGGCATACCGGCGTCTTGCCCTCTCGCGGGCATCAGCCACAAGAAAGATTTTCACCTCGGCATCAGGAAAGACAACAGTACCGATATCTCGCCCATCCATGACAACGCCGCCCCGCTTGCCAAGTTCCTGCTGCATCTCCTTGAGCCTGTCGCGAACCGGTTTGAGGGAGCTGATAAAACTCACTTCCCGGCTCACCCGGTTATCCCTGATCCCGGCAGTAACATCAGTGCCATCAAGAAAAACCCGATCACCGTCAAAATGTATGGCAAGACCATCAAGTAAACTGGAAATGCTCCCGGAAGAGCACCGCAAAGCGTCCACAATCCCCTTTTGCAATGCCTTGAGAGTTACAGACCGGTACATTGCTCCGGTATCAATATAGGTATACCCAAGCCGCTGCGCCACTTTTCTGGCTGTTGTACTTTTTCCGGATGCCGCCGGCCCGTCAAGAGCAATAATGATAGGCTTTTTCCCGATTTCCTGTTTTAAACGAATACCTCAATTAACCTGCTATTTTATAAAAAAAATTTGCTTTTTCCAAACATATTGGTTACATGTTAAAACCCTTGTTTATCAGACCGTCTCATTACAACATAACATTTATTTTATGTCACTTCGCTGCGGCATTGTCGGATTGCCAAACGTCGGAAAGTCAACACTTTTCAATGCCATCACGGCAAAACAGGCTGAAGCTGCCAATTACCCGTTCTGTACCATAGAACCAAATGTCGGAACTGTGCTGGTTCCTGACCACAGAATGCAGCAGATTGCAAATGTCGTAAAAACTCCGACACTTGTGCCGGCAACCCTTGAAATTGTCGATATCGCCGGACTGGTCAAAGGCGCAAGCAAGGGCGAAGGCCTTGGCAACCAGTTCCTCTCACATATTCGGGAAGTCGATGCTCTTGTCCATGTCGTACGATGTTTTGATGACGACAATATTATCCATGTTGAAGGCAGAATTGACCCGGCGGACGACATTGTCACCATTGAAACCGAGCTGATGCTGGCCGATCTTGACAGTATGGAGCGCCGAATTGAACGACTCAGAAAAAACGCCAGAAAAGAAAAAGAGCTTCTTCTGCAGCTTGATGTTGCGGAAAAAATAATCAGCGGTCTCAGCGAAGGCATTCCTGTCCGAAAAATTCTTTCAACTCCCGAGGAACAGATTATTTCCCGGCAGTTTTTTCTCTTGTCATCCAAGCCAATCCTCTTTGCTGCCAATGTAGCAGAAACCGACCTGCCGGATGGAAACAACTATACCAAAAAAGTAGCGGAAATAGCAGCGATATCCGGCGCAAAAATGTTGGTCATCAGTGCAAAAACAGAGGCAGAAATCGCTGAACTGCCTGAAAAGGAGCGTCCGGAGTTTCTTGAAAGCCTCGGACTTCATACCTCAGGTCTTGACCGATTGATTAAAACAGCTTATGACCTCCTTGGCCTCCAGACCTATTTTACAGCAGGGGAAAAAGAGGTTCACGCCTGGACCATCCGCAAGGGCGCTGCCGCTCCGGAAGCTGCCGGAGCAATTCATTCTGATTTTGAAAAAGGGTTTATCCGTGCAGAAGTCATGTTTTACCGTGACCTGATTGAGCTTGGCTCTGAACACAAGGTCAAGGAAGCAGGAAAGCTTCGCTCGGAAGGCAAAGAATACATTGTCAAGGATGGGGATGTGATTGTTTTCCGCTTTAATGTATGAACACTGAACGTCCCATCGGTATTTTTGACTCCGGTATTGGCGGGCTCACGGTTGTCAAGGCGATCCAGGCCGCTTTGCCTTATGAACGGATTATTTACTTTGGCGATACCGCGAGGGTTCCTTATGGGCCGAAGTCAGAGATAACGATAAGAAAGTATGCGGCTGACGACACCGCCATTCTCATGCGATATCAGCCTAAAGTGATTATTGTTGCCTGTAATACTGTCTCGGCCCTTGCCCTTGATATTGTTGAAAAATGTTGTGGCGATATTCCGGTCATTGGAGTTCTTGAAGCCGGAGCCAAACTTGCCGTCCAGGTCACAACAAACAATCGGATCGGCGTTATCGGCACCCGGGCAACCGTCGGTTCTAATGCTTATGCACGAGCAATTAACGAGCTCAACCCTGACATAGAGGTCATCTCCAGGGCCTGTCCTCTGTTTGTTCCCTTGGCCGAGGAGGGTTTTATCAACCATCTCGCCACTAAACTTGTTGCCGAACATTATCTTGCAGAGATTCGAACACAGGAGATTGATACACTGGTGCTTGGCTGCACGCATTATCCTATTCTTCGTGAAGTCATCAAGGCAACCATTGGCAGTGATATTCGTATTATTGATTCGGCTGAAGCTGTCGCACTGAGAACCCGTGAGTTGCTGTTTGAATCCGACAAGCTCAATCGCTCTCAGAAAGTTTCTGTTCCGCATCTTTTAGTCAGCGATCTGCCTCAGAAATTCAGCATGCTCTATCAACTCTTCATGGGCTCAGAACTGCCCGATGTCGATTTGGTAGAGGTATAACGCTAACGTGTACAGCATGAAAGTAAATCTCGACAGAACTTCATCAGGCTTCTGTATTGGAGTACAGGGAACCATCAACGCTGCTGAAGAACAGCTTCAGGAGGCGGGAGGATTATACTCGTTTGGCGATGTTGTCCATAACGAGGTTGAGGTGAAACGCCTGGAACAGCTTGGCCTGGTGACTGTTGATGAAGCTGCCTTCAAGGAGCTGAAAAATACCTGCGTGCTGATCAGGGCTCACGGGGAGCCGCCTTCCACCTACAGGATTGCAAAAGAGAACAATCTGACAGTTACTGACACCACCTGCCCGGTGGTCTCCAGGCTACAGCGCACCACAAGATTGCTCTTCGAGCTGGGGTACCAGATCATCATTTATGGAAAACATACCCACCCGGAGGTTATCGGTATCAACGGTCAGTGCAATAACCGCGCCGTCATTATCAAACATGCTGACCTCAGTGATGCTGAGGAGATAAAGGAGCTTGATCCGGCAAAAAAAACGGCACTTATCTCCCAAACCACGATGGATGTCCCTGGTTTTTATGAGCTGAAAACTAATCTGGAAGCACATTTTGCTCAAACGCTCTTTGCAGAAGCCTCTCCATGGATGGCAATCCGCGATATTGACCTTACTGCAGAATTGACCGGAGTACGTTCTATGCCCGTGCATGTTTTCAAGGATACGATTTGCCGTCAGGTATCAAGCCGGAACCAGAAACTGCACGAGTTCTCGCTTGCCAACGATGTTATCATTTTTGTGGCCGGAAAAAAGAGTTCAAACGGCCAGGTGTTGTACCATATCTGCAAAGCCGCAAATCCCCAAAGTTTTTTTATTGAAGATATTGATGAAATTCAGGAAGCGTGGTTTAACGGCACTCATGGCAAATCGATTGACAATGTCGGTGTCTGCGGTGCCACCTCAACACCCATGTGGCATCTTGAAAAAGTCGCTCTCTCTCTTGAACAGAACTTCGCCGAGAAACACCCTTCACAACAAAGCGAATGAAGCAACTCTTACTGACCATCAACCAGCAGACGGTTACGGCAGCGCCCGGAACATCAATTCTTGAAGCTGCAACCGCTGCGGGCATCATTATTCCTACTCTCTGTTTTCACAAGTCCCTCAAAGAGACCGGTTCATGCTGGATGTGCATTGTCGAGATCAAGGGCAAAAACCGCTTTGTTCCGGCTTGTGATACACCGGTATCGGAGGGAATGGTCATCGAAACCGAGAATGAGAAACTCAACGCCATGAGGCGTCAAAGTCTTGAGTGCATCATTCAGGAGCATGATGGTGACTGCATGGGCCCCTGTGAAATAACGTGTCCGGCAGGCTGCGATATTCCCGGTTTTGTTGCAGCAATAGCAAGCCATAACGATGCGCGTGCCATAGAGATCATCAAGCAAACTATTCCGCTTCCCGGAATTCTCGGTCGAATCTGCCCGGCTCCCTGTGAGGACGAGTGCAGAAGGCATGGTGTTGACCAACCCGTCTCTATCTGTGCCCTGAAGCGTTATGCCGCTGACAAGGATAGCGAGCAAACCCATCGTTTTATCCCTGCACTTGCTCCGAAAACGGGCAAAAAGGTAGCCATTGTCGGTTCGGGGCCAGCCGGTCTCACTGCCGCGTGGTTTCTGCTTTGTCAGGGACATGAGGTGACCATATTCGAAGCCAGCACACAAGCTGGAGGGATGATGCGTTACGGTATTCCCCGCTTCAGGCTGCCGGATGCGGTTATAGAAAGCGACCTGGCAACCCTCCTCGACATGGGTCTGGAGTTCCGCTTCAAGACCACTTTCGGCAAAGATATTACCCTTGAAACGCTTCATGGCAACTATGACGCGGTGTTTCTGGCTGTCGGTGCGCAAAAGGCTGCAACGATGAATATTGCGGGCGAAGATGCACCCGGAGTGACCAGTGGTATCAAGTTTTTGCGGAAAGCAGCATCAGGCGACCAGCCTCATCCCGGAAATCAGGTCGTGGTAACCGGTGGCGGCAACACTGCCATTGATGCCGCACGTACCGCGCTTCGACTTGGTGCCTCAACCGTCACGATTCTCTATCGCCGATCAAGAAAAGAGATGCCCGCAAACGCTTCTGAAATTCAGGAAGCTCTGGCAGAAGGTATCACCCTTATTGAATGGGCGGCGCCAACCGCAATCAGGAGCGTAAATGGATCTCTCGAAATAACCGCTATAAACATGGAGCCGGGAGCACTTGATGTCTCTGGACGAAGAAAGCCGGTGCCGATTGCAGGGTCGGAGTTCACCATAACAACCAACACCATTATCTCGGCTATAGGCCAGCAGATTGACCACTCTGTGGCTCAAGCTGCGGGCACAGAGCCTGGAAAGTACGGCGAACTGCTGGTCAATCCGGAAACCCTGCAATCAGAAACACCATGGTTTTTTGCTGGCGGAGATTGTGTCACGGGCACTGATACTGCCATCCGCGCGGTTGAACAGGGAAAACGGGCAGCTTACGCCATCAATCTCTTTTTACATGGCGAGATAGTTACTGCTCCGAACGTTCCGTTTAATTCATCTCTCGGCGCAAGAGACCAGGCGCCTCAGGCCTTCTATCAGCAAAAACAACCGGCTCCAAGAGTCGCTGTACCTGAGCTTCCGCCATCTGAACGAATCGGGAGCTTTAGCGAGTCGGTGACAGGCTATACGGAAGCTCAGGCCCGCCAGGAGGCTGCGCGGTGCCTCCAATGCAAATGCAACGCCATCAATGACTGCCGCCTTCGAGAACTTGCCTCACGTTATTTGCCCGTTCAGGCCGCACAAAAGCATGAACATCCAGGCTTTTACAAAGCTGAAAATGCAGAGATCAGCATGGAGCGGGAAAAGTGCGTAGACTGCGGGATTTGCGTTCGTATGATCGAAGAGCGCCACTGCGAACTTGACATTGCAGTCATGGCGGAAAGCTGCCCGACCGGAGCGCTGTCGACACCGGTTGGAGAATAAAACAGGTGGGAGCAACATTCAGTGCTGTCAAAATGACTTTTCTTTCCAATACCACCTGGTGGATTACCTTTGCTGCCGCAATGGTTTCCGCCACCCTTCCCGCTTTGATGAAATCGCTGCGGCTGCTTCCCCTGCTCCTGATTATAGCTGTTTGGCTTGCAGCAGTCATCTCCATTGCTATAACTTCCGGTGTTCTTCCCGCTGTTGCCGGAGGGGGCATCTCTCTGCTGTGGGGCCTTCTGCTCATGCTGGCCTCACTGCTCTTTTCAGGCGTGCGGCAGATGGCAAAAAAACGCTATGGCTGACGCTTCAACAGATTTTGCCCGCCAAATCCGCAAGGAAGCTTCGCTGCTTGGGTTTGCTGCAACAGGCTTTTCTTCTCCTGTACCACAACCGGTCGTTATGCAACGTCTTTCGGCCATGATCCTTGAGAAGCGGCATGGCGAGATGAGCTACATGGAAAAGCATACAGAAAAACGGACCGATCCTTCGCTGCTGCTTCCCGGCCTGCACACCATCATCTCAGTTGCCATCAGCTATAATTACCCTCTTCTGCATCGCGAAAGTCTCCCGAAAATCTCGAAATATGCACTCATTAACGACTATCATACTGTTGTCAAGGCAAAACTTGAAGCGCTTCTTGCCTCAGTAAAAGGGCTTTTGGACGAGCCTCTAACAGCACTGATAACGGTTGACAGCTCTCCCCTTTTTGAAAAAAACTGGGCGGAACAGGCTGGCATTGGCAACACGGGCAAAAACACTCTGTTGCAGGTGCCATCAGCAGGATCATACCTTTTTCTCGGAGAGATACTTGTCGACAAAGCAATACCTTCCTCCAGGTTTACGTTGCCCAACTTTTGTGGAAGCTGCAGCAAGTGCCTCGACCACTGCCCCACCGGAGCCCTGGTCGAGCCCGGAAAAATAGACGCATCAAAGTGCATTTCCTACCTGACGGTGGAGCTGAAACGGGAATTTACGACTGAAGAGGCGACAATGATCGGCGACTGGCTATTCGGATGCGACCTCTGCCAGGAGGTTTGCCCCTGTAACCAGCAGGCAAGCATCACGGCAGATCCATCTTTTCAGTTACGACATGAACTGGTGAATGTTTCTACAGAACGGATACTGAACCTTACCAGATCAGGATTCCGTAATTTGTTCTATGGCACACCGGTGTTTCGCATCGGGCTTCGCAGGATGAAACGAAACGCCCGAGCGGTTGAAGAGAATCTGAAAAGAGCAGGAAGACTTTAATGCTTGAAATGCCTCATACCGGTAAAGACCATGGCAAGGTTGTTGGCATCGGCGGCCTCAATCACTTCGTTATCCCTGATGGAACCTCCGGGCTGAATGACTGCCGTGACTCCAGCCTCAGCAGCGGCAAGGAGGCCGTCGGCAAAGGGGAAAAACGCATCTGAGGCCACAACCGATCCTTTCAGGTCAAGCCCGACTTCCGAGGCCTTCCAGCGTGCAATTTTTGAGGAGTCAACGCGCGACATCTGGCCAGCGCCAACACCGAAGGTCTGACGGTTTTTGACATAGAGAATCGTGTTCGACTTGATATGCTTGCAAATCTTCCATGCAAACATCAGGTCGGCGATTTCCTCTTCGGTCGGGTGCCGTTTGGTGACAACCTGGAGATCCTCTTTTGCGACAATTTTGCTGTCACGTTCCTGAACAAGCATGCCGAATGGTGTGGATTTGAACTCCCAGCCGCCTTTGGGCATGACATTGGTCTGGCGCACAAGCCTGCGATCTTTTTTCTTCATCAGCATCTCAAGTACGCCCTCCTCAAAAGCTGGAGCAATGAGAATTTCTGTAAAGATTTCATTAACAGCCCTTGCTGCTTCCATATCAAGAGGACGGTTAAAGGCGATAATACCTCCGAAAGGAGCCTGGGTGTCAGTTGAAAATGCCCTGCGATAGGCTTCAGCAAGCGTCGGGGCCTGTGCAACACCACACGGGTTCGTATGCTTGATAATAACAACCGTCGGCTCTTCATTACGGAACTCTTCGATCAGGGAGACGGCCGCAGCAATATCAAGCATGTTGTTGTAGGAGAGCTCTTTGCCATGCAGCTTCTCGAAAAAGTCACCAAAGGAGCGTGTTCCATTCTCATCGGAAAGACGGTAGAGCCCTGCGCTCTGATGCGGATTTTCACCGTAACGCATGTCGAGTTCTCGCTCAAGGCTGACCGTCATGGATGCCGCAGCATTTCTCTGCCCAACAGCTCCTGCCAGATAAGAGGCAATGGCACTGTCATAACGGGAGGTGAGTTCAAAGACCTTCAAGGCAAGCGAGAGACGGGTGGTTCTCCTCGTAGCCCCGTTATTCTCGCGCATCTCCTGCAGCACCAGCGCATAATCGGCACTGTCGGTGACCACGGTGACCGACTCGTTATTTTTGGCCGCGCTCCGAAGCATCGAAGGGCCTCCGATATCAATATTTTCTATAGCATCTTCAAACGTTACATCCGGCTTGGCCACCGTTGCCTCGAACGGGTAGAGGTTCACGACAACCAGATCAATAAAGCTGATACCATTTTCCGTCGCCTGCT
>JBAXBW010000001.1:0-46334 GCA_037141805.1 Chlorobiaceae bacterium | reverse complement strand
GTTGCCCTGAAAATGGGTATCCCTTCAACGGGAAAGGTTGTCGATGATAAATTCAGTCTTTTCCTTGGGCCTCTCGATTACGATATTGTAAAGGCAGAGAAGGTTGGGCTGGAAAAAATCATGGACTTTGGATGGGACTGGCTGACAAGGCCGTTTGCGGAGTATATCATTTTGCCAGTCTTCAACTGGATGAATGGTTATGTGAGTAATTACGGTCTTATTATTATCATTTTTGCCTTCCTGATCAAGCTGGTGACCTATCCTCTTTCTATGGCTTCAACAAAGTCAATGAAAAAAATGTCAGCACTGCAGCCCCTACTCAAGGAGCTTCAGGAGAAGTATAAGGACAATCCCGCAAAACTTCAGAGTGAGCTGGGCAGAATTTATAAGGAAGCAGGGGTTAATCCAATCGGTGGCTGCCTGCCAGTGCTGCTTCAGATGCCGCTGCTCTTTGCCATGTTCTACGTTTTCCGTTCTTCAATACAGCTTCGACAGCACAGTTTTCTCTGGGCGAAAGATTTGTCTGTTCCGGATTCGATTCTTGACTTCGGGTTTACCATTCCAATGTATGGAAGCCATATTGCCGTTTTTCCTATTCTTATGGCGGTGACTGTTTTTATGCAGCAGAAAATCACCCCGACGACACAGTCCAATGAGCAGATGAAGGTGATGATGTACATGTTCCCTGCCATGATGCTGCTCTTTTTCAACAATATGCCTGCTGGTCTTGGACTCTATTATCTGATGTTTAATATCTTCAGTGTGGCACAGCAGTTTTATATCAATAAAACAACAACTGCGGCTGATCTGCCGAAAATAAATCTCGGATTCTCTGCCTCTGGGTCATCCCGGAAACAGAAAAAAGGGGGAGCTAAAAAGTAAAGGATGATGCTCATTGAGCAGGCAGATGTGTGGCTTTTTCAGTTGCTGAACCTTCACATGGTTCACCCTGCAGCCGATGACCTCATGGTTTTTCTGACCAGGGTCAAATTGTCTGGCCATATTATTGTACTCGCAGCTCTTTTTATGATTATCAGACGCGGAAAATCAGCTTTTCTGGTGATTATTCTTGCTCTAATTGCTTTGGGTATGGCCGATATGGTCGCATCAGGAATACTCAAGCCCCTTGTGCAGCGAATCCGTCCCTGTTTTGCTCTCGATCATGTTCGTCTGCTTGTCAGCCAGCCACGGAGTTATTCTTTTGCCTCATCTCATGCTGCGAATGCTGCTGCCGTGGCGACAGTCATCTGGATTTTCTTTCATCGGGGGGTTCTTGTTGAGAAACTCTTCACTATCATCATGATATTGTATGCTCTGGCTATCTCCTGGTCGCGGGTTTATGTTGGCGTTCATTACCCTGGTGACGTTATTGCAGGTATGATGATCGGGGTTTGCAGTGCGATGCTGGTCTATCTTTTCTCTTCCTGGGTGTTGAAGAATATCATTCAGCCCCGCATAATGCGCCGTGAAGGTCCTGCTTGAGTTATTTATCGAATGAAGAGGAGAACCTTTTTTATCAATTGCGATTAATCTTGTTTTATGGCAGAAGAGAATTTCAGGAAAGGTGATATCATCGAGTTAACCGTCACTGATCTGGCAGAGAAAGATCAGTGTTTCGGACGGCTCGACAATGGCATGGCAGTTATGGTCGGCGGTATGCTTGCCGTTGGCGACCGGATTTCAGCCCGCATAAAAAAGGTGCGCCAGCGCTATATCGAAGCCATTGCTATTGAGGTTCTTGAACCATCACCGGACAGAACAATTCCTCTATGCGCTTATTTTGGCGTTTGCGGAGGATGCAAGCTGATGCATATCCACTATGAAGCACAACTCCTCTACAAACAGAAAAAGGTAAAGGATGCTCTTGAGCATCTTGGTAATTTTGTCGCTCCACCGGTCACTCCGGTGCTTGCAGCTCTTGCGCCGTTTCATTACCGGAACAAGATGGAATTTTCCTTTTCAAGCATGCGCTATCTCCTGCCTGAAGAGCTCTCACTTGAGCAACTTTTGCGTCCGAAAGAGTTTGCGCTAGGGTTTCATACTCCAGGAAACTTTGAGAAGGTGATCGATATCGACTACTGCTATCTTGCAAAAGAGGCGATGAACCAGGTGCTCTCCTTAACCCGCAACTTTGCTCTTGCTAACACTCTTGCTCCTTATGCAGTCAAGGCACACTCCGGTTTTTTGCGGAATCTTGTTGTTCGTTTCAGTGAAAGCCGTGAGGAGATTATGGTCAATCTTGTGACCTCATGGCATGATGAAGCGATGATGCTGCGCTACAGGAAGCATCTCGAAGGCGGGATGGCTGGCCAGAAGATGACAGTGCTCAACAATGTGACTGATCGAAAGAATACCGTTGCAACGGGTGACTGTGAGTATATACTCAGCGGAGAGGGATTCATTACCGAACGTCTCGGCGGCCTTGATTTCAGGATTTCAGCGAACTCATTTTTTCAGACGAACTCTTCTCAGGCTGAGCTTCTTTACAGCAGCATTCTTGAGGTTGCGGCTCTCACTCCTGCCGATACGGTCTATGATCTCTATTGCGGGACAGGAACCATAACGCTCTATCTGGCGAGGTACTGCCATCAGGTTATCGGTCTTGAAGTGGTTGAAAGTTCGATCAATGACGCGCAGAGTAATGCTGCAATGAACGGTATTGGCAACGCTGCATTTTTCCAGGTCGATCTTAAGGATTTACATGCCATGCTTCATACCCTCGAAAACTATGATGCCCCCAAAGTAATCATTACCGACCCTCCCAGGGCAGGAATGCATGCCAAGGCGCTTTCCACCATGCTCAGGCTGCGACCGGAGCGAATTGTCTACGTCAGTTGCAACCCGGCAAGCCTTGCCCGTGACGGCAAGGAGATGATCCTTCACGGGTATCAGCTTTTATCGGTGCAACCGGTTGACATGTTTCCGCATACCAGTCACATCGAAAGTGTTGCCTGTTTTGAGCGAACGGATCCCTGCTGACCCGGGATTATTTTTTCCCGCCCGCACTGAGGAGTTTTCGGCGTTCTTCCTCGGTTAACGATCCATAACCACGTTCTGAAATCTTGTCGAGTATGGTATTGATTTCTGCTTCAGAAACCGGTGGAGCCACCCGATTCCTGGTATGGAGGTGTGGACCGTTTCTCTTTTTGCCTGAGGTGCGGATTTTGCTGAAGAATCCTGAAAATGACCACTCGGCTCTTTTGATGGTAATATAGATAAAGCCGATCAGCATGCCCCCGAGGTGCGCGAAATGGGCAACGTTGCTGCCGCTGCCCATTGCCCGGCTGCCGAAACCAGAGATAAACTCAATAAAGGCATAGCCGGCAATAAAGTACTTTGCCTTTACCGGGAAGAGAAAGTAAAGGAAAATGTAGCGTTCGGGGAACATCATGCCGAAAGCCAGCAAGACCCCGTAAATGGCACCGGAAGCGCCGACGGTCGGATAGGGGTCGCCGACAGTCGCTATCAGGTTGATCACTGCGGCCCCGATTCCGCAGACAAAATAATAGATATTGAATTGTCTGGTACCCCAGTAATTTTCAATTTCAGCACCGAACATCCAGAGGGCGAACATATTGAAGAAGAGATGGGTGCCACCACCGTGCAGAAACATGTAGGTTACCGGTTGCCATATTCTGAAGTTACCGGAACCGACAGGCCATAAGGCGCCCAGGGAAGAAATTGCGTCGCCAAAAGGAGTCAACTGCAGCAGAAAAACTGCAATATTGAGCAGAATAATGACCTTGATCGCCGGGGGTATGAACTGAAAGCCCCCGGGACTGTATGGCTGGGAATAATTCATTACGAGGTATGGTTCTTCGATTAATCATTCAGAGCGGCTATTCCGGGGAGCTCCTTGCCTTCAAGGAATTCAAGGCTTGCGCCTCCTCCTGTGGAGATATGGGTAATCTCTTTTGCCAGACCAGCCTTTGCTATTGCCGATGCCGAATCACCTCCACCGACAATTGTTATGGCCCCTTTTGCAGTTGCATCGGCCAGAGCCTTTGCGACAGCAATCGTGCCGGAAGCGAAATTATCAATTTCAAAAACGCCCATAGGACCGTTCCAGAGAACTGTTCGAGCTGAAAGAATTTCGTTGCGGTATGTTTCTGCCGTGAGTGGCCCGATATCAACGCCAATCATTTTTTCCGGCATACTGGTGACCTTTTCAGCGTAAGATGCAGCATCGGCTGAAATCTCAGGTGCAACAATGACGTCTACCGGCAGCAGCAGCTTGATTCCCTTCTTTTTTGCCTGCTCAAGAATAGTGAGGGCAAGTTCGATTTTGCTCTCCTCTACCAGAGAATTTCCCACCTCATAACCCTGTGCCTTGAAGAAGGTGAAGACCATGGCGCCGCCGATCAGCACCGTATCGACTTTTTTGAAAAGGTTTTCAAGGACATCAATTTTCCCTGATATTTTTGAGCCTCCCAGAATAGCCACAAATGGTCGTTCCGGTTCCTGCAGAGCTTTTCCCAGATATAACAGCTCCCGCTCTATCAGATAACCGGCAACGGCCGTCTGGACGTAATGAGTAATTCCTTCCGTTGATGCATGAGCCCGGTGAGCGGTGCCAAAGGCATCGTTGACATACACCTCTCCGAGTGACGCAAGCTCTCTTGAAAAATCAGGGTCATTTGCCTCTTCCTCAGGGTGAAATCTCAGATTTTCAAGCAGCATAACCTCACCATCCTGTAGAGCAAGCACCTGCTGCATAACCTCAGTGCCGGTGCAATCTTTTGCCATGAGAACAGGGCTGTCGATCAATTCGCCAAGTCTGGAGGCCACCGGAGCAAGCGAGTATTCTGGATTGACTTTTCCTTTTGGTCTTCCGAGATGGGACATCAGAATAAGGCGCCCTCCCTCTTCAAGAACTTTTTTAATGGAAGGGAGAGACTCAACTATTCTTTTGTCATCGGTAATTTTTTTGTTCTCGTCAAGAGGGACATTGAAATCAACACGCATTAACACCCGCTTGCCCTGGGTTGAGATGTCAGACAAGGTCTTTTTTTGCATTGCTTTGATAAATTGGTTGATAAAAAAATCACATAAAGATCTGCTTGTGTAATGTATACAATTGCCGATAGAAATTAATGCAACTCACTCCAATCCGGGCTGCCTGCCGCGCAAGGCAATTTTGTATTTTTTGATGTTGGCATTATGCTCTGTCAGTGAGCTGGCAAAGTTATGCCCTCCATTTCCTGTGGCAACAAAGTAGATGAAGCTGCTTTGTGCCGGTTTAAGCACAGCAAGTATCGATGCAGCACCGGGGTTGCAGATCGGTCCGGGAGGAAGTCCGTTATGGCGGTAGGTATTATAGGGCGAGTCTGCGGCAAGGTCTTTGTAATAAAGCCGTCGGGCAGCTCCGCCAAGAGCATACTGTACCGTTGGATCGGCCTGCAGGCGCATGTTTTTTTTCAGCCGGTTCAGATAGACGCTTGCAACAAGCGTTTTTTCGGCATCAAGCGGGGTTTCTGCTTCAACAATAGAAGCCAGGGTGAGTAGTCCGGTTTCGCTCAGCCCTTCCTGTGCGGCCATTTTCTGAAGGTGGTCAGAGTAAAAATGCCGGAATCGGCCGACAAGAAACCCCGCTGCCTCTTCCGGGGTGCTTGCCCAGGCAAAGTTGTACGTTCCGGGGAAGAGGTAGCCTTCTGCATTGTCAGCACTGATACCGTGGCGGGCAAGTAATTTTCTGTTGGAGACCGCTGCCATGAACCGGGTGGAATCAAAATCAAGGTTTCGAGAAAGGATACGGGCAATTTTTCTGAGATCCATCCCTTCAGGTAACGTAATGCGCACCTCATCCTGTGGGTGGGCGTGGAGGTAATACAACAGTCCGAAATTCGACATTCCCGGAGGGATAAGATACCTTCCTGGCTTGATATTGTGGAGTTTTGGAACAAGGCTTCCCGTCAAAAGCGTCGGCCAAGTACTGGTAACAGAACCGTTACGGTGCAGCTCTTCAAGAATAGATCTGAAAACCATCCTGCGGTGAACCGTCAGGCGGGTGGTTGTTTGTGAGGTATTGAGTCCGGGGATAAATAGAAAGCACGACACTGCTGTCAGAAAAAGAATGGTTCCAGTCAGAAGCAGTTTACGCAAAGAATAATGTATTGAAGTCATGGCTGGTGAGACTTTTAGCTGGTCGTGAAACCCGACTGACTGCTTTTCCACTCTTGCTGAAAGAGGCGTGTCTCTTCAATGATGCAACGGTAGATTTTTTCCAGAGCCCGGGATTTCAGGGGGGAGTCTGCGTGGTTCAGCACATTGTTGAGCACCTCTTTTTCGCGTTCAGGCTGGAGTACCTGCTCTCCGATTCTCGATTTCAGAAAACTGATATTTTGGGCGCAATGCAGTCTCTCGCAAAGCAGGGTGGATAACTGCTGGTCAAGTGAATCGATTTTTTTTCTCCATTCGTCAAGTTCCTGCCAGTGCGCTGTAGTATTGTCGGTGCGGTCGGACATCATAATGACGGTGGTTAAGAGGTTGTGTTTACAGGCGCTGATAATAGAATATGATATAATAGTGATTTTTGTTCTTATTTGGAATCCAGACAAGCGCTTCTTGTGCAGGAGATCTCTCAACAGCGCCAAAATAGTTCCATGACGGGATCGTCTCCGGGAAAAATTGGTTATTACTTTTTATTGGACTAAATTCAGTGGTGTATCCAGGAAGAATACTACTCACAGGTACCTACGCAGAAAACTTTCAAGTCTTCCATGATTGATAAACGGTTGTTGTCAGTGCGCTATATCGTTGCAGGTAATGCAGGGTCTTTTATCGGACTCCTTTCGGTTCTCTCGCTTTCATATTTTACAGTGCCGGTTTTGGCTGGTCCACCGCCTGCGGTCGATGCAGGAAGTATTCTTCGTGATCAGCAGCGAGTATCGCCACAATACCCACAGCTCCCTGTTCTTGAGAAGACCAAAGAGCAGCCAGTAATAACTGAGTCAGGCGTTCTTGTTGCTGTGAAGGGATTCAAATTCAGCGGCTACGAGGGAGTTGCTACCGAGGCGGAGTTACAGGCGCTGGTAGCTGATACCAAAGGCAAGACCGTCTCTTTCGGAGAGCTGAAAGGTCTTGTGGATAAAATTATCGACCATTTCAGGGAAAAGGGATGGTTTCGCGCAAGAGCCTACCTTCCAAAACAGGACGTTACCTCAGGCGTTATTGAAATTGCCGTTCTTCAGGGGGCGAGCGATGGCCGTCTGGAGTTCAAGCTGGACAAAACAGCAAGGATCTCCCAGTGCGTTTTGCGCCGGATAGGTGAAACGGCAGTACGCAAGGGGGAACCTGTCAATGAGCATGATTTTGAGCGCTCTGTTTTGCTTATGAACGATTTACCCGGAGTGATCGCTCGCGCATCGCTGGCTCCCGGAACTCTTCCTGGCACTACCAGCGTAGAAGTTGCTGTCAGCGAAGGTCCTATCCTTTCCGGCGTGATATGGAGCGATAATCATGGAAGCCGCTACACCGGTTCCTGGAGGGGTAGTACCACAATATCAATCAATGACCCGTTCCGTTATGGAGACCAGATTACCGCGCTTATAACCGAGGCTGAAGGGCTTGTTCAGGGACGAGTAGGCTACAGCACTCTCTTATGCTTTCCGGGACTCAGAGGATCCCTCTCCTATACTGGTATGAATTATGAAATCGGTGCTGACCGTGCATATCTTGACTCCAGGGGCGGCAGTAACAATGTTGATGTCGGACTCAGTTACTCGCTGCTTCGAAGCCGCACCAACACTCTCATGACGAGTCTGACTTACGGATACAAGGTGCTTGTCGATAAAGTGAATGGTTCAGTCAACTATGACAAGCAACTCAACAGTGTCACCTTGATTGCCAACGGCGACCGTTACGATCAGTTCCTGGGAGGTGGCGCTACCAGTTATAGTGCTGGTGTTACCACAGGCCACCTCAATGAATCAAAGAACGCCTCATATTATCTTACCGGAAAAGAGGGACGATATACCCGCTTTAATTTTGCTCTTGCACGTCTGCAGCGCCTTGCTGAAGGTGTCAATTTCAATCTTTCCGGGTCAGCGCAGATATCGCTTGATAACCTTGGCAGCAGTGAACAGTTTTCACTTGGCGGTCCAAACGCTGTGCGTGCCTATCCGGTTGGCGAGGCCCCTGGAGATGAAGGTCAGCTTGTCTCTGCCGATATCCGCTACAATATTCCTCCTGGAACTTCAACACGAACTCTTCAGATTGCCTGCTTTTATGATGCTGGTTACATAACCCTGAACAGGGACAGGTATGCTGGCGATGTCGCTAATGCCACGAGCAGTAACACTTACTGGTTGCAGGGTGCCGGGGTTGGACTCAACTATCTCTTTTCCGGGAAGGGATCGCTTCGTTGCAGTTGGGCCCATGTGATTGGATCTAATCCTGGTCAGTATGAAGGCAATAATGCTGATGGCAGGGACGACAAGAGTCGGTTCTGGTTACAGGGGGAGCTCGGATTTTAATTTTTTTCTTTCAGGCGACGTTTTTACTGAGGTACCACCTCTCCACCATTGAGGGGTGAGAGGTCATTTCCCCGAAAGGACTATTTTATTAGTGCCTCCTTTTTTATACATTTTGTGGTGGTAAAAAATGGTAAAAAATGGGCGCTATTGTTCGCGGTTGCTGTTTTTTCCTTTTTTATTTGCTGATTTTCAGGAAACAATGAGTTGAGGGGCTGGAAATATCCGCATAACGGTCGTTCAAGGGTTCTCCATAATGGCAGGTTTTATAGGAAAAGAGAGACATGCTGTCGACGAGAAAGGACGTCTGATGATTCCGGCAAGGTTTCGCCGCAGATTTGGTCAGCCAGCTTCGTCGGGTATCGAGGAGCTTTTGCCGGAGCGTATTGAAGCGCTCTATATCATGAAAGCTCCCGATCGATCTCTTGAACTTTATGAGCCGTTTGTCTGGAACCATATTAGAAAAACCATCTCTGCTCTTTCCGATTTTAACCCTGAAGAGCGCTTGTTGAAAACATTAATGTACGAAAGTTTTGAAATGGTTGAAGTTGACCGCCAGGGTCGGGTTGCGCTTTCAAGGGAATTTCTTGACCATGCGGCTATTACGAAGGATGTGGTTATTATCGGCGCTGATACGAAAATGATAATTTGGGATCCAGATCGCCTTTTCATGCTGCTGCAGGAGAGTGCGAGTCGTTTTGCATCTCTTGCCGGAAGATATTTTTAGTGGCAATGGAGCGATTTCATGATCCGGTGCTTGCCGATGAAATTGTTGCATTTCTGGTCAGAAAACCGGGGATTTATGTTGACGGGACTCTTGGTGGTGGTGGTCATTCGCTTGCCTTCCTTCATGCGCTGCATGAAGCAGGTTATAGCGAGCGATCACTGCTGATCGGTATTGATCAGGATGATGCGGCATTGGAAGAGGCGACCAGAAAGCTGAAGGGGAACGAGCCCCATTCTGTTCTGGTCAAGGGGAATTTTCAGGATATTGAGGCAATCATTACAGGAGTCTGTGGTAACAAGGGTTTGCAACCGAAGGTTGACGGGATATTGCTTGATCTTGGGGTTTCATCGTTTCAGATTGATACAGCGGAGCGGGGCTTCAGCTATCTCAGAGAGGGGCCGCTTGATATGAGGATGGACAGTGGTGCTCCCCTGAAGGCCGGAGATATTGTAAACAGCTATGAAGAGAAGGAGCTTGCTCGACTTATATACAGGTATGGAGAAGAACCGAGAAGTCGGAGCATTGCGAAAGCGATTGTTGCCTGGCGCACAAAAAATGGATCAGTCGGTGGCACAAAAGAGCTTGCTGATATTATCCGTGGCAACGCGCACGGCGGTGAGAAGGTTATCAAGACACTTTCAAGGGTGTTTCAGGCGTTGAGAATTGAGGTTAATGGCGAGCTTGATGTGCTTCGCCGGGCGCTCAGTGACGGTATTGATTGCCTTGATGATTATGGCCGGATGGCGGTTATCAGCTATCACTCTCTTGAGGACAGAATCGTGAAGAGCGTTTTTGCTGAAAAAGCCAGGAGTGACTGGGGGCCCAAAGGGGTGGCGATGAGGGAACCGATTTCGTATGGCTCTGTCGTTCTTGTTACCAGAAAGCCTTTGATGGCAAGCGTGCTGGAGACTGTATCAAACCCGAGAGCAAGAAGTGCAAAATTGAGGGTGATTGAAAAAATTCCACGGAGAGATAACCATGAATAATTTTGATATTGGTGTGTTGCTGCAACCAAAAACTTTTTTGTACCTTCTGGCCATAACAGGGATTTTTCTTTTCCAGACGCATAATAACCTTGCAATAACTGAGCTTGCGCTGAAGAATGAAAAGCTTAGGGAGCAGATCCAGATGAGTTCCAGTATGATCACCTCACAGAAGCTGAGAGCGGATGAACTGCATAGTATCCATAATATTTCGCAGGAAGCCGCATCGCTTGGTCTTACACCATCCGGGGTGCCTCCGGTTGAACTTGAACCGTGAATTATTTGCCGCTCAATGAACGGGATTGCTTATGAATGATCAGGAGTTTGGCAAGCGGCTCGCTGTTGTGTTTTGCGCTTTTTCGCTGTTTATTGTCGCGATCATTGGCATGCTGCTCAATATTCAGGTGATCAATGTCAAGAAGTATAAGTATAAAGCAGCCCAGCAGTATGAACGGGTAGTCACGGAAGTCGCACAGAGGGGGGTTATTGTTGATCGACGTTCTCGTATACTTGCCGAAAGTATTGAGTCGATTTCTTTCTATGCCAGTCCTTCGATAATCAGGAATACTCCCCTGTTTGATGAACATGGCAAGCCGGTTAATGACAAGCAAAGCAGGAAACAGAAAACTTATGATAATACAGGAAATGTTGCCACCCTGTTTGCAAAGCATCTGGGGTTGAACAGGCAGGTACTTCTCAAAGAGTTGAAACGCCGTAAAGGAATCACGGTGCTTTGCCGGAAAATACCCGTTGTGAAAGCACTGCCGCTTATGCAGGAGAAGATTTATGGGACATGGTTTGACAAGGAACAGCAGCGGTCTTACCTGAACGTTGCCGCCCAGTTGATCGGTTTTACCGGCAACGAAAAAAGTAAAATTGACGGAAGCAGCGGTCTTGAACTGCAGTTGAACAAGGAGCTGAAAGGGATTGACGGCACAAGAAATTTTCAGCGGAGCGCCACCGGAGTGCGTTACCCTGCTCCTGATGCCCAGCAACAGGATGCCGTAAAAGGTGATACGGTCCAACTCACTATTGATGCGGATATTCAAGGTATTGTCGAAGATGAGCTCTCAAAGGCAGTTGCTACTTTCAGGGCTGATGCGGCGACCAGTATTGTTATGGATGTTCGTACTGGAGAGATTCTTGCCATGGCGAACAATCCGGCGTTTGATTTGAACAAAAGGTCAACATGGAGCAAGGAAAATTCGCGGAACCGTGCAGTGACTGAAATGTATGAACCTGGTTCAACATTCAAGCTGGTCATGGCCGCAGCGGCAACGGAAGTGCTTAAAAGAAAAGCTGATGATATGGTCTTTGGCTATAATGGGGTTATGCCGTTTTACAAACTCAAGATCACGGATCATGAGCCTTACGGATACATAACGTTCCGTCAGGCCATCATGCATTCAAGCAATATTGTAGCAGCCACGACTGCCATGCGGGTCGGGCGAGAAAAATTCAGTGCCTATACGAGAAATTTTGGTTTTGGAAAGAAGACGGGTATCGGACTGGTTGGTGAGGCAAGAGGAATCGTTCGCCCCCTTGCCCAGTGGGATATGACCACTCTCCCCTGGATGGGCTATGGTTATCAGGTGATGACCACCCCGTTGCAGATCCTGCAGGCATACGCGACCATTGCCAATGATGGTGAGCGGATGAGGCCCTATATTATCAAGAAGATTACTGATGCGAAGGGTCAGGTCGTCCAGGAGGGTGCTCCTGAAACAGTCCAGAGAGTCGTTACGGTCTCAACAGCACGATATCTCAACAAAGAGTATTTTAAAGCGGTTGTGGACAGTGGAACGGCTAAAAATAATCTCTTGATCAGTATGAATGTGGCAGGCAAGACAGGAACCGCAAGGCGTGCGGCCGGGGGGTCGTATGCCAACCGCTCCTATGTCTCTTCATTTGTCGGCTATTTTCCTGCAGCCGCTCCCCGCTATGCTATTATTGTGCTTGTTGAAAATCCAAAAACAGCTTACTATGCCGCAACCGTTGCGGTTCCGGTTTTTGCCGGAATTGCATCGAGAATGGTTGCCTGTTCGGAGGAGATGCAGAAAAACCTTTTCATCCGTGCTCCTGAACAGGGGATTATTGATTCTGTTTCTACGGTGACAGTTCCTGAACTCATGGGACTGAATGGTCGAGATGCTCAGCGGTTGCTGAAATGGCTCAATCTGGAGATGGAGTATTCAGGAGATTTTGACGGGGTTGTTGTCCGCCAAAACATTTTGGCTGGCAGCAAGGTTGAAAAGAAAAGGGTTATTGCGGTGACGCTTTCTTTAAAGAAGATAAACAGAAATCCCTCATGACCGTCAAGAAAGAGAGTGCTGGCCAGAGGGAAGTGCAACTTGAGGATTTGCTCAGAGCAATTTCTTCTCTTGAGCTTTCCGGAAATACCGGTGGCGGCTCAGTATGCATGATAACCAGCGATTCACGGGAGGTTTATCCTGGCGCACTTTTTGTTGCGGTCAGAGGCTACTCAACTGACGGTCACCGGTTTATCCGCAGCGCTGTCGAAGGTGGAGCTGTGGCGGTTATCTGTGAAGAATTTCCATCAGATCGAGACGTATCTACTCTTTATATAAGAGTTTATGATGCACGAAAGGCTCTTGCCGAGGCGGCCCTTTTTTTTTATGATTATGCTGCTGACCAGTTGCTGCTTATCGGGGTTACCGGGACGAACGGCAAAACCACCACAGCAAAGCTGATCACGGCAATGCTCAATGCCTGCGGCATTCCGGCGGGTTATATCGGTACCAATCTCTGCAGGATTGGTGAACGCGATATTCCATTAGAGCGTACCACCCCTGAGGCGCACGGTCTGCATGCGCTTTTCCGTGAGATGGTTGATGCTGGATGCAGGGCGGCAGTCATGGAGGTCTCTTCCCATGCACTGGTGCTGCAGAGAGTGTACGGTATCAGGTTTCATGCTGCACTTTTTACCAACCTCACCATGGAGCATCTTGACTTTCACAACTCCATGCAGGAGTATGCTTCAGCCAAGCAGCAGTTGTTCGACCAGCTTGCCCCGGAGGGATTTGCTGTCCTCAATATTGATGATCCCTATGCCGTAAAGATGGCCGAACGGGTTGATTCTGAAAAAATATACGGTTGCAGTTTGCTGTCAGGAGCGGTGCCGGAGGTTTCGTGCTGCCGCGTTTTTAAAGCCGATATTCTTCAGAGCACTCTTCTGTCAACCACGGTCAACCTCCATTTTCCTGACTCGGTGATGACCATGCAGGTTGGGTTGCCCGGGCTCTTTAATGTCATGAATGTGCTTGAGGCGGCGGCGATCGGAAGTGGGATGGGTCTTGTCCCCAAGGAGATCTGCCGTTCTCTTTCTGAGATTGTGGCAGTTGAGGGGCGCATGGAAAGAATCGTCGGCAGGAGTCAGGGGTCCTGGGTTTTTGTTGATTATGCTCACACTCCTGATGCACTTTTCAAGGCACTTGATGCCTTGCGCAGTCTGAAGCCTGAAGGTTCTCGTCTCATGGTGGTTTTCGGGTGCGGGGGTAATCGTGACCGCTTAAAACGTCCTGAAATGGGGCGTATCGCTTCCGAAACGGCCGATGAAGTCATTATTACTGCTGATAATCCCCGTAATGAGGACCCTGAGCTGATTCTTGATGAAATTGAGCGGGGCATCAGGGGCAGCCGTTACATGCGGATCAGCGACAGGGCTGAAGCCATAAGGGTGGCGGTCTCGATGCTCAAACACGGAGATGTTCTTCTCGTTGCAGGGAAAGGTCATGAAAAGTATCAGGAGATTTCCGGGCGGAAACATTATTTCTCGGATCAGGATATTTTACGAAAATGTATGCAGGAAAATGGTGCCGGATATCCGGAGAAGGAGAGAGAAGCCAAGTGAAAGGTGTGCTGAGTATCAATGATTTCAAGGGTTTCGGAGAGGTTGTCGCACCCTTGGGTGACTCCCCGCCACTGGAGATAGTAGAACCGAAAGTGGTTATAGATTCAAGAGAGATTACCGAAGCCGGTATTTTTATTGCTCTGAAGGGCGAGAGAACGGACGGCCACAGCTATATCCAGACGGTCTTTGACAACGGCGCATCCTGGGCTATGGTGAGTCGTGAGTGGTATGATGCAGAAGGTGCACCGCAACCGCCCCCCGGAAAGGGTTTTCTTGTCACTTCCGACACTGTTGCCGGTTTGCAGCGTCTCTCAACGATGTATCGGAACACCTTTTCTCTTCCTGTTGTGGCTATCGGTGGCAGTAATGGAAAGACCACGACCAAGGAGATGGTGGCATCGGTTCTTGGAACCGGCTTCAAGGTTACAGTGAGCAAGGGGAACAGGAACAATCATCTCGGTGTTCCCCTTACTCTGCTGCAACTTCGTCGCGATACAGGCATTGCTGTCATCGAGGTGGGAATCAATCATCCGGGAGAGATGGCCTTGCTGGCGGGCATTGCCAGACCAACTCACGTTCTTCTGACCAATATTGGTCATGAACATCTGGAGTTTCTTCTTGATCTTGACGGTGTTGCCGCTGCTGAGACTCCGCTTTACGACTATGTGCACCGGAAGGGGGGGATTGCGTTCATCAACAACGATGATCTGCGCCTCCGGGATGCTGGCGCAGGGCTTGCCGGGAGTCTCAGTTACGGCACCTCGGAAAGTCCTGCCAATACCTGTTGGGCCAGGGAGATTTCTGTGGAACAGGATGGCCGTCTCTCTTTTCTTTTATGTTCGGTTATCGGCAGCGAAAAGATTATTCTGAATTTTACCGGCAAACATAATGTCATCAACGCTGTTGCCGCAGCCACTGTTGGCACCCATTACGGATTTTCACTCTACCAGATTCGTGAGGGGCTTGAGCGTCTTATCCCGGCTCCTGGCTGGAAACGGCTTGAGGTCGTTGACTCATTTGGCCTCAGAATTCTTAACGACACCTATAATGCCAATTCAGACTCCATGCGGCAGGCGATCGAGGCGCTTTGTGATATGCCGTGTAGAGGTAAAAGGGTTGCTGTTCTGGGCGATATGCTTGAACTCGGTGCTGCGACAGATGTTGAACATGAAACTGTTGGCCGCTATATTCAGCAGCGCCCGGTTGATCTCTTGCTGACGTTTGGCGACAAGGCCCGACTGATCGGTCGGGAAGCTCCAGGTGCATGTCGAGGCCATTTCGAAAGCCGCGAACAACTTTTGGCGCAATTAGTTGCTCGGCTTCATGAGGATGATGTCGTGCTTTTCAAGGGTTCCAGAGGTATGAAGCTTGAGCAGGTTGTAGATTCTTTTATTACGGCAAGAACCATAACCAGGTAAGAATACGGTATGCTTTACTATCTGTTGAAGTACATCAACGATATTTTTCACTTTCCCGTACTCCGTGTTGTCGAGTATCTTACCTTCAGGGCTAGTGCTGCGGCGATTACGGCGTTGCTGATTACTCTTTTTACCGGTCCCGGACTCATCAGATATCTGAAAGCCCGGTTTATTGAACCAATAAAGGAGGAGGCTCCTCCTGAGCACAAAAAGAAAAAGGCACTGCCGACCATGGGGGGGCTGCTCATTATTTTTTCCATAGAACTTTCCGTGTTACTCTGGTCAAAATTCAATGATCCCCATGTCTGGCTGATCATGCTTGCTATTTTTTGGATGGGCGTTATCGGCTTTATTGATGACTACCGCAAAGTGGTGTTAAAAATCAGGGGTGGGCTATCGGCGCGCTACAAGCTTATAGGTCAACTCTCTCTTGGTCTGGTGATAGGCACCTACACCTGGCTTGATCCTGCGTTTTCGGTACTGCTTTCGACGACAACCGTGCCGTTTTTCAAACATCTGACTCTTGACTACGGATATTTTTATATACCAATTGTTATTTTTATTATTACTGCGGTATCGAATGCGGTTAACCTGACTGACGGGCTTGACGGCCTTGCGGCTGGAAGTTCTGCTATTGTGGTCATGGGTCTGGGAGGGTTTTCCTACCTTGCCGGAAATGCGGTCTATGCCGTCTATCTTAATATTCCGTTTATTCCTGGAGGAGGCGAGGTTGCTGTGGTCAGCATGGCTATTGTCATGTCCTGTGTCGGCTTTTTATGGTTCAACTCCAATCCGGCTGAAATTATCATGGGTGATACCGGATCCCTTGCTCTTGGCAGCGCTATCGCCGTTATTGCTCTGTTGATCAAGCAGGAGTTGCTTCTGCCCTTGATTGCGGGTATATTTTTTCTTGAAGCGCTTTCGGTCTCTATGCAGGTACTCTATTTCAAGTACACGAAAATGAGGTTTGGCCAGGGACGGAGAATCTTTTTGATGGCACCTCTTCATCATCATTTTCAGTTGAAGGGATGGGCGGAACAAAAAATCGTGATAAGGTTCTGGATTTTGACCATTCTCTTTTTTCTGGCCAGTCTCATGACCTTAAAACTCAGATAACGGCTATGGATGTAACGGGCAAAAGGGTATCGGTCATTGGTGCTGGCAAGAGCGGTATTGCCGCCGCAGAGCTGCTCAAACGTGAAGGTGCAGAGGTACTGCTCAGTGAACTCGGCAGGATAGGAGAAAAAGAGGTTTTGTTCCTTCAGGAGATGCAGATACTCTTCGAAGAGGAGGGGCATTCCGAAAGCGTTTACGATGCTGATTTTTGTGTCATCAGTCCGGGTATTCCCCCTTCTGCACTGGTGGTTAAAAGCTTGCAGGCGCGGGGGATTCCGATGTACAGCGAAATTGAGATAGCAAGCCGTTTCTGCAAGGCTCGCATTGTCGGTATTACCGGTACTGATGGTAAAACAACAACGGCGACACTTGTTCATCGTATTTGTGAAGAGGATGGTCGTCAGCAGGGGTATCGCTCATACAGTGTCGGCAATATTGGGGTGCCGTTTGCTTCGAAGGTGCGGGGGATGAACGCCGGAGATGTTGCTGTTGTTGAGCTGAGCAGTTACCAACTTGAGCGGTGCTTTACTTTCAGGCCTGATGTTGCAGTTATTACCAATATTACGCCGGATCATCTCGACCGCTATGAACATGACATGCAGCGGTATGCTGAGGCGAAGTACAGGATTTTTATGAACCAGAGCGGGGATGATACGCTTGTCTACAATTCCGACGACACTTTGCTCAGGGCTCACTTTAGTGGGGCAGCGGATCTATTTCCTTTTAGAACTCTTCCTTTCGGCATGGAGTCGCCACAGGAGGGAGGCGTGTCCCGCCGCCAGGTTTTGCTTGACGGGGATGCGATTGTTGTGCGCCAGACCGGAGGAGAAGAGCGGATCCTGGTAACATCAGATTTTCTGAAAAACAGTTTTCGGGGACACCACAATATTTCAAATGTGCTTGCGGCTGTGGCTGCGGCGAGGGCGCTGGGTATCAAGAACAATGCTGTTTGTTCAGCACTCAGGGAGTTCAGGGGCGTTGAACACCGTCAGGAATTTGTCCTGACCATCAACGGGGCGGACTGGGTTAATGATTCAAAAGCAACGAACATTAATGCGATGCGTCAGGCAATCGAGGCTGTGCCCGGTACAGCAGTGCTTATTGCCGGTGGACGGGATAAAGGCAACGATTATGCATCAATCGCCGAGCTGGTACTCAACAAGGTCTCTCTGCTCATTGCCATAGGAGAATCAAAGGCAACAATAGCCTCATTCTTTGATGGTATTGTTGCTCTTAAAGTCGCAGCATCACTCGAAGAGGCCGTTTTGTTTGCCAGTGAGGCCGCCCAGCCCGGGCAGACGGTGCTTTTTTCACCCGGGTGCGCAAGTTTTGACATGTTCAAGAATTTTGAGGAGCGCGGCTGGCGTTTTAAACAATTCGTGCATCGCTTACCGTTATGATAAATACCGATTCTCTTCCCTCTTTTGAAGCACTCCCGATCGAGGAGGCGCTTTCACCCCCTTCACATGGCGAGGTTATTGCGGGGAAATTACTGATGCTTATTGTTTCTCTTCTTATATGTATAGGTATTGTAATTGTCTACAGCAGCGGAGCAGGATGGGCGGTAACGAAGTATTCTAACTCCGAGTATTTCCTGTGGCGTCAGCTTACCTTTGCAGCACTTGGAACAGGTACCATTGTTCTGGTGGCATTGGTTGACTATCATGTGTTCTGGAAGACCAGCAAGATTATTCTTTTTTCCGGTATTGTTCTCCTTACCCTGCTTCTTGCCATGAAAGCGGTTGGACTTATTTCGGGGGCGGCACGCTGGATAGGCTATGGGCCAATCAAATTCCAGGTATCCGATTTTGCGAAGTATGCCATTATCTTTCACTTTTCGAGGCTCATCAGTGAAAAACAGGCCTATATAAAAGATCTTAATAACTCCTATTATCCTCTGCTTACCCTTCTGATGATTGTCGTTGCGCTTGTGGCCCTCGAGCCGAACTTCAGCACTGCGTCACTTATAGCCGTGACAGGGTTTACCCTTATGTTTATTGGTGGCGTGAATATTCGCCATCTTCTGGCGACGGCATCGCTGCTTGTACCTGTTGCGGCGGTATTTGCCATTGCGGCACCATATCGTGTTGCCCGTCTGCTCTCTTTTACAAGCGGAGATGAAAAAGGGTTGAGTTATCAGGTTGTGCAGGCATTGATCGGCCTTGGCAACGGCGGACTCTTTGGTCTCGGTATCGGAGCCAGCAAGCAACGGGAGCTCTATCTGCCACTCTCCTATAACGATTTTGTTTTTGTTATTATCGGAGAGGAATACGGTTTTGTCGGGGCGGTTGCCGTCATTGCGCTGTTTGCAGGATTTTTTGTCTGTGGTCTTATCATAGCCAAGCATGCTCCCGATAATTTTGGTAAATATGTAGCAAGCGGAATCACAGTGGCGATTACTCTTTTTGCTTTTGTTAACATTGCGGTTGCCTGTCATCTCTTGCCAACCACTGGTGTTGCGTTGCCGTTTATCAGTTATGGAGGGACAGCTCTCCTGTTTAACTCTCTCGGGGTCGGTATTCTTATGAGTATATCGCGACACAAGAAACACGTGCTTGAAAGGGGTGTGCTCTCCGATGTAACAGGAGGGAGAAACCTGTGAAAGTTCTTTTTGCAGGCGGGGGGACTGGTGGCCATTTATACCCGGCTGTGGCCATGGCCGGAGAGATCAGAAAGCAGATCCCCGATGTCGAAATTTCATTTGCCGGCACGGCTGGCGGTATTGAGGCTACGGAAGTGCCAAGACTGGGCTTTCGACTGCATCTTATTCCGGTCAGGGGTTTGAAAAGAGGGCGTTCTCTGGCCAATCTCATAGCGAATATCGGTGTGCTTGCTGATTTTGCCGGAGCTCTGGGTCGTGCGGTTGCTCTTGTGCGGCGGGAGGATCCTGATGTTGTTGTCGGTACCGGAGGATTTGTCAGCGCGCCTCTTCTTTTGTCAGCGCAGCTCATGGGAAAAAAAACACTCATTCAGGAACAGAATGCTTTTCCCGGAGTAACGACCAAACTGCTTGCCGCGCTTGCCAGTGAAGTGCATCTCTCTTTTGAGGAAGCTCGCGGGTTTCTCCCAAAAACTCATAAAATCTTTGTTTCCGGCAATCCTGCCCGCTCCTTTGATCTGCTGGCGGCTTCTCTTGCAAGGAGCCGTTTTGGTTTTTACGAAGAACGTCCGACTCTTCTTGTTTTTGGCGGGAGCAGGGGAGCGCGTTCGATAAACAACATGGTGCTTCTGCGGCTTGGTGAGATTACCGCGTCAGCAAATCTTGTCTGGCAAACCGGATCGCTTGATTTTGAGCGTCTCAAGGGGCTTGTGTCGCCCTCCCCTTATCTCTGGATCGCGCCTTACATTGAAGATATGGGTGCGGCATACAGTACGGCCGATCTTGTTCTTTGCCGGGCAGGAGCTTCATCTCTTGCCGAGCTGACCAATCTTGGAAAGCCTTCCGTTCTCGTACCCTATCCCTATGCCACAGGCGATCATCAGCGCCATAATGCACGGGCGCTTGTGGACAATGGGGCTGCCATAGTGGTTGACGATGCCCGTCTTGGAGAAGAGGTTTCGTCAGCCACCATTCTTGAGTTGTTGCATGATGCTGAAAGGCTGAAAAATATGGGCGCAGCATCACGAAAACTGGCACATCCTGACGCATCCTGTCAACTTGCCAGGCGAATCATCAGTCTTGCAGAACAACAATAACGGAGAGGATTTATAATGGAACTGGGAACAACAAAAAGTGTTCATATTGTCGGGATTGGTGGTTCCGGAATGAGTGCTATCGCTGAACTGCTCCTGAAGTCGGGCTTCGGTGTTTCAGGTTCTGATCTTTCGTCAGGCGAGGTGACCGACAAGCTTGCGGAGCATGGGGCAATAATTTATCGCGGACATCGTGCTGAACAGGTGGCTTCATGTGATGTTGTTGTCTACTCCTCGGCCATCAGACCGGAAGACAACATAGAAATTATAGCGGCTGAGAAGGCAGGCACTCCTGTTATCAAGCGTGATGAGATGCTCGGCGAGCTTATGCGCTATAAATATGGTATCTGTATTTCCGGTACTCATGGAAAGACAACGACTACAGCCATGATTGCCACCATGCTTATCGAATCAGGTGAATCGCCGACAGTCATGATAGGTGGTATTTCGGACTATCTCAAGGGGAGCACCGTTGTCGGTGAGGGGAAATTCATGGTTATTGAGGCAGATGAATATGATCGCGCTTTTTTGAAACTTACCCCGACCATTGCCATCGTCAACAGCCTTGAGTCTGAGCATATGGACACCTACGGGACGCTTGATGAGCTGAAACAGGCATTCATTGCCTTTGCCAACAAGGTGCCTTTTTACGGACGGGTAATCTGTTGTGTTGACTGGCCTGAGATCAGGAAGATTATTCCCTCTCTCAATCGTCTTTATACCACGTTCGGAATTGAGGAGTCTGCGAATGTTATGGCATCGGACATTGTTTTTGAAAAAAATCATACCAGCTTTTCTATTCAGGCTTATGGTCGAGAGTACCCTGATGTTTGCATCAACGTGCCGGGACGCCACAATGTGCTCAATGCACTGGCTGCTTTTTCAGCCGGTCTTGAGCTGGGGATAATGCCTGATCGGCTGATTGCCGGGCTTGGCCGGTACAGTGGCATGAGAAGAAGGTTTCAGGTGAAGTACGATAATGGTGAAGGGCTTATGGTTGTGGACGATTACGCTCACCACCCTTCTGAAGTAAAGGCTACCGTCAAGGCCGCTAAAAGTGGATGGCTTGATTCCAGAGTAGTCGCGGTTTTTCAGCCGCATCTCTTTTCCCGAACCAGGGAATTTGCTGACGAGTATGGATGGGCGCTTTCACGGGCCGATGTTGTTTATGTTGTCGATGTCTATCCTGCTCGTGAAAAGGCAGTTGACTATCCGGGTGTCAATGGGGAACTGGTTGCGGCTGCTGTTCGAAAGGCAGGCGGCAGGCAGGTTGAGTTTATTGCAGATAGGGAGGCGCTTTTTATCGCACTTCAGCGCTATTCAGCCAACGGAAACATGCTTCTTTTTATGGGTGCCGGTGATATTACCCATCTTGCTTCGAGAGTTGCTGAATTCTGCAGGAAGTCGGGATTGAACGGTGATGTCTGATTCCGAATATCATGAATATCCTGGCGCTCTGCCGGATGGTGAGGAAGTCCCGCGCGATGTTGTTCCTCTTTCTGTGGGGGGCAACAGGTTCGTGCCGTTATATATTTTTCTGATTGTGCTTGCCATTCTTGCGGGGTTAGTTTCTGTTGCCTCGCGCTGGAAAAAGGAGGTCGTTGTCAGGGATTTTGTTATTGATGGAGTCTCGATTATTGCAGACAAGGAGCTTTTATCGCGAATTATGATTTTTAAAGGCAGAAATCTGCAAGAGCTTGATGCCGAAGAGTTGAAACAGAAGATTATGGTTCTTCCCTATCTCAGAGAAGCCGTAATCACCAAGGAGCTGAACGGGAGTGTCCGCGTCAGGGTTACAGAGCGGGAACCAGTTGCCATAACCTTTATTGATGGACGAAAGACGGTTATTGATCGTGAAGGATTTCTACTTCCATGGAAGCCAGTGGTTGCAGAGCGGTTCCCGAAATTGCTTGAAATTTCCGGAATAAGCCGTCTGAAAACGGCAGGGAATGACTTGCAGCAACTTGACATGCATGATGTTGTATTGATTCTGCACTTTCTTGAGGCTCTGGCAGAGACTGAGTATGCAAGCATCCTTGTCTGCGAACTTCATCTTTCAGGCAACAATATGACGTGGTACACTGCCGTCCAGCCTCCTACCCGTTTTATTGTTGGTAATGACGGTAACTTCAAGGAAAAGTTGAAAAAATTTGAGATATTCTGGCAAAAGGTCATTTCAAAAAAAGGTTTTGGGTGTTATGACACTGTGGATTTGAGGTTTAGAGACAGGATTTTTACCACAGTTCTTGTCCCTCCAAAGGTGCCACAGAGTATTTCTCAATGAAAATTATGCGAGTATAGAACAATGCTGAAAAGCAATATTGCCGTAGGTCTTGATATCGGAACAACCAAGGTGTGTGTTGTTGTCGCTGAAAAAGATGAAATAGGAAAACTCAACGTGCTTGGCAAGGGACGTTCCAATTCCGATGGTCTTCAAAGGGCAACAGTGGTGAATATTAACAAGACGGTAGCTTCTATCCGGGCGGCTGTTGCGGATGCTGAACGTGAGTCATCTATCCGTATCCACGGAGTCAATGTCGGAATTTCGGGTGCACATGTTCATTGTATTCACAGTAATTCGGAAATCAGCATCAATCAGACGGGGATTGTCAATGAGTCTGATGTGAAGCGGTTTCTGGAAAAGGCCAAGACAAATATCCGCTATTTGGATATCGATCATGAAATTATTCATGTCATTCCCCAGGAATTCATTGTTGATGATCAGGATGGTCTCCTCGACCCGATAGGTATGGCGGGAACCACCATGAGAGGCAGTGCCTATATTGTTGTCGGGTTGAGAACCAAGATTCGCAATATCAGGCAGTGTGTCGAGAAGGCGGGTCTGGAAATCAGTGCAGTTACCTTTGAGCCTGTGGCTTCCGGCATGGCAGTCATGAAAGAGCGTGAGAAAAAAAGCGGGGTAGTTGTTATAGACATTGGTGGCGGAACTACCGAGGTCGCCATCTATATTGACGGAGCTATCCGTTATTCAGAGGTCATCAAGGTTGCTGCCAATGATGTTACTCATGATATTGCTCATGGTGTGAAGGCCCTTTACGAGGTCGCCGAGGATCTGAAAATAAAGCATGGTTGTGCATACAGCAAGCTCAGCGGAGAGGATGAGGAGCTGCTTATTGAAGGTATTGAGGGCCGGCCGCAAAAATCGGTTCCTAAAAGTTCACTGACGATGATTATCGAAGCGAGGATGATGGAGATTCTTGAGCTGGTGCGGGACTCGGTCAAGCGATCCGGCTACTACGAATACCTCAACGCGGGAGCAATCATAACGGGAGGCGGTTCGCTTCTCCCGGGAGCTGAAGAGCTTGCCGGGGATGTTCTTGGTCTTGATATTCGTATCGGATATCCGGAAGGAGTATCCGGCGGCATCAAGGGTTCTGTCAACAATCCTATGTATGCAACCGTGATGGGACTTGTTGCCCATGCATTTCAGAATAACCTCTCGGTAAATCACAGTTTTGCTTCGGCAGCAGAGGTTCTTCCGGCTGAGGCACCTGACGGTGTTCAGGAAGAGCCTGCCGTGCAGGAGCAAGGTCCTGCAGGGAAAAAAATTGTTGATCGGATGAAGAAATTTTGGGATAATCTGTGATGAGCAAGCTAAATAGAGTGTTTTAAAGTGGAGAAATGAGCAATGGCATTTGAGCTGGACCCAGGCCTGTTTGACAGCGACCAGGGCAAAGGGGTTACCATAAAGATTGTTGGTGTCGGTGGTTGTGGCGGCAATGCGGTTAACAATATGATTGACCGGAAAATAAGCGGTGTTGAATATATTGTGTTTAATACCGATCGTCAGGCGCTTCTGAACTCGAAGGCACCTCTCAGGGTGCAGATCGGCAAAAAGGCAACGAGCGGTTTGGGTGCCGGGGCAGATCCTGCCAAAGGTCGTCAGGCGGCCGAGGATGACAAGGAAATTATTGCGGCTCAGCTTCGAGGTGCAGATCTTGTTTTTATTGCGGCAGGTATGGGCAAAGGCACCGGTACGGGCGCCGCACCGGTTATTGCCTCAATTGCCAGAAATATGGGCATTTTGACTATTGGTGTCGTGACCAGGCCGTTTAACTTTGAGGGCCAGGTAAAGTCGAAGATTGCTGATGGTGGTATCGCGGAACTAAGGAAATATATCGATACTCTTATTCTTGTCGAAAATGAAAAAATTCTGAGTATTGCTGAAGAGGGTGTCAGTGCCACTGAAGCATTCAATATGGCGAACGATGTCCTCTACAGGGCGGCCAAAGGCATTGCTGACATAATTACCCGTCACGGGCATGTTAATGTCGATTTTGCAGATGTGCGCAGCATTATGTCCGGAGCGGGTGATGCTGTTATGGGTTCTGCGGCAGCGGCAGGTGAACGCAGGGCAATGAAGGCCTCATCGGATGCCATCAACAGTCCTCTTCTGGAGGGCGTATCGATAAAGGGTGCCAAAGGGGTGCTGGTTAACATTACCGGCGAGGTTACCATGCGGGACATGTCCGATGCCATGAACTATATTGAGGAGCAGGTCGGCAGTGATGCCAAGATTATCAATGGTTATGTCGACGAGCCTCAGGTTTCAGGAGAGATCAGGGTTACCGTTATTGTGACTGGTTTCAAGAGAAAGGATCATGAGGAGGGGAAGGTGCCTGCAGTTCGCCATCCCGTTGCCCAGGTACCGGGCATGAGGCCCGGACAGATTCACGCATCGGTTCGCCAGACAGTTTCGCTTGCTCCTGAACGACAGGAGGAGGATTTGCGGATTCCTGCTTACATCAGAAGACAGATGTCAATCCATGATCCTCATGAGGTTGGTCAGAGGAAAAATACCGGGCAGGATGTTGATCACAGTCCGCCTCTGTCAGGAGAGAGAGCCGAGCATGAAGACAAAATTCAGAAAGGTTTATCAGATACTCCGGCATACCTTCGCCGGAAAAACAACAACACTTAAAAGGGGTTTATGCACTATAAGACGCTTTCCGCAGAAGATGCGGTGGCAAAAATCAAGTCAGGAGACAGGGTATTTTTGCATACAGCGGCCGCAACGCCGCAACGGCTGATTGAAGCCATGGTTGCAAGGGCTGACAAGTTGAAAAATGTTGAAATTGTCAGTCTGCACACGGAGGGAGATGCACCTTATGCCAGACCGGAATATCGCGAGAGCTTCAGATTGAATGCCTTGTTTGTCGGAAAAAATGTTCGCAAGTCTGTACAGGGCGGAGATGGTGATGCTATTCCTGTCTTTCTCAGCGATGTTCCATCGCTTTTTTTTAACGGAATTCTGCCGCTCGATGTGGCGCTGGTTCATGTCTCTCCTCCTGATCGCCATGGATACTGTTCTCTTGGAGTGTCGGTCGATGCTACCCTGGCGGCAGTGCATGCTGCGAAGGTGGTTATTGCCCAGGTGAATCCGAGTATGCCCCGTACCCATGGAGAAGGGATGCTTCATACCAGCAAGATTCACGCTATGGTTGACGTGGACGATCCCCTGCCTGAAACCCCCCTTCACGTTTTGAGTGATATTGAGATTGGAATAGGTCGTCATATTGCCTCCATTGTTGAGGATGGTGCCACACTCCAGTTGGGGATAGGCGCAATTCCGGATGCAACCCTTGCGGCGCTTTCTGGCCACAGGGATCTGGGGATTCATTCCGAAATGTTTTCTGATGGAGTCGTGGAACTTGTGGAAAAAGGGGTCATCAACGGGAGCAAAAAACGTAGTCACCGGGAGATTATCGTTGCAAGCTTTCTTGTTGGCACGCGACGGCTCTATGATTTTGTTGATGATAATCCTCTTGTAGAAATGCTCCCCTCTGATTACGTCAATGATACACGCGAAATCAGGAAAAATCCACGGGTAACGGCGATTAACAGCGCCCTTGAAATTGACATGTCCGGGCAGGTATGTGCCGACTCTATCGGGCAAAAATATTTTTCCGGTGTTGGCGGTCAGATGGATTTTATAAGGGGAGCTGCACTTTCAAAGGGAGGCAAGCCTATTATTGCATTGCCGTCAACCACGAAAAATGGCTTGTCGAGGATTGTTCCACAGCTTAAACCGGGGGCTGGTGTAGTCACCACCAGGGCGCATGTACAGTATGTGGTTACCGAGTATGGTATTGTTAATCTGCATGGCAAAAATCTCAGGCAGAGGGCGGAAGCCCTTGCCAGTATAGCCCATCCCGATTTCAGGGAGGAAATATGCCGACAGGCTCATGAACTCTATGGCTCTTACGGAAAGAGCTTTATATAACGGACCTCAGCGCGAACAGACTCCGATCAGGGAAACCATGCGTCCGGTCTTTCCCTGATCGCGCCGGTAGGAAAAGAAAAGGTCTTTATCGCTGTATGAGCAGAAGGAAGATCTCTCGATATTCGATGCTGGTACTCCTGATCCAAGCAGTTGTCGGTAGTTGACCAGGCCAAGATCCAGCAGGTATTTTTCTTCATCAGGCGAGAAAGGTGACCGCGTACCGGTATCAGGGGGGAACTCTTTTGCAACCGCCTTGTCAACTTCATAGGCGGTGGCCGAAATTCCTGTTCCTATCCAGGCAAGGCACTCTGCTGGAACGGAGTTAAAGCGAATTTTCATGGCGGCAATGGTTTTTACAACAATCTGCCCGGCAGCACCTTTCCAACCGGCATGAATCGCTCCTGAAGCATGATGCTTCGGGTCATAGAGCAGCACAGGATAACAGTCTGCGGTAAAGATGCACAGGAAGAGATTTGTTTTGTCTGTAATAAGAGAGTCATAACCGTTGTATCGTCCCGGCTTTTCTGCAGAAAGTATTTCTGTGCCGTGTACCTGATCAGAGCGGACCAAACGTTCCGGATTAATTCCTGCTACAGAACACAGTCGTCTGGTGTTTTCATCCACCAGGTCTGGACGATCCCCGGTATTGCTTCCAAGGTTCAGTCCTGAATATTTCCCCTTGCTTACCCCTCCTTTTCTTGTGCTCTGCAGTGCGATAAGCTCCGGGTGGTGGCGAAAGCAGTTTGGTACGATATATTCTGGTATCATTCTGAGTCGGCTGAAATATATTTTTGTTATGCCTAATAGGTACTCCATTTTTTTATAAATCAAGTTATGCAGAAATAATAGGATTTATTTTAATGTCGTTAACCATCGGCAGGAGAATTCCCTGTAAATCGATTCATTATTTCAGGAAGTAGTATTATCTTCTGGTTCATGATACGGTAGTCACGGAGGCTTTGGTTATCTTATTTTTTTGCCAAATGTCCTTGCGTTCAGAAAATAAACAAGGATGCTCATTGATGCCAACGCCTGATGAAGAGAGGTTTTCAGATCAGTTCGGGCGTTCAGTTCGGGCGATGTCCGATTATATGGGTATAGGTCTGCAGATAGCGGTAAGCTTCGCTGTTTTTGTGTTGACGGGATATTGGGCAGACAGCAAGTTTGGCACGTCACCATTACTGCTTCTGGCCGGAGTTGTGCTCGGTATGTTTGGCATGGCGCTGGTTCTCATGAAGGTCGTACGGAAGGCAAACAAAAAAAATTAGGGCATATTTGCAGATGTTACAGTCGGTTATCAAGAAAGAAACAGTTCTTATGAAGCCTTTGTTTGAATTTTTTATTAAATTGTGTATCTTATCCGTCATTTTATGGGCAATAATTGTTTTTGCACTTGACCCAGGTACTACCGACCGATATTCAGTGTTTCTTGCATGGATAATGGTTGTAGCCAACACTGTTGCAGGGTACCTGCTTTTTGAGTACGCTCTTGACAGGGAGTCAGTGGTTTTCACCAGGGTAGTGTTCGGCGGACTGATGGTTCGGTTGCTTTTGATGATGGTACTTATTGCGGTAGTTCTTATCAGACAACTGGCAGTTATAAATGATTTTGTGTTCTCATTTTTTGCTTTTTACTGTATCTATGTGATTGTCGAGATTCTAGGGTATCAAAAGAAAAACAAACAGAAAAAGAATACTGCATGAAACGGATAAACGTTCTACAGCCTAAGGCTCTGCTCAAGGTTTTTGCTGTTCTTGTGCCTCTTCTTCTCAATGGTTACGGTATTGCTGCCGCGTCTACTGAGCAGTTGCCGGGTGTTTCCCGAAATGAAGTAGCTGCGGTTTCCGCGGTTGAGTCTGCACATGGCACTCAGTCGGCACCTGAAGAGGAAAAGGCCGGAGATGTGATCATGCATCATATTCTTAATAACAGAGTATTTTCTTTCCCTCCTTTTGGCAGTGTGGAGCTTCCCGAAATAAAGGTGGGTGGTTATGATATTTCAATCACCAAACATGTGGTGATGCTCTGGGTTGTATCAGGAATTCTTATAGGAATATTTTCAGTAGTTGGCGGCAAGTACAAGAAGATGAGTGCCCGCCAGGCTCCTGGAGGGTTAGTTAACGCTATGGAGGCACTGGTTGAATTTATCCGCAGTGATGTAGCTAAAGCCAATATCGGGAAGGGATATGAAAAGTATCTCACATACCTTCTGACAGTCTTCTTTTTTATTTTGCTCTGCAACCTTATGGGGCTCGTTCCCTACGGTGCCACTGCTACTGGAAATATCAACGTAACGCTGACCCTTGCTACATTTACTTTTTTCCTTACACAGATGGCGGCCTTGAAAGCCCATGGCATCAAGGGGTATCTTGCACATCTTACGGGAGGAACTCATCCGGCACTATGGATTATTATGATTCCGATTGAATTTATCGGGTTGTTTACCAAGCCGGTTGCTCTGACTATACGGTTGTTTGCGAATATGACGGCGGGCCACATTGTGATCCTCAGTCTGATCTTTATCAGCTTCATTCTTAAAAGCTATGTCGTTGCAGTCGTCATGTCGGTTCCGTTCTCGATATTTATCTATCTGCTTGAACTTTTTGTCGCTTTTCTTCAGGCATTTATCTTTACGATGCTCTCCGCCCTTTTTATAGGCCTTGCTTCTGCTCATGAAGGACATGAGGAGCATGAGGCGGGAGTTGCCTCACATTAAAATGGGGTAAGGATTAACAAAGAATAACTCTTATTTTCAGGCGTTTTATGGACTGGTTTTAATGAAAACTTACAAAAAAAATAAACGGGGGTAATTACAAGATGGAAGGTTTAGGTTTGGGTTATTTAGGCGCCGGTATTGGTGCTGGTCTTGCTGTTATCGGCGCTGGTCTTGGTATTGGTAACGTAGCAGCCTCTGCGGCTGAAGGTGTTGCTCGTCAGCCTGAAGCTACTGCAGATATCCGTACTACCATGATTATTGCAGCGGCTCTTATCGAAGGTGTTGCTCTGTTCGGCGAAGTTATCTGCGTGCTTCTTGCTCTCAAGTAAGATTACGAGTGCTCTGCAGATTCGATAGAGAAGATATCCCGATTGCGGCTTATTTCCCCAAGCCGTTGTCGGGTTTTATTAATCGTTAACGGAAACATTGTTCATGCTTACGTCAGGAGTTATAATTCTTGCCGGTAGTCTTTTGAGCCCGGAACCCGGCCTTATTTTCTGGACTGCGATAACATTTGTTCTTGTCATGCTTATTCTGAAAAAGATTGCATGGGGCCCTATTCTTACGGCTCTTCAGGAGAGGGAGACGGGAATTCAGTCATCTATTGACCGTGCTCATCAGGCCAAGGATGAGTCAGAAGCTATTTTGCGTAAAAACAGGGAACTGCTTTCAAAAGCTGATGCTGAAGCCGACCGGATTCTTCGTGAAGGTAAGGACTATGCAGAAAAGCTTCGCGCTGATATTACAGAAAAGGCTCAGAGTGAGGCGAAAAAAATGATTGCCTCGGCGAAAGATGAAATAGAACAGGAAAAACGCCGGGCGCTCGATGTGCTGAGGAATGAAGTTGCTGATCTTGCCGTCAGGGGCGCTGAAAAAATTATCAAGACCGCTCTTGATGCTGATATGCAGAAAAAGATAGTTAACAGCATGATCCAGGATTTTTCAACAAAACGTAACTGAAAACGGCCCAAAGTCATGTCAACATTAATTGCAAGTCGTCGATATGCTGCCGCTCTCTTTTCATCCGCTGAAGAGGGTAATTTTCTTGATCAGATTGTTGAAGAGCTGATCGTGGTCAGGGATGTTCTTCACAATTCACGTGATCTGGTCCATGCTTTACGCAGTCCTCTTGTTAAAGGCGACAAGAAGATCCATATCCTTGAAGAGATATTTAGAGGGTTGATCGGGGATAAAATGTTCTTGTTTTTGAGGCTGGTTGCACAAAAAAAACGTGCAGGTCTTCTTCCACAAATCATTGATGAGTTTCAAATCCTTCTGGATGAGAAACGAGGTGTTATCAATGTTGATGTTGTCAGCGCGGTGCAACTCTCTGATGAACAGTCCAATGATCTGGAGAACAGGCTCGCTGTTTTTACGGGAAAGAAAATTCGGCAAAAATTGTCTGTCAATGAGGATTTTATTGGTGGGGTTTCCGTGAAAATTGGCGATACGATTTATGACGGCACTATAAGCCACCAGCTTGAGATGCTCAGGAAGGTTCTGGTTTCCGAAAAGGCATGACAGGAGAAATAGTTAACGGCTTTAAGAGTCAATAGCCTGCGCCTGTGCAGGCTATTTTTTTGCCTTATTTTTGTTGTTGCATTTGCAGGCAGCGTTAAAAATTTGTAGCATGATCATCGGGGCTTTAGCTCAGTTGGTAGAGCGTCTCGTTCGCAATGAGAAGGTCAGGGGTTCGACTCCCCTAAGCTCCACAACGATATATTGCTTGTAGCATCTTTTTCGTTCAGTTGTTATGAGTTTTCTAAAAAGAATAATGGAGTGATTCTATGTGGGGTTGCAGAGTTATGTCACGTTTAGTACTGATGCTTTTTGTAACAGGGTTACTTATCAGCTCCGGCTGTTCCACCTCAAAACCTGAAGCGAAGTCTGATTCCCTTGTTAACGAGGGTTATGCACGAGCGGTGAAACTGTATGATAAGGGAGATTATCCTGCGGTTATTATTGGGCTGGAATCACTGCTTTTTACTTCTCGTGCAACTGCGCTTGAAGATGATATTCAGTACCTTCTAGGACAGTCTTATTATCATTCCGGAGAATATATGCTGGCCGCAGATATGTTTTCCAGGGTGCTACAGATTTCCTCTACACCTTATGCAAGAACATCCCAGTTTATGGTTGCCAAGTCCTATGAACAGCTTTCTCCGCATTATGAATTGGATCAGCAGTATACCCGTAAATCCGTAGAGCAGTTTTCCCTTTATCAGGAACTTTATTCTGTGGCTGATTCATCGAAGATTGCTGGTGATGTGAAGACATGGAAGGAGCTGCTGAAGATCAATCCCGAGAACATATTCTATAAGCAGAACTACGCATCGGCAATGGTCCAATATTCTCGTATTGACAGCCTGAATTATTCGGGGAAGGCAATCATGACGTTGAGAGAAAAGCTGGCAAAAAACTCATTTTTTATAGCGCGTCAATATGTTCAGCTTGGAAAATATAAGGCGGCAGGAATTTTCTACGACGAGGTTATTGCGCATTATCCTGATACCATTTATGATCAGCCTGCTCTTGAGGGAAAGATTGATGTACTGATCAAGAGGAAAAAGTGGTTTGATGCGGGGCTGGTGCTTGATCAATATGTGCAGCTTTTTCCCGAAAAACGAAAGGAAATGCAGGGGATCAGGGATAAAATCACTCTGAATTGCAAAAACTGAACGCCGCTAATCGTGCATTTGGCCGTTTTTGGAGGTACTTTCGATCCGCCGCACAATGGGCATCTTGCTCTATGCCTGCTTGCCAGAGAGTTGCTTGATATTGACCGGCTGATTATTTCAGTATCAAATAATCCCTTCAAGAAGAACAGCGAGGCAGGTGATGCTCACAGAATGCACATGGCTGAGCTTATTTCTTCAGAAATAAATCGTACAGGGTTTTGCTGTGAGGTCAGCAGATGGGAGCTTGATAAACAGCAGCCATCATATACTGTCGATCTATTGCGGTATCTCCATGCACGTTACCCAAACGAGCGTTTGAGTCTTCTTGTAGGGGAAGACAGCTTCAGGGATTTTTCGTCGTGGAAAGAGTGTGAGAAGCTTTTTTTGCTGTGCGATGTCGTGGTTTTTAGAAGATCATCAACGATGGTGACAGGCCTTCCCGTTACCCCTAATGTCCAACATTGGAAGGAGGCTATACGATTTATAGATTTTGCATATCCGGTTTCCTCAACTGAGGTCAGGGTGGTGGCGGGTGCCGGTAACTCTCTCTCAAGACTTGTTCCTGCTTCTTTGCACTGTTACATTACCGAGCACGCCATTTACCGCCGATGTCACTCCTCTACATCGACTCAGGGGCAGAAACTCCAAGAATCCTGAAGCCGTTGCGCAATACCTGGCGAGTTGCCAGCGAAAGATAAAGCCTCGCCTTACAGATATCGGCTTCAGCTTTGAGTATGGGGCACTCCTGATAGAATCGGTGAAAAAGTTCAGCCAGAGAGTGCAGATACTCGACCATTTTTTGTGGTTCAAGCAAACGCAGGCTTGTTTTTATCATATCAGGATAGTCCAGCAGCGCAAAGCCAAGCTGAACCTCAGAAGGAGAGCTGAGCAGGCGCAGTAACTGGTATTCAGCAGCATTGTCAGAAGGGTTAAACCCTGTTTCTTGCCGAGCCATGCGCAAAAGGCTGCAAATGCGCGCATGGGCATATTGCAGGTAGAATACCGGATTTTCCTTGGACTGTTTTTTTGCCAGTTCAATATCGAAGTTAAGATGAGAGTCTTTACCGCGCATGATGAAAAAGAGTCTTGTAGCATCTGCACCGACATCATCAATCAAGTCGTCCAGCAGATCGGCATTCCCTTTTCTTGTCGACATTTTAAGGGTTTGTCCATCAACCGTTGTTGTTACAAACTGGTTGATGGCAATTTTGATACGCTCGGTATCATAACCGAGAATCTTGAGAGCCTCAAGAACGTCCGGATATTCATCGATATGATCAGCGCCGAACACATTGACGATCATGTCGTAGCCCCGTTCGTACTTAGTGATGTGGTATGCAATATCGGGTAATCGATAGCTGGGTTCGCCAGACGATTTGATGAGTACCTTGTCCTTTTCCTGACCAAGCTTTGTTGTCAGAAACCAGATAGCCCCGTCATATTCGGTGATGAACTCTTTTTTTCTGAGTTCATCAATGACTCGCTGGTTTGCAGCGATGCCTTGATGATCGGGAGTGTAAAGGGTATGCTCATTGAAAAATGAGTCATGGCGGATGCTGAGACGATCAAGTGTTGTGCGTATTGAGGCAAAAATGATCTCTTCAGCGCTTTTTTTAAAGACAATGAGGTCCGTGTTATTTTCTAGCGTTGTCCCATGATCAGAGTACAGCTTTTCAGCAATCTCCCGGATATATTCCCCTTGGTAATGGGTAGCGGGAAACTCTGTTTCTCTGCCGCAGCACTCCAGGTAGCGGAGTCGTACCGATTCCCCGAGAATCTGCATCTGACGGCCAGCATCGTTGAAATAGTACTCCCGTGTGACTTCATATCCTTGTGTTTCAAAAAGACTGGCAATACAGTCACCGAGCACGCCACCCCGGCCTCGTCCTATGGTCAGGGGGCCGGTTGGATTGGCACTGACGTATTCAACGATAGCTTTTTTCCCCTGACCTATGTTTCCTTTTCCAAATTCATCTCCCTTAAGCAGCACCTGTTCGACAGAGCGCATGATAAAGCGCGGTGTAAGATAAAAGTTGATGAATCCCGCTCCTGCCACCTCAATTCGTGCAACAGTATCTGGAGGAAACGCCAGATATGGGATAATCTCTTGTGCGAGTTCCCGGGGGTTTCGCTGGCACTCTTTTGCCGAAAGCATAGCTATATTTGTCGAAAAGTCTCCGAACTTCCTGTCCGAAGGCTGTTCAAGATGGATCGGTTTGTCAGCGGTCACGCCTGCCGAGCGGAGGGCCCTCTGGATGACAGGAAGAAAGAATTCTAGCATAAGATTCGTTATATAAGTGTCGCTGGTTCTCTCCTGGAGAGCTTTTCAAGAAGATCATCAGGGCGAAGTTGTGTAAAATCGTCGATAATCTGTACAATATTCTCAAAACTGCTGAATGCTTCGGCACTGTTTGTCGTCGTTAAAGCAACGCAATGCATGCCCGCCTTTTGCGCGGCTTCAACTCCGGGTAGGGCATCCTCAAAAACAATACAAGCAGAAGGAGGAACGTCAAGGAGTTCTGCAGCACGTAAAAAAATGTCAGGCTGGGGTTTGCCGCAGGGAACCTGAAACGGGTCAACAACAGCCTGAAACTTTTCAGTAAGGTTCAGGATGCCGAGAACATAATCAATATTTTTTGGACTGGCGCCAGTGCCAATTCCAAGAAGTACTTTTCGGGCTTCAGCTGCATCAAGAAACGCATCAAGTCCTGCCAATGGTTTAATAAGCTCGCGAGAGGTGACTCGGTAAAGAAAATCCTTGAGCTCTGTAAGCCGGGCAGCCTCAGCTTCACTGATGTTCGGATCGAGAAAGTAGCGGAGCACGTCAAGGCCTTTCATGCCAGCCGTTTCTACCAAGTAGCGTTCAGCATCAAGTCCTTCAAGACCGAAATCTCTGAAAAGCTGAACCCAGGAGTCAGCATGAAGGCGCATATTATCGGTCAGCACCCCATCCATGTCAAAGATAAAGGCGTGTTTTCTGTTGTTCAGCATTTAACTTGTCCGTAATGGGTGGAGGCGGTTGTTTCGCCAAGTCTCATGGCAGTTCTCACCTCCTGCATGGTATGGTTGGCAATGAGCCGCGCCTTAACTTCGCCTTCAAAGAGAATATCTTTTACAAGATCGATATTCGTTTCATAAGAGTGGCGTTTTTCAATCAGCGGAGCAAGATCGTGCGAAATATTTGTGGCGCAGAGTCTTTTGCAGTCCACACAGCCAAGCGTCCCCGCGCGGCAATCTTCTTCTACAGACAAGAGTTGATCAGGAGAAGTAAATTTGGCATGATAACTGAATACTGTGCAAATCTCGGGGTGCCCCGGGTCATTTTTTCGTATTTTTTGGGTATCTGTTACTGCTGTCCGCATTTTTTTCAGAACCTCATCAGGCCCGTCAGCCAGCAGAATGGTATTGCCGATTGACTTTGACATTTTAGCTTTTCCGTCGAGACCGACAAGACGTGAAAATTTTGTTATCTTTGGGGCCGGTTCAGCAAACACCTCTCCGAGAACAGGGTGAGGGTACTGGTTGTTGAATTTACGTGCAATCTCTCTGGTAATTTCAACATGGGGGATTTGATCCTCACCCACAGGAACGACATTGCCTTTGTAGAGGAGAATATCTGCCGCCTGGAGAACAGGGTAGCCAAGGTGGCCGTAGATCAACGAATCCATATTCAGATCGCGCACCTGCTCCTTCAGTGTCGGGTTTCTTTCGAGTCGCGATGAGGTGATCAGCATTGCGAAAATCAGAAACAGTTCGGCATGTTCCTTGACCTGCGACTGGCGAAAAACCGGGCTTTTATCAGGATCAATGCCTGCCGCAAGCCAGTCTATCAACATATCAAGGGTGTGATTGTAGATCTCGCCGGTTTCTAGCGATGTTGTCAGATTATGATAATCGGCAATAAGAAAACATGTTTCATAAGCTCTTGAACCGTTATCTTGAAGCAGATTCTGCTGCTCAACCCAACTTTCAAGGGCTCCGGTATAATGTCCGAGATGGAGTTTGCCGGTCGGGCGCATTCCGCTTAAAATCCGCTGTGTTTCCATAAAAATAGCTATTGCCCCATCAACCGGCAGCGAGAGCGGCTGTTTCAGGCAGGGTCGTTGAGTTTTTCCTGTTAAAGCGTTCGATGTTTCGGAAGTTATAACAGTTGACAGAAAGATAAAAGGTATTTGTTTGTTTTTTGTTTTCAGCGCGCTATGTAGTATATTTGCAAACTTGTTTTCGTTTCATGTCAGGAGAATAGGAATTCGAAAACATGCCTCTTTGGAGAGTAAGTCCTATACAACGTTCAGTTGCCCAACCATGTCAGATCCGGAAGGAAGCAGCATCCGGTAATTTGAGTGTGTGATATAGTCAGCTTACTCTCCTTTTTTTATTCCCGATATTCTTTAATCCCGTCAGGCGCAGTTATGCCGTCAGAAGGCAAGGATTTTCCTGAACTGACCAGAATCAGGAATCAAGATCGAGAACGACAAGACCGGGATCGTAATGATTCGAGGCGGAGTTCCTGGGTCAAGGTTGAGTTTATCGGGAGATGACCTCAATCTTGACTTTGGCGGTGCCTTTTTCGAAGAATCCCAGTCGTTTTGCTGCTTCTGTGCTCAAATCTATAACGCGGTCATCAACAAAAGGCCCCCTATCATTGACCCGGACAATAATTGATGTGCGGGTATCAAGATTCGTAACCTTTACAAGAGAGGGTAGAGGGAGATATTTGTGTGCTGCGCTTGGCTTTGCGGGGTCGAAAATTTCGCCGTATGCTGTTAACTGTCCATTATGCTGATCAAGGGTTTCCTGGCCGTACCATGAAGCAATACCGATTTCTTCGTAACAGATTGCCTCATCATAGCTCATAGGAACGTACATCTTGCCGTCGATGATATAAGGTGTATTTTTTATTTTTCCCTGCCGGTAAGCCTCTTCGGGTGAAATGCCGGAGAAGTCAAGCCTTGAAGATGAGCACGAGCTGAGAACCAGAGGCAAGATCAAAGATCCTATCAGTACAATCTTGCGCATTGTTCGGTTTCTTGTTTAATTATTTTCTGTTAAACATAGCTATTTAACGGGAATTTCCATTATTTACTTGTATTTTTCACAGCTTGGTATTCGACAGTCGATTTGGTGGTATGCTTGTTTCTCTGAGATTTATGTAGAATTTTGAATGTTATCATGGTTGGCCAACACAACGCGAGGAACTCTTATGGCGTTCTTATTCTTCATGGTTTTACGGCGACGCTGGATAGTGTAGCAGCATTATATGCGCCTCTAAAGGAGCTTGGAATTCCGGTAAGCATGCCTCTGCTTGCAGGCCATGGTGCATCATCACCTGAGGCACTCCGGGGCGTTGGTTGGGAAGCATGGATGGTGGATGCTGATAAGGCGATGCAACAACTGATGCTTAAGGCTGAGCGGGTTATTGTGATTGGTCACAGTATGGGGGCTATCCTCTCCCTGAATCTTGCCATCAGATATCAGGGCAAAATTGATTCCCTCATACTGGCGGCATCGGCAATAAAGCTTGTTTCCGTGTTCGCCCCAGGCCGTCCCCTCCATTTTGCCGCATCATTTGTCAGCAAGATCATCAAGAATTGGGAGCTTCATTCTCTTTATTCCGGGCAGCAGAGTATTCCGCATTATACATGGGTGCCAACAGATGCGATTATCTCCTGTTTTGAGCTGATCAAGCACAGTCAGCCATTGCTTGGTTTTGTAACCGTACCAATGCTGATTTTGCATTGCCGTCATGAAAAAACAGTTCTTCCTGAAAGTGCAACGATAGTGTACAACAGGGTTGCCACTGAGCCCTCGGCCAAATCTATTGTATGGCTTGAGTATTCAGGGCACCAGATGTTTTGTGATTGTGAAAAAGAGAAAGCAATTCAGACGATTATTGACTACGTTTCGGCCAGAATCGGGAGAAACAGGGAGAGCGGTGATACAGTTTATTGATCTGAGCCATACGATTGAGCCAGGTATGTCCTGCTATCCGGGGACCCCGGGCCCTGTTTTTCAGTCACACTGTTCCATTGAAGAAGAGGGTTTTGCCGAGCAGATTCTCACGCTCTCCTCTCATACAGGAACCCATGTCGATCTGCCTTCCCATATTTTAAAGGATGCTCCCTCCCTTGATATTTTTGGAATTGGACGGTTTGCTGGCAAAGGGCTTGCGATTGATGTTCGAGGAATAGCGGGCCAGGTTATTTCCATAGAAGTGCTTCAGCCAGCCCTTGCTCTCATCAGGGAGTGCAAGTTTTTGCTGCTCTGCACAGGATGGAGCAGATACTGGAATACTTCTGACTATCACGAGGGTTATCCGGTACTTTCTTCTGAGGCCGCACAGTTGTTGAAAGAATATGACCTGAAAGGTGTTGGAGTGGATACGATGTCGGTCGATGCGCCTGACTCATTAACTCTTCCTGTCCACACCATCCTGCTTCAGAATGACATACTTGTCATTGAAAATCTTGCGAAACTTCAGAAGCTTCTGCATCGCCCTTTTATCTTTTGTGGTTTTCCGCTGAAACTTGCAAAAGCTGAAGCATCACCGATCAGAGCAGTTGCTCTTGTTGAAAGCTGATTTTTCTCTTGGATTATAAAAAATAAAATACTACACTGACGCCCACAGGATGTAATCCTCTGTTCTTTCCCATTGAAATAACCATTGTATGAACACTATGCTTTTGTATTCATCCATTACCAAAAAAGTACTCATGGCGTTAGCCGGACTTTTTTTGGTTACCTTTTTATGCGTACATCTCGGTATCAACCTGATGTTGCTGAAAAATGATGGAGGTCGTGCTTTTTCGGAAGCTGCAGCCTTCATGGGCACCAATCCAGTAATCAAACTTGCTGAAATTGTGCTATTTGCAGGATTCCTGCTCCATATCGTTTTTGGCTTGATTGTCTCAGCCCAGAACCGTTCCGCAAGGCCGACAGCCTATGCGAAAAGCAACAGTTCAGAAACCTCGTTCTTTTCCAAATACATGTTTCATACAGGAATCATTGTTTTTATCTTCCTTGCCCTCCATTTTTGTGATTTCTACTTTATTAAAATCGGTCTTGTAGCTCCACCTCCCGGGATTGCAGTGCATGATTTTTACAGTCGCACACTTCTTCTTTTTTCAACTCCCCAGTATTCACTTTTTTACATCGTCAGTTTTATTTTCCTCGGTATTCATCTGAACCATGCTCTTCAGTCAGCGTTTCAGACTCTTGGCTGGAACCACAGCAAGTATACTGATGCGGTAAAGCTCATCGGTTCGGTCTACTCTGTTGTTATTGCCATAGGGTTCAGTATTGTACCTGTCTACGTCTTGTTCTTTCTTCATAAAGTTTAATAATTGATTACGACTCTGTTTTTCGCCGAAAACAACACTCACAACACTTTTCAATGACACGCCTCAACGCCAGAATCCCTGAAGGGCCGGTGGCTGAAAAATGGACTGCCTACAAATCGGGCAGCAAGCTGGTAAACCCTAACAACAAACGCAAACTTGACATTATTGTCATTGGTACCGGCCTGGCTGGCGCCTCTGCTGCCGCATCGCTCGGGCAGCTCGGTTACAATGTCAAGGTGTTCTGTTATCAGGATACACCGCGCCGTGCTCACAGCATCGCTGCTCAGGGTGGAATCAACGCCGCCAAAAATTATCCAAACGACGGTGACAGTGCTTACCGCCTTTTTTACGATACCATCAAAGGTGGCGATTACCGGGCGCGTGAAGCCAACGTCTATCGTTTGGCTCAAGTCAGCAATCAAATTATTGACCTTTGCGTCGCACAGGGAGTGCCATTTGCCCGCGAGTACAGCGGCCTTTTGACCAACCGCTCGTTCGGTGGTGCACAGGTCTCAAGAACTTTTTATGCAAGAGGTCAGACCGGTCAGCAATTGCTTCTGGGAGCATACAGCGCCTTAAGCCGCCAGATTGCAGCAGGCACGGTCAAGCTGTACAATCGTCGTGACGTTCTTGACATGGTGCTTGTCGATGGAAAAGCTCGCGGAATCATTGCCCGTAACCTGGTAACCGGCGAAATAGAGCGACATGCCGCCCATGCGGTTGTTCTTGCCAATGGTGGCTATGGCAATGTCTTTTTCCTCTCTACCAACGCAATGGGTTCCAACGTTACCCCGGCATGGAGTGCATACCGGAAAGGCGCAATGTTTGCCAACCCTTCGTTTACCCAGATTCATCCGACTTGTATTCCCGTGCATGGGGATGCCCAGTCCAAGCTGACCCTGATGAGTGAAAGCTTGCGCAATGATGGCAGGATATGGGTTCCGGCCAACATGGCGGACGTTGAAAAATTGAGAAAAAAACAGATCAAGCCCTCGGATATTCCGGAAGCCAACCGCGATTATTATCTCGAGCGACGCTATCCTGCGTTTGGCAACCTTGTGCCCAGAGATGTGGCTTCACGGGCCGCCAAAGAGCGCTGCGATGCGGGTTATGGAGTTGGTGCGACCGGTGTGGCCGTGTTTCTTGACTTTGCCGATGCGATTAAACGGAAAGGACATGATGCAATAGACTCTCTTTATGGCAACCTTTTCCAGATGTATGAGCAGATTGTAGCAGAGAGTCCTTATGATACCCCGATGATGATCTATCCTGCTGTTCATTATACCATGGGAGGACTTTGGGTGGATTATGAGCTGATGACGACGATTCAGGGGCTCTACGCCATCGGAGAATGCAATTTTTCTGACCATGGAGCTAACCGGCTGGGGGCTTCGGCGCTTATGCAGGGCCTGGCTGATGGTTATTTTGTGCTTCCCTATACCATTGGGAACTATCTGGCAAACGAAATTCATACCCCCCGGTTTGACACGGCCTCTTCCGAATTTACCATTGCCGCTCAGTCGGTTACCGATCGCCTGAAACAAATTAAAAACAGCGGTGGGAAGGAGTCGGTCGACAGTTTCCATCGTCGCCTCGGCAAAATCATGTGGGAGTATTGCGGGATGGCCCGAAACGATGCAGGCCTTACCAAAGCGCTTGCTCTTCTTTCGGATTTACGTCAAGAGTTCTCTCTTGGGGTTAAAATTCCTGGCGGACTGGACGAATACAATCCCGAAATCGAAAAAGCTTGCCGGGTTGCGGATTTTATTGAGCTCGGAGAACTCATGGTGCGTGATGCCCATCAGCGCAGGGAGTCTTGCGGTGGTCACTTCAGGGAGGAGTATCAGACGAGTGAGGGCGAAGCATTGCGCAATGATGATGAGTTCGCCTTTGTTGGCGCATGGGAATACCAGGGGCGTGATGCTGCGGCAGGGCTCCATCGCGAGGAACTTCAATTCAACGAGATCAAGCTCTCCCAGCGGAGCTATAAATAACAGGTTATTATGAACTTCACGCTGAAAATCTGGCGACAGAAAAACGTTACGGCTAAAGGTGAGATGGTTTCCTATGATGTTTCAGGGATCTCGCCCGACAGCTCTTTCTTTGAAATGCTTGATACCCTGAACCAGAACCTCATCACGACCGGCGGTGATCCAGTTGCGTTTGATCATGACTGTCGGGAGGGTATCTGCGGTACGTGCAGCCTCTTTATTAACGGGCGTCCTCATGGACCGGCCAAGGGAGTTACTACCTGCCAGCTTCACATGCGCGCGTTCAAGGATGGTGATACTATCTTTATTGAACCCTGGAGGGCAAAGGCATTTCCCGTCATAAGAGATCTTATTGTCGACAGGAGTGCGCTCGACAAGATCATCCAGGCCGGAGGGTATGTTTCGGTTAATACTGGCGGGGTTCCGGATGCCAATACCATTCCCGTGCCAAAAGAGAAGTCGGATGCGGCATTTGATGCTGCAACTTGTATTGGTTGTGGTGCTTGTGTGGCGGCCTGTTCCAATGCAGCAGCCATGCTGTTTATCGGCGCCAAGGTCTCACATCTCGCGTTACTTCCACAAGGAAGGGTTGAGGCCGCAACGCGGGTCCAGAAGATGGTCGCCTGTATGGATGAGCAAGGTTTTGGTAACTGCAGCAACACTTATGCCTGTGAATTTGACTGTCCTAAAGGCATCTCTGTCGCCAATATCGCCCGCATGAACCGTGAGTTTCTTGGGGCCAAGCTATTTGCTGAAAAGGAAAGGGTTATTAAAGAGTCGCTTTAAGACTGACAAAACCGGCTCCAGGTCTCTTTTTAGCAGGCATGGGCCGGTTTTTATGGGAACAGCAATTCTCCCACACCTCCCACAAAAAACCATAGTCACAGAAAAATCAGCGTTGTATGACGTAATACTCGCGATTGTATTATTGGTGCTTACTGCCTGAATTCCCGGGTATTCCCTTTACCGAGCTGGAGCGCGCTGTTCCCAAGAGGCTTTTGCTCCGAAAAACAGTAAAATCAGGTTACGGCAAAAAGGTGCATGTATTTCTTGCTGCATCCTTTGGTCGGGAGGAGAATAACTTCCTGTATCCCGATAAGCGTTTATTTAATGTGGTGTCTTGTGTTTGGATCGCTGACCATGAAGGCGACGGCATTGGAGACCTCTTCATCGGTCAGAACAGCATTGCCTCCTTTTGGCGGCATCGCGCCGGTAGTACCATCAAACCCCTGTATCGATTTATTGACAATGACCTCAAACCCCTGAGTCATTCGCTCTTTCCATGCGGCATTGTCTCCAGGTTTCGGTGCCCCCGCCACACCAGCGTCATGGCAGCCGGCACAATTTGCATCATACACTCGTTTGCCCAGGGCAAGCTTCTGCTCAGCTAACATTTCGGACTTGGATTCGGTAGACTCCTCATTGTCTGTTTGCTTTTCAGGAGCGCAGGCGCCGAAACAAAGCAAGCCCGCAGCAAATACCGGCATGAGTGATTTTAAGGTCATCGTCGTGATACAAACAGATTTTTTAGGGCTCGAATACTAAATATCGTAGATAGTTTAATAATTATCCATCATAAGGCAAAACGTTTTTTTACTGGCCTTTGTTTCTTTTTGTGGCCGGTGTTTCAAGGTGGTAAACCAACACTTATCTCGGTTGCAGTTCCTCTCTTTCGTCGCAGAAATGTTGCTCATTTGTTTGCAATTGTTAAAATCCATATTATCACTCACCTGTCATTTATTTTCAGAAAGGATATTCAGTTATGAGAGCATTGACCCGATCTGTCGCAATGATGATGCTCTGCGGAATGTTTTTGCAAATAAACAGCGTTTTGATCTGTTTCGGGCTTTTTGCCTACAATCAAAAAGTGATTGCCGAAACCCTTTGTGAAGGAAAGGTGATGGACTGTTCTGGTCACTGTTTCTTGCTGAAAAAAATTAATTCGGCGAACGATATCGAGTCGGCGCCAACCGGAAAAAAGGCATCAACCAAAACATTGGAAGAGCTGCTTAATGCCATGTCGGCGGCGCTGCCCAAACTTCAGCTTGCTCTTCACCGTCTATCAGGGGATAATACGTTTACCTCTGCACGGGCGTCTTTTTTACCTGACGGCGTCAAGCTCCGAATCGACCATCCCCCAAAAGCATAGCTTCATCTTGTTGTCTTTTCAGAGTGCTACCGCATAACCTCTGCGATAATGTGCAGTAACGGGATTGTTTATTGCTTCAGATATTTTCGTATTCAAAATTATTGAAAAGCGTGTATCTCTCTTTGCTCAAGGTAAGGCATGATATCTTTACAGGTGGTCGAACCGATCAGATGCCCGGTTATGCCTTGCTCTTTCCGCGATAGGGGTCTTTGAAAAAGGGACCTCAATGACGTGAAAATCTTTATCAATTATTTATTGATTCGCTCAATACACCATAAATATGGAATCAAAAAAAATTATAAAACCACTTGTTCTGCTGTTATTAGTTTCGGCAGAGCCCTTGTCAGCGTATGCTCAGGAGGCAATAAGCCCGGAAACGGTTGTTACTGCACCGTCAGAAAAAGTCGGTGAATCATTGGTCTCAAAACGCCTGAAAAGCAGTGATACCGCCTCGCTGCTTGATGGGGTGCCTGGTGTTGCTCTGGCGACAGGCGGAGGTGTTTCGAGTCTGCCGGTGGTCCGGGGACAGGCGGACGACCGCGTACTGGTTTATGTCGACGGCATGTGTCTTACCTCGGCCTGTGCCAACCACATGAATCCTCCGCTCTCCTATATCGCCCCTTCCACCGTGAGCAGTATCGGGGTGAAAGCCGGTGTGACGCCGGTCAGTTATGGCGGCGACAACATTGGAGGTATCATCCTTGTTGCATCAGCTCAGCCCCGGTTCGCCTATGCCGGTGAAGGGCTCAAAGAATCGGGAAGTGTTTCAACCTACTATCGAAGCATTAACCACAGTACCGGCGCAGCATTTTCGGGTGCCATAGCGTCCAGCAACGTCAGTTTCGGAGTGACCGGATCCATCGATCACGCGAATGACTACAAAGATGCTCATGGCAAGACGGTGACCTCCTCCTATTACGAATCGCGTAACATCGGAGCTACCCTGGCCGTCAAAGGTGACCGCAGCCTGTTGACATTGAAAGCCGGGCACCAATTTATTCCAGCTCAGGGATTTGTCAACCAGTGGATGGACATGGTTGAAAACAACGCCTCGCTCTTCAATCTTCGCTACAAGAGTGATTATGACTGGGGTAAACTTGATGCCATGGCATACTGGCAGAATACATACCACAAGATGAATTCAGGTGAAGACAAATTGCCAATCAATCTGAGAATACCAGTAACGATGCCTGATATGCCGATGGAGACTCGGGGTATAGACACCGGTTATTCATTGAAGATGGATATTCCGTTTGCAGAGACAAACATCCTGCGGCTCGGCAATGAGTTCCATCGTTTCAGTCTTGACGACTGGTGGCCGCCGATTTCTGCCACCTTAGGGACGATGGGACCTGATACTTTTCTGAACATCAATGACGGTCGTCGTGACAGGTACGCTTTCTTTACCGAGTGGGAGTCGAGGTGGAACAAACAGGTGACAACCATTTTTGGGGTTCGCAACGAACAGGTGCGGATGTATACCGGTGATGTAATGGGGTACAACGGCCAGAACACGGCTGGTACTTCGACGACAAATTATAAACGTGATGCCGATGCATTTAATGCCCAGGATCATGCCCGCAACGACAGTAATTGGGATCTGACCGCACTGGTCAGGTTTGAGCTTACTCCTACAGGCACCTATGAAGTTGGTTACGCTCGCAAGACCCGCTCACCCAATCTCTACGAGCGTTATGCATGGTCAACAATGTGGATGACCAGCGGCATGGTCAACTGGTTTGGTGATGGCAATGGTTATGTGGGGAATTTGAGCCTCAGATCGGAAGTGGCCCATACGCTGAGCATCTCGGCCGACTGGCACGACAGCTCCCGAAAAAGCTGGGAGTTGAAGGTGACGCCATACTACACTTATGTCAATGACTACATTGGCGTGCAAGTATATAATACACAGAAATGGGTATGGACAGGAGGCAGTGAAACCCGTAACATCCTCAAGTTTGTCAATCACGATGCCAGATTCTACGGTCTGGATATTTCAGGGAAACTTGCTCTTTGGGACAACAGCGCTCTTGGTTTAGGACAAATCAGGGGCAGTTTAGGGTACGTGCATGGTGAAGACCTTAATACGAACAGCAGTCTCTACCATATCATGCCCCTGAATGGCTTTCTTTCACTGGAACAGAGTATTGCCGGATGGAGCAATGCGGTGGAGCTTCAGCTTGTTGGCATGAAGTCCAATACCGATCCGCTTCGTTTTGAACCACAGACCGCAGGCTATGCGCTGGTTCATCTGCGTACGGCATACCAGTGGAAAAATCTGCGGATTGATCTGGGCGTTACAAATCTGTTCGATACGTTCTACTATCTCCCGCTTGGCGGAATCAACTATGATAACTTTCTGGACAGTAAACTGCCGCCCAGCACGAAAAGGGCAGCCAATTTTGAGCCGCTGTCTGGTCAGGGTCGTTCATTTAACATCGGGTTAACACAGAGCTTCTGACCTGCACTGCACTGCACGGCAGGCCACTTGTACGGCGCTGTTGCATAATGAACAGGAAATCATCTTCATGGACAGGAAAACTCTCTGTATTCTGCCCTGTCCTGAAGGTGAGTGCCAGGGAATGGAAAACAGTTGCTTTTCTTCATTATTAAACGTGAATGTAAGCCATGAAAAACGTTTGTCGCTTTCTTATTATTGCTGGTATTGTTTTACCCCTGACAACGTCTGCCGCAAGTGCCAGGGCAGTTGATGACGCTAAAAGCTATTATTCCAGCGCAGAAGAAAAGTTCGGGAGTGGTGATTATCAGGGTGCCATAGCGGACGACAACAAAGCCATCGAGCTTGATCCCTCTTATGCAGAAGCCTACACCGGTCGTGCGGCCGCAAAATTCCGCATGGGTGATAAACCGGGCGCCATTGCTGATTATACCAGGGCGATAGAACTTGATCCGAAATCTGCTGAGGCATTGAACAA